>NZ_JBVJMF010000007.1:374674-460269 GCF_055584345.1 Streptomyces sp. NPDC104106
AGTCCTGGCTCTCGGTGATCTGCTCGGGTTCGGTGTCCGTGCCGGGTGCCTCGGCCTCGGCCGGCTGCTGGGGCTCGGGTTCCGGGTGGGGTTCCCCGGTCTTCGCCTGGTCGTTGACGGCCTCGGCGTGGGTGTCCGGGGTGGTCGGGTGGGGGACCTTGACGTTGTCGAAGGCCGCTGCCACCAGGTCGTGGGTGTCGGGAGACTCCTGGCGGGGTTCGGGGAGTGTGGGGGTCGGGGTGGTGGGCTCGGCCGGCTGGGTCGGGAGGCGGGCCGCACCCTCTGCCTCGGCGGCTCGCCCCTTGCGTGAGCGGCCGAATGCGTTCCGCAGGAGAGTGAGAATGCCCATGTGCGCAACCCTTCGCGTGAGTTGATGCCCGTCGATCCCTGGCCACGACGGACACGTAAGGTTAGCGAAGCGCTCAGTGGGGGGACGCGAGCGACCGGGCCGCGGCGACCTCCTGTCGGAGGGGTTCCAGAACGCTGTCCGCCGGGCCGGTGAGATCCGTGCGAACCGGGGTCAACGTTTCGGCGTCGCGTACGCCCGCCGACAGCTCCCGGAGCTGGAGCGTGATCTGGGTGACCTCGGCCGGGGACGGCGCGGGTGCGCCCTGTCCCACGCGGACGCGGGCTGCCGTCGTCGCGTCCACGATGCGCTCCACGGCGACGACCAGCGGCCACCAGGCCGCTGCCCGGCGGCCGGTGGGCGGCGGTTCGGTCAGGGCCCGCTGGAACTCGGTGCGGACGACCGACAGATCGCGGTAGAGGCGGCGGCGCATGCGGGCCCGGGCGGCGGGGTCCGGGGCCGCACCGGTGGTGAAGGCCTCCTCCACGTACGCCGCCGTGTCCGCCACCGCGTCGGCCAGGCGGGCGCCGACCCTCGTGTGCCAGCTCTCCGGCCACAGCAGGTACCCGGCGACCAGGGCGATCGCGCAGCCCAGCAGGGAGTCCGTCAGGCGGGGCAGGAGCAGGGCGGTGCCCTGGTGGTTCAGGATGTCCGACAGGAGGAGGATGACCGGGGTGATCGCCGCCGTCTGGTAGCCGTAGCCCCTCGGGGTGAGGGCCGGGATCAGCGGGGCCAGTACGAGCATCGCCGGGACGTCCCACCAGCCCAGCGGGACCTCCGCCAGGACCACCGCCGCGATCACCAGGCCCGCCACCGTGCCGAGCGCGCGCAGCAGGGCGCGGGAGAAGACCGAGCCGAAGTCGGGCTTGAGGACGAAGGTGATCGTCAGGGCCACCCAGTACGAGCGCGGCACCGGGATCAGGGAGACCAGGGCCTGCGCGATGCCGATGCAGACGGCGAGGCGCAGGCCGTAGCGCCAGGAGTTGGCGGACAGTACGACGGTGCGCGCCGCGCTCGCGGTGCGGATGCCGAGGCCGGCCGGGCGGCCCAGGCGGTCGTCGATGCCTCGCGGGTCCACGTCCGGGGAGGCGACCACCCCGGCGGTGTGGCGCAGGGCGTGGTCCACCGCGCGAGCCGTCTCGGTCTGCGGGGCCGGCAGGTCCAGCGCCGTCGGACCGGTGTAGCCCGTCTCGACGGCGTGGGCCAGGTGGCGGACCGCCTCCGGGATCCGCGGCGGCAGGGGGCGGCCCGCCCAGTGGGCCGCGGGGGCCGCCTCCAGCACCGGCGTGATGGCGTTCAGCTGGGCGAGCAGCCGGGTGAGTTCGGGGCTGCGGCCGTGGTGGCGGGCGCGGCGGGCCAGGATCAGGTCGTAGGACTGGTTCAGGGACTGGGTGACGGCCTGGCGTGCCGTGTCGTACTCCTCCGTGCGGTCCGTGCCGGAGACGGCGAGGAGTGCGGCGACCGTGCGGTACGTGGCCGCCACCGCCGCGCGCTCCGGGACGCCCGAGCGCAACGGCCAGGCCAGCAGGGCGAGGAGGAGGACCAGGAGACCGCCGCCGGTCATCAGGACGGGCGCCAGCCACCAGGGGCGGGGGAGCGGAAGTCCGGCGCCCACCACGCAGTTCAGGAGCAGGAGCAGCCCGGAGACCGACGCGACCGCGCCGATGGTCGAGATCATTCCGGAGACCAGGGCCACGCCGGTGACGGCCGCCACCGCGTACCACCCGTGGCCGTAGACCAGCGTGCCCAGCGTGACGCCGACCGCGCCGAAGAGCTGGGGTACGGCGATGTTGAGGATGCGCATGCGGTAGGCGTCGGCGGTGTCGCCGATGACGCCGGACAGGGCGCCCATGGCGGCGAGGGCGCCGTAGGCGGGGTAGCCGGTGGTGAGGCCGATGACCAGGGGCAGGGCCAGGGCGATGGCGGCGCGCGCCACGGCGGGCCGGTTGACGGGGGCCTGCTGGGGTCGGAGGTTCCGGACCAGCCAGTCGGGAGGGGCGAGGCCGATGGGGAACTCTCGGGACATGGGTTCCATTATCCGGTTCCGGCCAGGTGTCCGGTTCCGGCCGGGTGTCCCGTCCACGTCGGGATTCGTGCCCCGTCGGGCCTCAGACCCGCGCCCGTGAGCGGGGCGTCTCCGACGCGGACACGGAGGTCGTCGCCCGGCGGCGGGTGAGCCGGCGCAGGCGGGCCAGCCGGTTCACGCGGTCCGGGCGGTCCGGGCGGTCCGGGCGTACGTTGCGGGTCAGCCAGGTGGTGGCCGCGGCGGCCAGGCCCAGGGCCAGCAGGAGCCAGGCGGTCGTGCGCAGGGTGGAGGTGAGGGTGTCGTAGACCGCGGCCGCGGCGGGGTGGGGGACGTCGGCCGGGAGGTCGGCGAGGGTCAGGGTGCGGCCGATGGAGAGGGCCAGGGCCAGCAGGGCGCCGCCCAGGGCCGTGCCCAGGGCGGTCGCGGTGATGGCGCGGCGCCGGCGGACGGCCAGCGCGATGCCCGTCGAGGCGAAGGTGAGCGCCGTGATCGGCAGCCAGAAGCCGGCCACTTCCAGCACGTGGAACCCCTTCCGGAAGGCGGCCAGTGCCCCACCGGGGAGCACGGCGACCGGAGTGTGCTCCACCGGGATGCGCGCGGCCAGCGGTACGTGGTCCTCGGCGAGCCGGCGCTTGACCGGGCCGGTGACGGAGGCGAGGTCGACGGTGACCGGCTCGCCGGCCGTCATGTCCCGCTCGTCGCGCAGGGCGCGCAGGACCGCGTCGTGGGTGACCCGGTTGCCGGTGTCCCAGGCCAGCCGGAAGGCGTCGGTCTGGGTGAAGGAGCGCACCGCGTCGTGTACGAAGGGCCGCACCGAGCCACCGGCCGGGTGGACGTCCATGTGCTGGTCCACCGCGCGCAGGATGCCGTCGCCGACCGTGTCCGCGACGGCGTCCCGCACGGCCGGGTCGGCGGCGAGCGGGGCCATCGTGGTGACGTAGCGGCCCGTGTCGACCAGCCCGTACGCGGCCCAGGCCGCCAGTGCGCCGAACGGCACGAGGAGGCAGGACAGGGTGATCAGCGCGGCCGACAGGCCGCTCCTGAGACGTGGGGACACGTTTCCAGGCAAGGGCCCTCGGGTCGCGCGCGCCAGCCGGGCGGGGCAACCGGGTGGCGCGCTGCGGTGGAGGGTTCGGCCGAACGGGTGTTTCCTGGTGCTAGGGAGACGGAGACCGGTGCGAGGGAGCGGTGGGGAAAGAGGGAAGAACAGGGGAGCGCATGGGCCCCGGCCGACGTGTTCGGCCGGGGCCCACGCACTGCGTCCCCCACCGGTCAGTGGATGCGGTGGCCGGCCGCGTCCTCGCGCGTGTAGTAGCGGTAGAAGGACACGGCGTACGTGCCCGCCGCCATGAAGAGCGAGACCAGCAGGATCACCCAGAACGCCGCGGTGGACTGGGAGTAGAGGAACCCGAACGCGGTTCCGATGAACACCGACCACAGCCCGGCGCGCAGCTCGCGCGGTACCCGTGGCGCGGCGACCAGGACGGCCGCCATCAGGACGGCGAAGACCAGCGCGGTGATGAACCCGAACGCGATGTTCCCGCCGGTGAGGGGGCCGCCGTAGCGCCGGTTGGTGGCCGCCCAGTAGCCGTAGACCAGGCCGAGCACGACCGGGACGGCGATGCGGCCGACGCGGTGGGTGCGCGCGTCGAAGATGTCGGGCGGACGGCCGGCGCGTGCGCCGGGTGCCCGGTCCTGGAGCTCCGGTGTCCGCCCGGGGCGGGACATTCCGCCGGGCGCGGGTGCCGCTTGAGCCATGAGAGCACTCCTCTCTCCTCGCCCCCGCCTTCCCAGGGCACACCCTGGGACCGCGGCCCGGCAAGTCGGCGTTAAGGGGCACGGACGCGGGTGCGGGAGACGCCGTGACGGAAGACGGCGTACGGGCGGGGGCGCCGGCCGCTCCGCTTCCGCGGCAGGAGCGTGCCTTGGTGCCGTCCCTGCTGCTCGCCGGTGTGGACGACGGCCGCCTTCGCCGTGCTCGCGATGGTGACGTACGTCGCCCTCGGCAGCGCCCGACCCGGCGAGCACCCGGCCCGCACGCGGTGGAGGCCGCCGCGCTGCCCGGCACCTTCCGCGAGGCCCGGTGCCACGGGTGGTGTCGTCCCCGAGCCGCCGCCCGCCGCTGGATGTTCGCGGTCCTTGAGGCGCGCGTGGGCAGCCGCAGCGGTTACGGTGCTGGCTGGAAGCAAGCCGTAATCACGGGCCGCGCGGGGGCACAGCCGTCGCGGGGTCCGCCGGCCGCTCAGGGCCGACAGGGGGAGGGACGATGCCCGGAACCGTGCTGCTGCTCGCGGCCTCGCCGCTGGGCAGGGGGCGCCTGGTGGACGCGGCCGGTGTGCTGCCGGTGCTGGCCGCGGTCGCCCCGGCCGTACTGTCCGGCACCGAGACCGCCAACGTGGTCGAACTCGCCGATCCGCTGGAGCCGCAGGCCGTGCTGACCCGGCTGCGCGCCGCGGCGGCCTCGCCCGGACCGCTGACCGTGTACATCGCCGGGCAGGTGCAGCTGGACCGCAAGCAGCGGCTGCCGCATCTGGCGCTGGCCCGCACCACCGCGGCGACCGTGCGCTACACCGCGCTGCCGTGGCACTGGGTCCGTGACGAGCTGCGGCTGCGCTCCGCCGCGGACACGGCGCTGCTCCTGGATCTGCACGCGGACGCGGAGGCGTGGCGGTACGTCGCCGAGCGGGGGCTGGACTGCGGGCCCAACGCGGCGGTGTACGGCCGGGTGGCGCCGGCGCCGGGCCGGCGGGGTCCGGCCGAGCCGGCGTACATGAAGGCCGTGGCGACGGTGCTGCGCAGCGGGCACCGGCCGCCGCTCGCCCGGTTGCACGAGCAGGCGTTGGCCCGTATCGCCGAGTCCGGTGCGGGCCGGGACCTCGTGTTCGCCCACCCGCCCGCGCGCCCCGTGAGTCCCGGCCGCCCGGCCGGCCCCGGCACCCGGCCTCCTCACCCCGTTCCCCCGCAGGCCGCCCGCCTCCAGCCTCACCCGGCGCCCGCGGACGCCCTTGCACCGGGTCCCGGCACCGGCTCACCCGGTCCCCGCGCCGCCGGGCAGGATCCGCACACCCTCATCAGCGCCGCCGTCCAGGACGGCCGGCACGCGGAGGCGGACGCACTGGCCGCGCGCCTCGAAGCCGGTGCCGTACGGGCGCACGGAGTGGCCTCCGCCGAGGCGCTGCACTGGGCCGAAGTGCGGGCCGATCTCGCGATGTTCGCGGGGGACGCGGTGGGGAGCTGCCGGGCGTGGCTGGCGGTGGCCGGGGTGCGGCTGGCCGCCGGGCAGGCGGTGGACGCGCCCGCCGTGGAGGCCGCCGTGGACCGGGCGCACCACCAGTGGGGCCGGATCGCGGACGCGGCGCTGGCCCGCGAACTCGGGCCCGCGCTCGCTGAGTTGCGGCTGCGGGTGCCGGGCCGCCGGGAGGGCGCGCTGGAGAACGTGCAGCGGCAGCTGCGCCAACTCCAGGCAGTGGCCCGGTAGTTCCGTATCCGGTGACCGGCCGCGGCGAAGGCCGGCTCAGGCCGCCGGCAGCAGGGCCAGCGCTCCCGAGACGAGGGTGCGCACACCCGGCGCGATCACCGACAGGTCGGGCGCGAAGTGCGGGCTGTGGTTGCTCGGGACGGCCGCGAACCTCTCCGGGAACGTGTCGCCGGGAGCCTGCTCCCACACGTGCGCCGGGGTGGTCGTCACGAACCAGTACGCGTACGGGACGGCGCCGTCGAGCGCGAGCTGGGGGAAGTCCTCGCTGCCCATCGCGGGACCCGGGTCGAACACCGTCTCCGGGCCGAACACCTCGCCGTGCACGGCGGCCACGGCGGCGTCGGTGGCCGCGTCGTTCACGGTGACCGGGAAGGTGTTGCCGACGGTGACCTCGGGTTCGCGCGGGCAGCCCGCCGCCAGGCACTCGCCGCGGGCGATGCGCTCGATCGCGGCCAGCATCCGCTGCCGTACCTCCTCGGTCTGGCTGCGCAGGTTGAGCGAGACGCGCGCCGTCGACGGGATGATGTTGTGCCGGGTGCCCGCCTCGATCCGGCCCACGGTGAGCACCGCCGACTCGCCCGCGGCGATCTCCCGCGAGACGACCGTCTGCAGGCGGGTGACCAGGTAGGCGGCCGTCACCACCGGGTCCACCGCCGCCTCCGGGCGCGAGCCGTGCCCGCCCCGGCCGTGCACGACGATGTCCACGTCCGTCGCCGCCGACATGATCAGGCCGGGCGCGTGCGGGTACAGGCCCGCCGGGCCGGGGGCCGCGTGCTGGCCGAGCAGGACGTCCGGGCGCCCGAAGCGCTCGTACAGCCCGTCGGCGACCATGCGGGCCGCGCCCTGGCCGGACTCCTCGGCGGGCTGGCCCACCACCAGCAGCGTGCCGCGCCAGGTGTCCCGCCCGGCGGCCAGCGCCCGGGCGGCCCCGGCCAGCCAGGTGACGTGCAGATCGTGCCCGCAGGCGTGCATCACGCCGTCCGTCTCGGAGGCGTACGGCAGCCCGGTCTCCTCGCGCACCGGCAGCGCGTCCATGTCGGCGCGCAGCAGCACGACCGGCCCGTCGCCGTTGCGCAGCCGGCCCACGACACCGGTGCCGCCGACCCCCTCGGCGGTCTCGAACCCGGCGCTCTCCAGCCGACCGGCCAGCGTGCCCGCGGTGCGGTGCTCGCGCAGGGACAGCTCTGGGTGGCGGTGCAGATCCCGGTAGAGGTCCTCCAGGTCCGGCACCGGGAGGTCGGCGGTCAGGTCGAGGGCGGTACGCGCGGCTGCGGAGGACATGGCGGCAGCGTAGGCCTCCTCGGCGGGAGAGGGCAGCCCCCGTCCGACACCGGTCACCTCGTGCCCGATCTGGTGATCGCGGCGAAGGGCCCGGATTCCCGGACTCACCGGCGTGCCGGTGCCGCTGCCGCCTGCGGGGCCCGGCTCTGGCCGGCCGGGGCCGGGTCGGCGTGAGCCGGTACCGCGTTCGCCGCCGTGACCAGTGCCGCCACGGCGACGACCGCCGCGGCGACACTCCGGGCATACCTGGTGGGACGTCCGTAGGGGGCGGGCGTACGTCCTTGCACGGCGACCTCGCAACACAACGGCGACGAACACGACAGCGACGTGTTAAGCGCGCTTGATCCGCCGTTTAACCTAGGGCTGCAAGGGTCGAACGGCAAGGGGCCCAAAGGGAGTTGGGGGGATCCGGCGGATGCGGGAACGGGACGATCCGGAGGTCATCGGGCGGCGCGTACAGCACCTGCGCACGCAGCAGGGGCTCACCCAGCGGCAGCTGGCCGAACCCGCCTACACGCCCGCCTACATCTCCACCGTGGAGGCCGGCCGGGTGCGGGCCTCGGACGAGGCGCTGCGGCACATCGCCGGGCGGCTCGGCGTGGCCTTCGAGGAGCTGGCCGTCGGGCGGCCCGCCCACCTCGCCACCGACCTCAGACTGCGGCTCACCGAGGCCCAGCGGGTGCTCGCCGACGGCCGGGCCGAGGAGGCCGCCGTCCAGTACGACGCCCTGCTCGCGGAGGCCGGGACGCACGATCTGGGCGCGGAGCAGGCGACCGCGCTCCTCGGGCTCGGCGAATGCGCCCTGGAGACGGGCGAGTTGACGCGAGCCCGGGACTTCTTCGAACGGGCCGAGGCCCGGCTCGCGGACGAGTCCCTCCCGGTGCGCGTGCCCGCGCTGCGCGGCCGGGCCGTCTCCCACTACCTCGCCGGAGAGCTGCGCTACGCCGTCTACCTGCTCGAAACGGCCCTCGACGAGTTGAACCGGGGCGGACTGCACGACCCGGACGCCCTGCTCCTGCTCTACGCCAGCGTCATCGGCCCGTACATGGACATGGGCGCGCACGCGCGTGCCGCGCAGGCCGCCGAGTTCGCCCTCGCGCTCGCCCCGCAGGCCGGTGACCAGGCGCTGATCGCCCGGATGCACCGCTCGGTGGCCCGCACCCTGCTCGCCGAGGGCCGCCTCGCCGAGGCCGACGCCTCCCTCGCCAAGGCGGCCGACCTGTACCGCCGGCTGCGGCTGCGCACCGAGCTGGCCAACTGCCACTGGATGCGCGGCTACGTCTGCGCGCAGAACGGCGAACTGGACCGCGCCGAAGCGGAGCTGCGGCAGGCGTACACCATGCTCTCGGAGAGCCGGGCCGCCCTGTACCGCAGCCAGACCGCCGTCGAACTGGCCGACGTCCTCCACCGCCGCGGCAAGTCCGCCGAGGCGGCGGTCTTGCTGGAAGGGGTCCTCGGCGACTTCTCCTCCGAACGCGGCGCCGTGCACTCCGCAGCGGCCCACCGCCTCCTCGGGATCATCGCCGAGGACGCCCGCGACACCGAGGCCGCCGAGGAGCACTACGTCCGCGCGCTCAGCCTGCTGGAACGCGCGGGCGCCGCCGGCGACCTCGCCGACCTGTGCCGTCTCCTCGGCGACCTCCTGCGCCGCACCGGCCGCACCGAGGCCGCCCTGGACGCCTACCGCACCGGCCTCGGCCACCGCACCGCCCCCGGCACCACCACCCTGGGCCCTGCGCCGGCGCAGCCGCCCCTGTGACACCCGCGCGGACGGCGAGCGCGGTCGGGGTCAGGCCTGGGCCCGGCCCTGGCGGTGGGCGTCCGCCAGGCGCAGCGCGCCCACCTGGACGGCGGCCTGGGTCGCGCCGTTGGGTACGTCGCCCAGGCCGCCGTTGGTGAACGCGAAGGCGTCCTGGCCGACCCGGACGGCGGCCAGCTCCAGCGTGAGCACGGCGTTCCGCCCGTCGCCGAGCGTGGTGGCGATGCTGATGTGCAGGCCCTGGCGGGCGTCGCCGACCTCGGGCAGCGCGGCGCCGTCGACCCGTACGTCCTCCACCAGCCCGTTCTCGGTGGTGGCCGTGAACCGCGCGCACCGCTGCGGCAGCGTCTTCAGCCAGGCGAGGTCCGCGTCGACGTCGGCGGGGCGGCGGGCGCCGATCTGGTAGCGCAGCTGGGCGTCGGTGTCGGCGTCGTCCAGGCCGATCGCGGCGCGGGCCGGGCCGCCGAGGAGTTGGTCGGTGTACAGCACGTCCATCAGGCGGGAGCACTCCCCGGCCGAGCTGGTCGCCTTCAGCAGCCCGTCCCGCCAGGTGGCCGCCCCGCGGGTCGCCGTCCAGGGGGCGCCGAGGTCGGCCTGGGTGAGGAGCGCGCCCCGGACCTGCTCGTCGGTGAGCGCGGCGCCGTTCGGCCGGCCGGACGACCGCGGTATCGGGGTCGGCCGGTCGATCGCGGGCAGGGGCTGCGGCGCGGTCGCCGGGTGGTTCAGGCCGAGGGCCGCGCAGCCGCCGACGGCGATGAGACCGGCGGCGATGAGGGCGAGCCGGAGTCGGGGGCGGGCGCGTATCGCCTCGATCAACGAGGTCAGCGCACGCAGCGAGGTCAGCGAGGTCAAGGAGGTCAACGGGGGTCTCGACGGCATCGGGCTGCCTCCGGGAGTGCGGGACGGCGGGTGCCTGGGGCGGGGTTCTGCCGGTGGGTGCCTGCTCTCACGGCACCACCGCCCCGCCCGCCCCACCAGCGCTCCGGGCCGTACGGGTGAGGGGCCCGGCGGGCGCGGGGAGCGGGACGGGGAAATTCCCTCGACCCGCGGGCACCGGTGCCGCTACGGTCGCCGCATGCAGCGCGCCCAGCAGTGCCCGTCGAGCACGACGACGCCGGAGACCGTCCCGGCGCGCTGACACCTGACCAGCAGCATCGAAGCCCCGGGGCGAGCGCCCCGGGGCTTCGGCGTACCCGTCCCCCGGTTCCTCGCTCCCTTCCGGAGAGGAACCCCATGAACGACCGGCTTCCCGATCACCGCCGCCTCGGCCGCGAACTCGGCCTGTTCGACACCGACCCGCTGATGGGCGCGGGCCTGCCGTACTGGCTCCCGGACGGCGCGGTGGTCCGGCACACCCTGGAGGAGTACATCCGCGAGGCCGAACGCCGGGCCGGCTACCGGCACGTGTACTCGCCCGCGCTCGGCAAACGCGAGCTGTACGAGATCTCCGGGCACTGGGACCACTACCGCGACGACATGTACCCGCCCATGCGGCTGGGCCCGAACGGGTCCGACGAGGTCGTGCTGCGCCCCAGCCTGTGCCCCCACCACGCGCTGATCTACCGCTCCCGCTCCCACAGCTACCGCGAACTGCCGCTGCGCATCGCCGAGTTGGGCGGCATGCACCGCGCCGAACTCTCCGGCGTGCTCGGCGGTCTGACCCGGGTCCGCGCCATCCAGCTCAACGACGCGCACATCTTCTGCACCCTGGAGCAGGCGGTGGACGAGGCCCGCGCCGCCCTGGAGCTGATCGCCCGCGCCTACGCCGACCTCGGCATCGAGGCCGTACGCCACCGGCTGTCGCTGCCCGGCGAGGGCGGCAAGTACGTGGCCGACCCCGAGCTGTGGCGGCGGGCCACCGCGCTGCTGCGGCAGGTCCTCGACGCGGCCGGGGTGGACTACGAGGAGGCCGAGGGCGAGGCCGCGTTCTACGGCCCGAAGATCGACGTGCAGATCGCCGACCCGGCCGGCCGCGAGTCCACCCTGTCCACCGTGCAGATCGACTTCCACCAGCCCGCCCGCTTCGGCCTGCACTACATCGGCGCCGACGGCGCGCGGCACCGCCCGGTGATGGTCCACCGCAGCATCATCGGCAGCGTCGAACGGGCCGTCGCCCACCTGATCGAGGCCCACCGGGGCGCCTTCCCGGCCTGGCTCGCGCCGGTGCAGCTGGTCGTGCTGCCGGTCGGCGAGGAGCAGGCCGGCCAGGCGGCGGACGTCGTCCGTGACGCGGTGGCGCTGGGCCTGCGGGCCGAGTCGGCCGGCCCCGCCGAGGGCACCCTCGGCGCCCGCGTCCGGGCCGCCCGCCTGGTGCCGTACCAGGTGGTCGTCGGCGCCCGGGAGGCCTCGCGCGGCCTGGCCGCCGTACGGCTGCGGGACGGCCGCCGGACCGGGGAGCTGCCGGTGCCGGAGCTGCTGCGCCGGATCGCGGACCGGGTCGCGGCGCGCGGCACCGCCCTGTGGGAGTGACGGGCCTGATCTAAGGTCGGCTCGACGGAAGGAGTACGCCGTGACCGGTCAGCCCACCCCCGTGATCATCGACTGCGACACGGGCGTCGACGACGCCCTCGCCCTGCTGTTCGCCGTACGCCACCCCGGGATCGACCTGAGGGCCGTGACCTGCGTGGCCGGGAACACGGACGTCGACGGCGTGGTCCGCAACACGCTGACCGTGCTGGAGCAGGCGGGCGCCCCCGACATCCCGGTGGGCCGGGGCGCCGCCCGCCCGCTGATCGAGCCGGCCCGCTCGGCGCGGCACGTCCACGGCGCCGACGGCATGGGCGACCTCGGCCTGCCCGCGCCGAAGCGCACCGCGTCCGAACTGGACGCCGTGTCCCTGCTGCGCCGGGAGATCCTCGCCTCCCCGCGCCCGGTCACGCTCGTGCCCACCGCGCCCCTGACCAACATCGCCCTGCTGCTGCGCACCCACCCGGAGGTGACCGGCAACATCGAGCGGATCGTCTTCATGGGCGGGGCGGTGGAGACCGGGAACGCCACACCGGTCGCCGAGTTCAACGTCTGGCACGACCCGGAGGCGGCGGCGATCCTGCTCACCGCCGGGGTGCCGATCACCATGTACGGCCTCGACGTCTTCCGGCAGGTCGTCGTGGCCGCCCCGGACGTCCACCGGCTGCGCACGAGCGGCGAGCCCGGCACCCGGCTGGCCGGCGAACTCCTCGCCCACCGGCCGGCCCACCAGGGCGAGCCCCCCGAGGCGGAGGAGGCGGGCGGCCTCGGCGACGCGGGCGCGGTGTGCGCGGTCGCCGACCCGGGCGGCATCACCACCCGGCTGCTGCCGGTCGAGGTCTGTCTGGCCCCCGGTCCGTCCCGCGGCCAGACGATCGTCGACCGCCGTCCGCGCCCCGGCGAGTCGGAGATCCACGAGGGCGTCCGCGAACAGCCCCTGGTGGACGTGGCGTTGGAGGTGGACGTACGGCGGTACGCGCAGCTGTACTTGGAGACGGTGGCGCGGTCCTAGTGCCGGGGCAGGCAACGTTCGCCCCGTCGCGACGCCCGGCACGCTCCCCCGCTGCGCGGGAGGTGCCCCCACTCGCCGCACCGGCCGAAAGCCCACGTACGCCCAGTACGAGGACTTCCGGCCGGCACGCCGACAGCACGCACCGGACGCCGCTCCTTGACGGGCAAACGTTGCCTGCGGGGACACTAGAGCGGGCCGCGCGGATGTGCCCGAAGAGCCGGTACGGAGCCCGAACGGAGCCCGCATGGCAGGCGTCTCGCCGGATCACGAGTCCCAGCACCCCGACCTCTCCCCGAAGAACCCCGACTGGTGGCGGCAGGCCGTCGTCTACCAGGTGTACCCCCGCAGCTTCGCCGACGCCGACGGTGACGGCCTCGGTGACCTGCGGGGCGTCACCGAGCGGATGGGCCACCTCGCCGCGCTCGGCGTCGACGCCCTGTGGCTGAGCCCCTTCTACCCCTCCGAACTCGCCGACGGCGGATACGACGTCGCCGACCACCGGGACGTCGACCCCCGCCTCGGCACCCTGGACGACTTCGACGCGCTGGTCGCCGAGGCGCACCGGCTCGGCCTGAAGGTCGTGGTCGACATTGTCCCGAACCACACCTCCCATCTGCACCCGTGGTTCCAGCAGGCGCTGCGGGCCGGACCCGGGTCACGGGCCCGCGACCGCTACGTGTTCCGCCCGGGCAGGGGCGCGCACGGCGAACTCCCGCCCACCGACTGGCAGTCCGTGTTCGGCGGCAGCGCCTGGCAGCGCACCGCGGACGGCGACTGGTACCTGCACCTCTTCGCCCCCGAGCAGCCCGACCTGAACTGGGCCGACGAGGAAGTGCGCGCCGACTTCCGGGCCACCCTGCGCTTCTGGGCCGACCGGGGCGTCGACGGCTTCCGCGTCGACGTCGCCCACGGCCTCGCCAAGGACCTCGCCGAGCCGCTGCGCGACACCGGGGACATCGGCGCCACCGGCGAGGAGTCCCTGCCGCGCGTCCCGCCCGGCAGCCACCCGTACTGGGACCGTGACGAGGTCCACGAGATCTACCGCGACTGGCGCACCCTCCTCGACGCCTACTCCCCGCCGCGCACCGCCGTCGCCGAGGCCTGGGTGCCCGGCGCCCGCCGCACCCTGTACGCCCGCCCCGACGAGCTGGGCCAGGCCTTCAACTTCGAGTACCTCCAGGCGCCGTGGGACGCCGACGAACTGCGTGAACTGATCAGCGCCGCGCTCGCGGGCGCCCGCGCCGCCGGTGCGCCGGCCACCTGGGTGCTGTCCAACCACGACGTCGTCCGCCACGCCTCCCGCCTCGTGCTCCCGCCCGGCACCGACCCGGCGGCCTGGCTGCTGTCGGACGGCACGGCCCCGCGCGTCGACCCCGCCGCCGGCCTGCGCCGGGCCCGCGCGGCGACGCTGCTGATGCTGGCGCTGCCGGGCTCGGCGTACCTCTACCAGGGCGAGGAGCTGGGCCTCCCCGAGGTCGCCGACCTGCCCGCCGCGGCCCTCCAGGACCCCGTCTGGGAGCAGACCGGCCACACCCGCAAGGGCCGCGACGGCTGCCGGGTCCCCCTGCCCTGGACCCCGGCCGGCCCGTCCTACGGCTTCGGCCCCGGCCCCGCCTGGCTGCCCCAGCCGCCGTCCTTCGCCTCCTACGCCGTCGAGGCCCAGACCGGCGCGGACGGCTCCACCCTGGAGCTGTACCGCACGGCCCTGCGCCTGCGCCGCAAACTGCTGGAGGGGGAGGAGCTGACCTGGTCCACCGCCGACGCGCCCGGCGTCCTGGACTTCGTCCGCTCCCCGGCGTGGCGCTGTGTCACCAACCTCGGTGCGGAGCCGGTGCCGTTGCCGCCGGGCGAGCCGCTGCTGGCGAGCGCGCCGCTGGACGGGAGCGGGGTGCTCGCGCCGGACACGACGGTGTGGCTGTCGTAGACCACAACCCCGCCGGACCGCCCACCCCGCCGGACCGCCCACCCCGCCGGGCCGCCTACCCCGCCGAGGGCGCCGGACTCGCTCCCGGCGAGGCACCGGCGATCCCGTTGATGTCCACCGGCGTGGACGTCGGGTTCGGCGGCGGTGTCAGCACCACCTCCGGCTGACCCGCCGGCGGCGGCGGGGGCGTCAGGTCGGAGTTGGGCAGCTTCGGCGGGGTCGTCTGCAGGAAGAGCGTCTGGTCGAAGTCGACCAGACCGGTCTTCTCCATCACCGTCATGTGGTCGAGCACGGTGTTGTTCGCCTGGTCGGCGAGTGCTCGTACCAGCGTGTTCTTCGTGGTGGAGCGGATCTTCGAGATGGTGTTGAAGATCGCGCCGTGGGTCATGCGCAGGATGTTGGCGAAGTCGCTGTCGAACTTGCTCCCGCTGTCGGCCTGCAACTGCCGGACGAACCCCTCCTGTTGGGGGCTCGCGATGTTGGGCAGCGTGATGTTCAGCATCGGGGCGATCTTCCGGCACGTGGTGTCCAGTGCCGCGTGGCCGTCGACCAGGTGCTCGCTGGCCGTCTTCACCGCCGGGATGGTGCCCTTCTGGAGCCCCATCTGCCCCACCGGGTACTCCCACAGACCGGCGGCGCGTACCTTCACCACGAAGTCCCGGTCCTGCTCGGTCAGCGGCCCCCACTGCGTGTTGGCGATGACCCGGTCCTGGGCGGTGGTGGCCGTGCTCAGGCCGAGCATGCCCGGGTAGGCCAGGGCCGCGAGGGTCACCGCCATCGCACCGCCCACGAAGAGCGTTCCCGTCGCGTTCCGCGAAAAGCGCACCGTGCCTCCTGCCCGTCGGGGATGTGCCGCCCACGTGACGGCGCGGGGCGGTTCGGACACCCAGCAGTACGGGTAAGGCGGCCGTTCGTATCGACCGAGTGGGTAAAGAAGTGTTGACCTTCTGTCAGAAGTGTTGACCGTTCCCCGGGAGAGAACTGGGCGAACGTTGGCCTAGATTCTCCGCATGCCCCCACAGCCACCCCCCAGGATGCCCGCGGCGCTGCCCGTCCTGCCCTACCGGAAGCCCACCAAGGGCCGTGACTACTGGGTCTTCGACGACGTCCTGCCCGACGTCGACGCCGTACGGCAGCGGTGCCTGGCCAAGGACGACTGGGCCCAGGGATATCCCTACACCTCCGAGACCTGGCCGGGGCTGCGCGCCATGCCCGGCCTGGAGCCAGCCGAACTCGCCGTCGTGGAACGGCTGGTGAAGCGGGCGACGGGGGCGAAGGAGCTGTGGGTGCAGCGGGCGCCCGGCGGCGGCACCCTGAACCACAACTGCGTCCAGGTGGTCGGCGAGGGCGAGAGCGAACCCCGTCCGCACACCGACTCGCGCGCCCTGTGCCGGTACGCGGCCGTGCTCTACCTCAACCCCGGTGCCCCGAAGGACTGCGGCACGGCCTTCTACCGCCAGTCCCTGCCCGGCGGCCGGCTCGGCGGCAACATCGTCCAGGCCCCGCACAACAACCTCGTCGAGGCCCTCGGCACCCGCTTCGTCCCGGGCGACCACTTCGAGGAGGACGTCCGCGTCCCCCACAGGTACAACCGCCTGCTCCTCTACAACGCCAACCTCGTGCACAGCGCGACGGGCTACACCGGTACGACGCTTCAGGACAAGCGCATGACGGCGGTGTTCTTCTGGATGGCGTGAGCGCGCCCCTCACCTGAGCAGCAGGGTCGCGGTCACCGCCGTGCAGCCGGCGCACACGGCCACGGTCACGGCGATCGCGACGGCCAGGCAGCGGCGGCGCAGCTCGGCGTAGCGGTGCTCGTACTCGGCGCGCAGCGAGACGCAGCGGGCGGCGACGCGCTCCAGGTCCGCCCGGGCCCGGCGCAGGCTGTCGGCCACGTAGCGCCGCTCCACCTCCTCGCGCTGCCCGGTGGTCAGCCAGTCCAGGGAGCCGGTGAAGTCCCGGGCGCGCTGCTCCGCCTCGGCGATCCGGGCCTGCCACAGGAGGTATCCCTCGACCTGGTCGGCGAGCGCGCGGTCGGTCCCGTGCCCGGGTGAGCCGGTCACGTCCGCCCTCGGTCGGCCCGTACCGGGACCTCGTGCTCGGTTGCCGCGATGTCGGGGTGGTGCAGGTCGAACGCGGGGGACTCGCTGCGGATGCGCGGCAGGGTGACGAAGTTGTGCCGCGGCGGCGGGCAGGACGTCGCCCACTCCAGCGAGCGGCCGTAGCCCCACGGGTCGTCGACGCCGACCGGCTTGCCGTACTTGGCGGTCTTCCAGACGTTGTAGAGGAACGGCAGCATCGACAGGCCGAGGACGAACGAGGCGATGGACGAGACGGTGTTCAGGGCGGTGAAGCCGTCGGCCGCCAGGTAGTCGGCGTACCGGCGCGGCATGCCCTCCACGCCCAGCCAGTGCTGGATCAGGAAGGTGCCGTGGAAGCCGACGAACAGCATCCAGAAGGTCATCTTGCCGAGGCGCTCGTCCAGCATCTTGCCGGTCCACTTCGGCCACCAGTAGTGGAACCCGGCGAACATCGCGAAGACGACCGTGCCGAAGACGACGTAGTGGAAGTGGGCCACCACGAAGTACGAGTCCGAGACGTGGAAGTCCATCGGCGGCGAGGCCAGGATGACCCCGGTCAGCCCGCCGAAGAGGAACGTCACGAGGAAGCCCGCCGCCCACAGCATCGGCGTCTCGAAGGAGAGGCTGCCCTTCCACATCGTGCCGATCCAGTTGAAGAACTTCACCCCGGTCGGCACGGCGATCAGGAACGTCATGAAGGAGAAGAACGGCAGCAGCACACCGCCGGTGACGTACATGTGGTGGGCCCACACGGTGGCGGACAGGCCGGCGATGGAGATGGTGGCGGCGATCAGGCCCATGTAGCCGAACATCGGCTTGCGGGCGAACACCGGGATGATCTCGCTGATGATGCCGAAGAACGGCAGGGCGATGATGTACACCTCGGGATGGCCGAAGAACCAGAAGAGGTGCTGCCACAGCAGCGCCCCGCCGTTCGTGGCGTCGAAGACGTGCGCGCCGAACTTGCGGTCCGCCTCCAGCGCGAACAGGGCCGCGGCCAGCACCGGGAACACCATGATGACCAGGACGGCGGTCAGCAGCACGTTCCACACGAAGATCGGCATGCGGAACATGGTCAGGCCCGGGGCGCGCATGCAGATGATCGTGGTGACGAAGTTGACCGAGCCGAGGATCGTGCCGAACCCGGAGAAGGCCAGGCCCATGATCCACAGGTCGGGCCCGATGCCGATGGAGCGGGTCGCGTCCGTCAGCGGGGAGTACGCGAACCAGCCGAAGTCGGCCGCGCCGTCCGGGGCGAGGAAGCCGGCGACCGCGATGAGCGAGCCGAACAGGTACAGCCAGTAGGCGAACATGTTCAGCCGCGGGAACGCCACGTCCGGCGCACCGATCTGCAGCGGCATGATCCAGTTGGTGAAGCCGGCGAACAGCGGCGTCGCGAACATCAGCAGCATCACGGTGCCGTGCATCGTGAACAGCTGGTTGAACTGCTCCTTGGAGACGATCTGGAGTCCCGGCCGGGCCAGCTCGGCGCGCATGAGCAGCGCCATCACCCCGCCGATCAGGAAGAACGCGAACGACGTCGCCAGGTACAGCGTCCCGATCGTCTTGTGGTCGGTGGTGGTCAGCCACTTCACCACGACGCTTCCGGGCTGCGTGCGCCTGACCGTCACCTCGCTCTCGTACGAGTCCTCGGGCGCGACGGCACCATGGGGTTCGTTGAGGATGCTCACAAGTCGTCTGTCTCCCGATGCTCGCGGTCCGCGCACGCCACGCGTCCGCTCCTCGCCATCCTGGCCGCGCGACGCCGCCCGCGCGCCCCCGGGCGCCCGACGCGCGGCCGATCGCGTGACGGATACACACGGATGGCGCAGCGGCGCGGCCGACGACCGGTGGGGGCGGCGCGGGGCGGTCGCGCGTGGGCCGGGGGGACGCGGCTCGCCGTACCGGGCGGGGAGCACCGGTGGCGGTGCTGCCTGGTCAGCGGGTGTGCCGTGGTGCGCCGGCCGTACAACTCCCCCGCGAACCACCTGGGGTGGCGAGCGCGGTGTGGGCCGGGGCCGGGTGCGGTACGGATGCCGGCATGAGCTGTGTCGCCATCGTGGGTGCCGGGCCGGGGCTGGGGGCCGCCGTGGCGCGGCGGTTCGGGCGGGAGGGGTTCGCCGTCGCGTTGTTCGCCCGGGACCGTGAGCACCTGGACCGGCTGGTGCGCAATCTCGCCGGGAGCGGGGTGCGGGCCGGCGGGTTCGCCGCCGACGTGCGCCGGCCCGAGGAACTCGCCGCGGCGCTGGAGCGGGCCGCCGGGGAGCTGGGGACCGTGGAGGTGCTCCAGTACAGCCCGGTGCCGCACCGGGACTTCATGCGGCCGGTGCTGGAGACCCGGCACCGGGACCTGGTCGGCCCGGTCGAGTTCTCCGTGTACGGGCCCGTCGCGGCCGTGCAGCAGGTGCTGCCGGGGATGCGGCGGCTCGGGCGCGGGACGATCCTCTTCGTCAACGGCGGGAGCGCGGCCGTACCGCATCCCGAGCGGGCCGGCACGTCGATCGCGTTCGCGGCGGAGAGCGCGTACGCGCGTCTGCTGCATGACCGGCTCGCGGGCGAGGGCATCCACGTCGCCCAGCTGGTGATCCCGGGCGCCATCACTCCCGGGCACGCGCGCAAGGACCCCGACGTGCTCGCGGAGGTGCTGTGGGGGCTGCACCGGGACCGGCACGGGTTCCGGACCTACGCCGACGACCTGGACGGCTGAGGCTCCCCGCCGTCGCCCGGACCGCTGCTGACGGGGCACCGTCAACCTGCGAGGTGGTGACGTGTAGGCCAATATGGTGACGTTGGCCGTACTGCTCTCTTCAAGGGGGCCTCGCATGGCTGTGGATATCCCGGCGATCATCGGCCCGTCCCGGCTCAGAAGCCGGGGAGGGCTCCTCGGCGAGTGTCTCGCCGAGTTCCTCGGGACCTTCGTCCTCATCGCCTTCGGCTGCGGTTCGGTCGCGATGGCGGTGGCCGCGCTGCCCGGGTCGGGCCGTGCCGCCACGCCCACCACGATCTTCCTCGCGGCCGGTGACTGGCTGCTGATCACCTGGGGCTGGGCGTTCGCCGTCGTCTTCGGCGTGTACGTGGCCGGGGGCGTCAGCGGCGCCCACATCAACCCGGCGGTCACCCTCGCCATGGCCGTGCGCCGCGGGTTCCCCTGGGCCAAGGTGCTGCCGTACTGGTTCGCGCAGGTCGTCGGCGCGCTCACCGGTGCGGCACTGGTCTACGCCGTGTACCACGACGCGATCAGCGCCTACGACCACCTGGTGGTGGCGCCGAAGGTGAACGGGCACACGAACGCCACCTTCTCCATCTTCGCGACCTTCCCGGCGGCGTACTTCCACGGCGGTTACTGGGGGCCGCTGGTCGACCAGATCGTCGGTACGGCCTTCCTCCTCATGCTGATCGCCGCCGTCCTCGACCTGCGCAACCAGGCGGTGAAAGCCAACCTCGGGCCCCTGATCGTGGGCTTCGTCGTCGCCGCCGTGGGCATGTCCTACGGCGCCAACGCGGGCTATGCCATCAACCCGGCCCGCGACTTCGGCCCGCGCCTGTTCACCTACGCGGCCGGCTGGGACGGCCTGGCCTTCCCGGGAAGCCTGCCCGGCTCGTTCAGCGCGTACTGGTGGATCCCGATCGTCGGTCCGCTGGTCGGCGGCGTGGTCGGGATCGTCGTGTACGACCTGTTCGTCGGCGACGTCCTGCTGGTGCGGGCGGAGCTGGCCGAACTGCCCGAGCCGGGGCGGTCGGCCCCGGTGCGGACGACGGACGAGGAGTGACCCGGCCGGCGTGGCTGACCGGCCTCAAGTGCACTGTGTGCAAGCCGAGTTGCCGCTCGGGTCGGCGGCTCGGCGGGCCGTCTCCGCGATCTCCTCCAGCGCCCCGAGGTGGCGGGCCAGCGCGCGGCGGCCGGTGAGCGTGAGCGAGGCCCAGGTGCGCGGGCGCTTGCCCAGGCAGCCCTTGCGGACGCTGACACAGCCGGCCTTCTCCAGCGCGGAGAGGGTCTTGCTCAGTACTTTCGTCGCTCGCCCTGGGCCTTTCGTCACAGGGGGCGGTCGGGCCAGTCCAGGAGGCGGGCGCCTATCACCGCCGTCTGGAGCATGTAGCGGTGGGCCGGGTCGGTGGGGTCGGCGCCGGTGAGGTGGTGGATGCGCTCCAGGCGGTAGGTGAGGGCCCGCACGCTCAGCGAGAGCCGGCGGGCCGCCTCCGCCGCCACGCAGCCCGCGTCGAAGTAGGCCGTCAGCGTGTCCAGGAGGGGTCCGGCGCCGCCCCTGGCCTGCGTCAGCGGGCCCAGGGTGTGCGAGACCAGGTCGGCCAGCGCCTGGCGGTCCCGGGCCAGGACCGGGTAGACGAGCAGGTCGGCGGCGCGCAGGACCGGGTCCGTCAGGTCCAGGCGTTCGGCCATCTCCAGCGCGGCCAGCGCCTCTTCGTAGGACTGGACGACTCCGCCGGGGCCCGGCCGGGGGCGGCCGATGGCGACGCGGCCGCCGGCCGTCGCCGCGTACGCCTGCTTGGCGAAGTGGGTGAGGATCTCGTCCTCGTCGCCCGGCGCGATGCACAGGAGCCGGCCGTTCTTGGTGGTGAACAGGATGCTGCGGGTGTCGTACCGGGCGAGGACCGCGGCCTCCACCTGGCGGGCCGCCCCGCTGCCCTCGACGTAGGGCGTCAGGGCCTCGGCCGCGGCCACCGCGTGCGCCCGGGACAGGCGCAGGCCGAAGCGCTCGGCGCGCTCGGCCAGGCGGCCCAGGTCGCTGCGGCCGTAGAGCAGGTCGTCGATGAACTCCCGGCGGGCCGCCTCCTCGCGGCGCACGGTGAGCCGCTGGGCGCGCTCGTAGCCCTCGGCGAAGGCGTCGACCGCCTGCTCCACCGCGGCCAGCGCGGCCAGCGTGCTCTCCGCCGAGCCGGGACCGACCGGCCAGGCGGCCCGCGCGGCGGCCAGGTGCGCGACGACCAGGGCGCGCAGGCCGTGCCCCGCCTCGGCGGCCTGCTCGCCCAGCGTGCGGCGGGCCTTCAGCTCCTCCCGGGTCAGCCGGCGCCCGGTGGCCGCGACGTCGGCGAGGGCGTGGGGGAAGCCGTCCAGATAGTGCTCGTAGTGCCCGGATATGTCGTGCCGGTCCCGCACGCCGTCCGCCCCCGTCCCCCGTGCCCCGCGATCTTGACGCGCCGGTGACGCTTTCTTAGCGCATGTCCGGCATGCAGACCCTAGTGAACACTGCCGGAAACCGGCAATGCGCTGGTACGCGCCCCCGCGCACCATTGCCTCAGGGGAGCACTACGGGGGGTTCCGGTGCCGGACACCGGCAGGTGTCCGGCACCGGAGCTGTACGAGGGGCTCCGATTTCGTCGTCTGAGGCAAGGACGTATGTCATGGAAGCCCTCGGTGTGCTCGTCGCCGCCTGTCTCGTCGTCGTGGTGCTCGCGGTGCTGGCGTTCTCGCGGCTGTACCGCAAGGTGGACCAGAGCCAGGCCCTGATCGTGTCCAAGACGCGCCGGGTGGACGTGTCCTTCACCGGCCAGGTCGTGCTGCCGATCCTGCACAAGGCCGAGGTCATGGACATCTCGGTGAAGACCATCGAGATCTCCCGCTCCGGCCGCGACGGCCTGATCTGCCGGGACAACATCCGCGCCGACATCCGGATCCTGTTCTTCGTCAAGGTCAACAAGACCGTCGAGGACGTCATCAAGGTAGCCCAGACCGTCGGCACCGAGCGCGCCAGCCACCAGGACACGCTCCAGGAGCTGTTCCACGCGAAGTTCTCCGAGGCGCTGAAGACCGTCGGCAAGCAGATGGACTTCACCGACCTGTACACCAAGCGTGAGGAACTCCGGTACCACATCATCGAGTTGATCGGCATCGACCTCAACGGCTACCACCTGGAAGACGCCGCGATCGACTACCTGGAGCAGACCCCGCTCACCCAGCTGGACCCGGCCAACGTCCTCGACGCGCAGGGCATCCGCAAGATCACCGAGCTGACCGCCGTCGAGCACGTGCGCACCAACGACGCCCAGCGCAACGAGCAGAAGGAGATCACCCGGCAGAACGTCGACGCGCGCGAGGCCATCCTGGAGCTGGACCGCCGGCAGGCGGACGCCGAGATCAAGCAGAAGCGGGAGATCGAGACCTCCCGGGCCCGCGAGGAGGCCGAGACGGCCCGCGTGGTCGAGGAGGAGCGGCTGCGCGCCCAGGGCGCCTTCCTGCGCACCGAGGAGCAGCTGGGGGTCCAGCGCGAGAACCAGGCCCGCGAGATCGCCGTCGCCGCGAAGAACCGCGAGCGGGTCATCGCCGTCGAGAGCGAGCGCATCGAGAAGGACCGGCTGCTGGAGGTCATCGCGCGCGAGCGGGAGACCCAGCTGACGCGGATCGCCGCCGAGAAGGAGGTCGAGGCGGAGAAGCGCGAGATCGCCGAGGTCATCCGGGAGCGGGTCGCGGTGGACCGTACGGTCGCCGAGCAGGAGGAGTCCATCAAGAAGCTCCGCGTGGTCGAGGAGGCCGAGCGGGAGCGGCAGGCCCTCGTCATCGCCGCCGAGGCGGAGGCGCAGGAGAAGCTGGTCAAGGACATCAAGGCGGCCGAGGCGGCGGAGCAGGCGGCCACGCACCGGGCGGCCGAGGAACTGACCCTCGCCGAGGCCCGGTTGAAGACCGCAGACCTCGACGCCCGCGCCAAGCTGCGGCTCGCCGAGGGCGTCCAGGCGGAGGCCGCCGCCGAGGGACTCGCCGCCGTCCAGGTCCGCGACAAGGAGGCCGAGGTCACCGCCAAGGCCGGACGCGCCGAGGCCGAGGCCACACAGGCGCGGCTGACGGCCGAGGCCGAGGGCACCCAGGCCAAGGCACTCGCCGAGGCGGAGGGCGCCCGGGCGAAGAGCCTCGCCGAGGCCGAGGGCACGCGGGCCAGGGGGCTCGCGGAGGCCGAGGGCGCGCGGGCGGCCGCGGAGGCCACCGAGGCGCGGCTGAAGGCCGAGGCGGAGGGCGCGCGGGCCAAGGGCCTGGCCGACGCGGAGGGCGCCAGGGCGAAGGCGCTCGCCGAGGCCGCCGCCATCGGCGAGAAGCTGAAGGCGGAGGCCGCGGGCCTGACCGAGAAGGCCGCCGCGATGGCCGCCCTCGACGAGGCGTCGCGCGGACACGAGGAGTACCGGCTCCGGCTGCAGGCCGAGAAGGAGATCCGGCTGGCCGGCCTGGAGACCCAGCGGCAGGTCGCCGAGGCCCAGGCGACGGTCCTCGCGACCGGCCTGGAGAACGCCGACATCGACATCGTCGGCGGCGAGTCCGTCTTCTTCGACCGGCTGGTCTCCTCCGTCTCGCTCGGCAAGGGAGTGGACGGCTTCATCGACAACTCCCGTACCGCGCAGGCACTGGCGGGCTCCTGGCTGGACGGATCGGCCAGCTTCACCGACGACCTGAGCCGGGTGCTGGGCTCGCTGGGCTCGGCGGACGTGCGGAACCTGACGGTGTCGGCGCTGCTGATGAAGCAGATCAAGGGCGGCGGCCCGAACGCGGGCCAGCTCCAGAAGCTCCTCGACCGGGCGAGCGAACTGGGCCTGGAGGACACCCCGTTGACGGCGCTGAACGGGAGCAGCGCGCTGAACTGAGGACAGCGCCCCGAGCCGGTAGCCGCACAGTCCACGAAGGGAAACCCATCCGCCATGGCAACCGATGGTGCCGTCGACCCCGGTACCTACGAGGTGCTCCGCGACCGGCTCGCCGGGCATGCCGCCGAGCTGGCCCGGCGGGCCGGGGATCTCAACGACCGCCGGGCCGAGGAGTTCGGCTCGGCGCGGCTCGCCCTCGCGTCCACCGCTCGCCTCCGCAGCGAGCACCCGTGCGCCCCGAGCGACATCGTGGCCGTAGGGAACGCGCTGCTCTTCGGCGGAACGGGCAGCGCCGACGACGTACTCGCGCTGTACGGCCGGGACGGCGAGCGGCTGCCCCCCGACACCGTCCCCGGCCTCCTCGACGACCCCGCGTTCGTGCGGGAGTCCGGCGCGCTGCACCGTTACTACCGCGGAGCGAGCCTGCTGCGGCTGCGCCGGGTCGAGGGCCGGCTGCTGGCGGTGTTCCGCACCGGCGAGAAGGCCGACGACGTGCGCGTCCTGCGCTGGAGCGTCGCCGACGACGGCCGGGTGGCGTTCCTGGACGCGCGCGGCGACCGCGACGACGTCTTCCCGCCCGGCCAGGACGTCACCTGGACCGAGACCACCCGCGAGGACCACGTCCTCGGCCGCGAGGGCCGCGACCCGTACGTGGCCGTGCCGGGCGGGCTCGCGGTGACCACCGTCGGCGGCCACCTCACCGTGCGCACCCCGGACGTCGCGGAGCCGCTGCTCAGCGAGCCCGTGCAGGAGCCCCTGCAGGCCCTCGCGGACGCGGCCGTCGCGCACGCCCAGGCGGGACCGCTGGTGCTGCTGCGGGTCCGGCCGTACAAGGAGGACGCCGACCGGTACCTGGTCTTCGACACGCTGACCCGCAGCGTCGTCCGGCTCGACGGGATCGGGCAGGCGTGCCGGCGGCTGCCCGAGGAGCAGGGCATCGTGTTCCCCGGCGGGTACGTCCTCGCCGGCGGTGGCCACAAGTCGTACGAACTCGACGTGCGCGGCCTGGAGTTCGAGCGGGAGGTGCGCGCACCGAACGGCGAGGACGTGCTGTACGCGTTCCGCTCCCGGGCCGGCGGGCGCGCCCTGCTGCTGCCGTACAACACCCTGCGCAAGGAGGTGGCGACCCCGCTGCCGTGCCGGGGCTGGGCGCTGTTCGAGGACGGGGCGCTCGCCGTGCTGCGCGACGGCGGCGACGAGCCCGCGCACACCCACCCGCTGCAGTGGTGGACCTCGCCGTACGTCTCCGACACCCACGCCGCCGCCCTGCGCACCGGCACCGGCGCCCTCGCCCGCGTCGGCAACGCCGACCTCGTCCGGGGGCTCGCCGACTGCCTCTCCGTGGCCCGGCTGGTCGCCGACGGGATCGAGACCGGCGCGGGCTACCGGGCGCTGACCGCCGCCTGCGTACGCGCCGCCGACACCCACCACTGGCTCACCGACCCCGAACTCGGCGCGCTGGCCGCCCCGTTGGCCGAGGTGCGCGCCACCGCCGAGCAGGTGCTGGCCGAGTTCGAGACCGTGCGGGAGTTGACCCGGCAGGCCGCCGAGGCCCTGGACGAGGCGGCCGAGCGGATCGCCGCCGTCGTGCGGCGGCTGCGCGGCGAGGCCCCGCGCGAGGCCGCCGCCTGGGTACGCGGACTGACCGAGCTGCGGCACGCCCACGGCCACCTGCTCACCCTGGGGGAGCTGCGCTACGTCGACGCCGAGCGGCTCGCCGCGCTGGCCTCCGGCGCCGAGGACGACCTCGCCGTGTTCGGGCGGCGGGCGGTGGCGTTCCTCGCCCGCGAGGACGCCTTCACCGGGCAGCGGGAGGAGGTCGAGCGGCTCGTCACCGAGGCCGCCGCCGTCGAGACCGTGGCCGGTGCCGCGCCCGTCGCCGCCCGGCTGGACGACCTCGCCGACGGGCTGCGCACGGTCACCGAGGTCGTCACCGGCCTCGACATCGCCGACGCCACAGTCCGCACGGCCGTGCTGGAGCGGATCGCCGACGTCCTGGGCGGGGTCAACCGGGCCCGGGCGACCCTCGACGCCCGCCGCCGCGCCCTGAAGGACCACGAGGGCAGGGCGGAGTTCGCCGCCGAGACCGCGCTGCTCGCGCAGGGCCTCACCGCCGCGCTCGGCGCCTGCGGCACCCCGCAGGAGTGCGACGACCAACTCGCCGCCGTGCTCGGCCGGCTGGAGGACCTGGACGGCCGGTTCGCCGAGTTCGACGACTTCCTCGCCGAACTCGCCGACCGGCGCACCGAGGTCTACGAGGCCTTCGCCGCCCGCAAGCAGTCCCTCGCCGACGCCCGCGCCCGCCGCGCCGAACAGCTCGCCGTCTCGGCCGGCCGCATGCTGGAGACGATCGCCCGCCGCGCGGCCGCGCTCCCGGACACCGAGGCGGTCACCACCTACTTCGCCTCCGACCCGCTGGTCGGCAAGGTCCGCCGCACCGGCGGCGAACTGCGCGCCCTCGGCGACAGCGTGCGCGCCGAGGAACTCGACGGCCGGCTGAAGTCCGCCCGCCAGGAGGCCGCCCGCGCCCTGCGCGACCGCACCGACCTGTACACCGACGACGGCCGCACCCTGCTGCTCGGCGGCCACCGCTTCGCCGTCAACACCCAGCCGCTCGACCTCACCCTCGTCCCGCACGGCGACGCCCTCGCCTTCGCGGTGACCGGCACCGACTACCGCGCCCCGGTCACCGACCCCGACTTCGCGGCGTACCGCCCCTACTGGGAGCGCCACCTGCCGTCCGAGTCGCCGCAGGTGTACCGCGCCGAGTACCTGGCGGCCCGGCTGCTCGCCGAGCACGGACCGGCCGCCCTCGCCGCCGCCGACGACCTGCCCGGCCTCGTGCGCCGGGCGGCGCAGGAGGCGTACGACGAGGGGTACGAGCGCGGTGTCCACGACCATGACGCGACGGTCGTGCTCCAGGCCCTGCTGCCGCTGTACGAGGGCGCCGGCACCCTGCGCCACGAACCCGCCGCCCGCGCCGCCGCCCAGCTGTTCTGGACGCACGGCACGACGCCGCGGGACCGCACGGCCTGGACCCGGCGCGCGGTGTCACTGGCCCGCGCCCGGGACGCCTTCGGCGCCGTACCGGCGGTCGGCGAGCTGGAGCGGGAGCTGGCGGCGGCGATCGAGGCGTGGGACCCGGCCGCGCCGGGCGGCCCGGCGGCCGCGTACCTCTTCGAGGAGCTGACCTGCGGTCCCGACGGCTTCGTGCTCGGGGTCGGGGCGCGCACCCTGCTGGAGAAGTTCCGCCACGCCGGCGGACGCTACGGCGACGACGACCTGCGCGACCTGCCCGGCCTCGCCGCGCGCCGGCAGGTGGTCGCGGCCTGGCTCGGCGCGTACGCCGCAGCGACCGGCACCGAGGCGGGCCCCGGCGAGCTGGCGGAGGCGGTGGCCGCGGAGCTGTGCCCCGGCCTGCCCCGCTACGACGGCGACGCCCTGCTCACGGCGACGGCCGAGGGGCTGCTGGGCGCGCACCCACGCCTGACGTCCGGCCGGCTCGCCCTGCGGATCGACGAGTTCCTCGCCCGCACGGCCCGCTTCACGGCCGAGGAGGTCCCCGCCTTCCGCGCCTACCAGCGCCGCCGTACGGCCCTGGTGGCGACCGAACGCGACCGGCTCCGCCTGGCCGACCACCGCCCCCGGGTGATGTCGGCGTTCGTGCGCAACCGGCTGGTGGACGAGGTGTACCTGCCGCTGGTCGGCGACAGCCTGGCCCGCCAGCTCGGCACCACCGGCGACTCCAAGCGCACGGACACCGGCGGGCTGCTCCTGCTCGTCTCCCCGCCCGGCTACGGCAAGACCACGCTCATGGAGTACGTCGCCGACCGGCTCGGCCTGATGCTGGTCAAGGTCAGCGGCCCGGCGCTCGGCCACGCGGTCACCTCGCTGGACCCGGCCGACGCCCCGAACGCCACCGCCCGGCACGAGATCGAGAAGATCAACTTCGCGCTGGCGGCGGGCAACAACACGCTCTTGTACATGGACGACATCCAGCACACCTCGCCCGAGCTGCTGCAGAAGTTCATCCCGCTGTGCGACGCCACGCGCCGGGTGGACGGCGTCTGGGACGGCGAGCCGCGCTCCTACGACCTGCGCGGCAAGCGGTTCGCGGTGTGCATGGCCGGCAACCCCTACACCGAGTCCGGTGAGCGCTTCCGCATCCCCGACATGCTCGCCAACCGGGCCGACGTGTGGAACCTCGGGGACGTCCTCACCGGCAAGGAGGACGTCTTCGCGCTCAGCTTCCTGGAGAACGCCCTCACCGCCAACCCGGTCCTCGCCCCGCTCGCCGCCCGCGACCGCGCCGACCTCGACCAGCTCGTCCGGCTGGCCGCCGGCGACCCCACGGCCCGCGCGGACCGTCTCGCCCAGCCGCTGCCGGCGGCCGAACTGGAGCGTGTGCTGGCCGTGTTGCGCCATGCCGTCGCCGTCCGCGAGACGGTGCTGGCCGTGAACGCGGCCTACATCGCCTCCGCCGCCCAGTCCGAGGCCGCCCGCACGGAACCCCCGTTCCGCCTCCAGGGCTCCTACCGCGACATGAACCGCATCGCCCAGCGGCTGCGCCCGGTCATGAACGACGCCGAGCGCGAGGCCGTCGTCCAGGACCACTACACCGCCGAGGCCCAGACCCTCACCACCGGCGCCGAGGCCAACCTGCTGAAGCTGGCCGAACTGCGCGACTCGCTGGACGCCGGCCAGGCGGCGCGCTGGGCCGAGGTGAAGAGGGCCCACGTCCGCGCCCGCACGCTCGGCGGCCCCGAGGACGATCCGGTGACGCGCGCCGTGGCCGCCTTGGGGTTGCTGGCGGACCGGATCGCGGCGGTGGAATCGGCGATCAGCAGGGTCCGCGGCGACGGACAGGAGCGGTGAGGCGGTATCCCCTACGGCGGCGGGGTCGGGTGTTCATCGCAGGCCCTTGCCGTGGGGCAGGGGCACGTCCTCGTCTGACGGCACCAGGCGTGCAGGTCTTCGTACTCGTGGCGCGTGGCGAGCGTGCACTCGGCCGACCGCGCCGACGCGTCCGCCGGGGTGGGCGCGCTCACGGCTCACCCCCCGCACGGCAGGAGCGGGGGGGCAGGACGAGTACTCCGGCTGGGGCGGGAAGTGGGTTGCGCAGTCCGGGCAGGCGTACACGTTGAAGCCGGGCCCGGTGTTGGCGTGCACCTCGGAGACGACGACCGGCTGATCGGTGGTGACGTTGCAGCGGACGCACATCCGAACCGGCTGCCGCCGTCCCGGTCCCGCCTCGGGGCGCTCGGGGCTCGCGTCCATCAGGCCACCGCCTCCGCGCCGACGACGTGCCCGGAGGCACATTCCGGCGCTCGTGGTCCCTGCCCGTGCCGTCGTAAACATCGGCAACGGCAGGGCAGCGCGACACTGAACCGGCACCACACTGATCACCGGGCCGGGAAGGCCGTGGTGAGGTCAGCCGAGGCAGACCAGGACGAGGCAGAGCTGGTTGGAGGAGGGGGACGAGGGGGAGGACGGCGAGGACGACGAGGAAGAGGACGTCGAGGTCGAGGTCTGGCCGGAGCCGGCGGAGGTGCCGGTGCTGGTGCCCGTGCTGGGGGGCGGGACGGACGTCGAGCCCGTGCCGCCCGTCGCCGTACCGGAGGCGGAGGCGGTGCCGCCCTGCCCCGAGGAGATGGGGGCGCTCTGCGCCGCGGTGCCCGTCGGGCGGGGCGTCGTGGGGACGCTGTCCGGCCTGCTGACCGAGGCCGCCGTGCGGGGCGCGGAGGCGTGGGCGGGCTGCTGGGCGACGTAGGTGCGGGAGCCGGTGGAGCCGGCCGGAGCCTGCGCGGGGGAGGTGCCGGGCGCGGCCTTGTGGCGCGGGGCGGACGCGGTCGGCGTCGCGGACGCCGGTCCGCCGGGGGAGGCGGGGCGTTCCTGGCCGAGGCCCATGCTGTGGTTGTCCGGTGCGGTGGCCGCCTGGGCGCGGTCGCCGGAGCCGCGGTCCATCGAGGAGAGCGTCAGACCGCCCCCGACGAGCGCGACGGCGGTCGCCACCACGGCGCGGCGCTGGCTCTTCTTCCAGCGGGCCAGTTGCCGCCGCCGGGCCGCCCGCCCCTGCGGGGCCGGGGGCGCGTCCGTGACATCGGCGACGGCGGCGTCCGCCGGGTCCGCCGCTGGCGCCGCCACTGCGGCCGTCGCCGCCTCGGTGCCGTACTCGGCCGGGCCGGCGGGCGGCACGTCGTCGAACCAGCGACCGGTGTCGGTGACCGGCAGGTGTGAAGGGGGTGTGGGGGCGGCGTGCGCGCCGGTGTACCCGGCGGCGCCGGGCGGGGCGATGTCCGGGGCGTAGGCGCCGCACCCGGGACAGACCAGGGCACCGTTGAGGTGCCGGCGGCACGAGGAGCAGTAGTCCATCTGCGGTCTTCCTGAGTTGACTGCGCCGTCGGCCACCGGGGCCACGGCCTGGTCACGCTCGTACGGGAGATCGAGCGACCCCACACGCTAACGAGCCTTTCGAAAGGCTGTGTGCAGTCGGTGTGGCACTCCTGCGCAGATTCTCGGCCGCCGGCATATGCCACGGCCCTGACCGTCCCGCTCCCGGCCCAGCCAGCAGGGTGAAACCCGCCGGGCGCCCCGGCCGGTGCGCCGGCGCCTGCCGGGACGGTCGGCATAGTGGCGGGCGGCTCCGCACCGGATCGGCAGGAGGAAACGCATGCTCGGCACAGATTTCCGTACCGGCTCACCCGTCTGGCTCGACCTCGGCAGCCCCGACATCGACCGGGCCGCCGCCTTCTACGGCGCGGTGTTCGGCTGGCGGTTCGCGTCGGCGGGCCCCGACGCGGGCGGCTACGGCTTCTTCCAGCAGGAGGGTGCGACGGTGGCCGCGGCCGGCCGGCTGACCGAGGAGGGTGCGCGGTCCGCCTGGATGACGTACTTCCGGGCCGACGACATCGGGGCCGCAGTGGACGACGTGACCTCGTCCGGCGGCACGGTGCGGGTGGCGCCGGTGAGCATGGGCGAGGCCTCCATGGCGCAGTTCACCGATCCCCAGGGCGCCCGGTTCGCCGTGCTCCAGTCCGGCATGGGACTGCAGCGGACGTCGGAGGACAACGCGCTGGTGTGGGTGGAGCTGCATGTCGCCGACCCCGAGGCGGCCCTCGCCTTCTACCGGCGGCTCTTCGGCTGGCGCTCGGCGGAGATGTCGGCGCCGGGCATGACGTACCGGGTGCTGAGCATCGCCGACGGCGACCAGCAGGAAGGCGCCTTCGGCGGTGTGGCGCCGCTCAGGGACGGCCAGGACGCGCGGTGGGTGCCGTATTTCGCGGTGGCCGACGCGGACGCGACCGCCACCGCGGCCCACGACAACGGCGGCACGGTCCTGATGCCCCCGGCCGACGTGCCCGACGTCGGCCGCGTCGCCTGGCTGGCCGACCCGGCCGAAGCCGTGTTCGCCGTCCTGCGACCGAACCCGAGACAGCAGGCCTAGGCGGGAGCGGCCGACGAATCCGGTGCCGGGTGCGGCCGCCGTGGCCGACAGGCGACGCCCCTCGGCCTGGGCGGCGCGCCGGGCAAGAGCCCCTGACGCGCCCCGTAGGACTGGAGCCTCCACACGACCGGCGCTCCGTACGTATGACTGGAGCCCCGTACGACTGGCGCTCGCGTGCGACCGGCGTCCCATGCAGCCGGCGTACCCGGCACTTCGCGCGTGCCGCCTCGGGGGTACCGGCGCTCCGTATGACTGGTGCCCCCGAGGGACCGGCGCGCGCCGCCCCCGGCGTACCCGGCACTCCGCGCGCGCCGCCCCGGCGTACCCGGTGCTCCGCGCGCCGCCCCGTGGGACCGGCGCCCGCGTGCGACTCGCGCCCGCGTGCCCCCGAGGGACCGGCGCGCGCCGCCCCCGGCGCACCCGGTACTCCGCGCGTGCCGCCCCCGTGGGACCGGCGCCCGCGTGCGGCCGGCGTCCCACGCGGCCCGCGCGGCCGGCACTGCGCGCACGCCGCGGCCGGCACTGCGCGCACGCCGCGGCCGGCACTGCGCGCACGCCGCGGCCGGCACTGCGCGCACGCCGCCCCCGGCGTACCCGGTGCGGCGGGCGGGTCCGGTGGGACGGGTCAGACCGTGGCGTCGGTGCCGGTCAGACCGTGGCGTCGGTGCCGGAGGCCTTGCGGCGGCGGACGATGAAGACCGCGCCCGCGCCGAGGGCGACCGCGGCGCCGCCCGTGAGGGCGATCAGGGGCAGGGCGGAGCCGGTGCCGGTCTCGGCGAGGTGGCCCTGGGGCTCGATCCTGGTGTTGCCGGCGGGCTGCGTCTTCGGCAGCGGCTTCTTGCCGCCCTGCGGCTTGGCGTCACCGGGCTCGCCGGGGTGGGAGCCGGCCTTGAGGACGTCGAACTCGTAGTAGCTGTCGTCGCCGGAGTAGACGCAGTTGCCCTTGTCGTCGGCGTACATGCCGATGCTGATGGCGAAGCCGAGGCCGGCCGGTGCCGTCTTGTCGACGCTCAGCCGCAGCTTGACGGAGAAGGACTCCTTGGCCTTGACGTCGGTGTAGCCGAGGTAGCCGGCGCCCGCGTCGCTGTCGTCCAGGGAGATGTCGTGCCAAGCGCCGGAGGACGGGTCCTGGTACTGGAGCGTGAGGTGGCTGGTGTCGATGAAGTAGTCGTCCTGGCCCGTCTGGGCGGCGAAGACACCGAGGTCGACGCGCTTGTAGGCGTGGTCGCCGGTGTTCTTCACGTGCAGCTCGAAGCCGTGGAAGCCGCTGCCGGCGACGATCTTCGAGGGCAGGCCGGACAGGCTGGTCCGCAGGCTGTCGTCGAACTTCGGCTCGTCGGAGTCGGCGCACTGGCCCGGGAACCCGGAGGGCGACGGGGAGGGCGAGGCCGAGACGGACGCCGAGGCGGTGGGCGCCGGCGAGGAGGAGGTGGCCGGGCTGGAGTCGCCGGCGGCCGGGGTCGACCCGGCGGGGGCCGGGCTGCTTCCCTGGCCGGCGGGCGCCGACTGCGTGGGCGAGGAGTCCTGCGCCGGCGGAGCCGAGTCGTCGGCGCCCGGCGTGGTCCCGCCCGCGGTGGGCGTGGCCTCGTCCTGGCCCGGGGTCGACTCGGCGACCGTGGGCGTCGAGTTGTCGCCGTCGGACGCGTGGGCGGCCGGGGCCGCGAGCAGGACGGCCGGGGCGATGGCGGCCGTCGCGGCGGCGAGGGCCAGGGAACGGCGAAGCTTCATACGAACCTCAGGGCAGGAGTGGCTGATGTGTTCGCAAACAAGACCTACGCCGACCGTAAAGAGTTGCCCAAGCCCTCACGGGATCTTTATGTGATCTGGACCACTCCCCGATGGTGCCAGCGGTCCGTTCCAGGTCACCCTCCGTCACCGGTCGTGAATTATGCGTTGACCCCGGCTGAACAGGCGTGCGACGGTGAGGACCATGGACCGAAGCCTGACCCCGGATCAAGTCGATGTCTTCGAGAAGGAGTTCGCCGCCCGGCCGGCGAACCGGCTGATGCAGAACGCGGTCACCCAGACCCCGGTGGACGACATCGCCCTCGACCGGCGGGTCCTCACCGGCATCGACCACTCCGTCTCCCACCACCTGGACGACTGGAAGGCCACCAACCAGAAGCAGAGCGGGCGCTGCTGGATGTTCGCCGGACTCAACCTGCTGCGGGTCGGCGCCGCGCGCAAGCTCGGGGTGAAGGACTTCGAGTTCTCGCAGAACTACCTCCTCTGGTGGGACAAGTTCGAGCGGGCGAACCACTTCCTGGAGGCGGTCATCGAGACCTCGGACCGGGACGTGGACGACCGTACGGTGGCGCGCCTGCTGACGGACCCGATCGGTGACGGCGGGCAGTGGAACATGTTCGTGGCCCTGGTCGCCAAGCACGGCCTGGTGCCCAAGTCGGCCATGCCGGAGACCGACAGCTCCTCCGCGACCCGGGCGATGAACCGGGCCCTGAAGACCCTGCTCCGCCAGGGCGCCCGCGACCTGCGCGGCCGGGCCGCCGAGGGCGCGGCGGCGCAGCGCGCGTACAAGCGGGAGGTGCTGGCCGCCGTCCACCGCGTGCTCAGCATCCACCTCGGCACGCCCCCGCAGCGGTTCCTGTGGCAGTGGGAGGACAAGGACAAGCGGTTCCACCGCGACGGCTGGCTCACCCCGGCGCAGTTCGCCGCGTCGTACGTGCAGCTGCCGCTGGACGAGTACGTCTGCCTGGTGCACGACCCGCGGGAGTCGAGCCCGGTCGGCCGCACCTTCACCGTCGAGTACCTCGGCAATGTCGTGGACGCCCCGCCGGTGGTCTACCTCAACGTCGAGATGGAGCTACTGAAGCGGCTGGCCATGGAGGCGATCGTGGGCGGCGAGCCGGTGTGGTTCGGCTGCGACGTGACCAAGATGATGCGCGCGGACGCCGGCGTCTGGGACGCCGCCCTCTTCGACTACGCGGCCGTCTACGACACCCCTTTCACCATGGACAAGGCCGCCCGGCTGCTGCACCACGACACGGAGATGACCCACGCGATGCTCTTCACCGGCGTCGACGTGGTGGACGGCGCCCCGCGCCGCTGGCGGGTGGAGAACAGCTGGGGCGAGGAGAAGGCCGACAGGGGCTTTTGGACCATGAACGACTCGTGGTTCGGCGAGCACGTCTTCGAGATCGCCGTCCGCCGCTCCGCCCTCCCACCGGACCTGGCCGCCGCCCTCGACGAGCCACCGATCGTCCTCCCCGCCTGGGACCCGATGGGCGCCTTGGCGCACTGACGCGGATGAGGGGTGCCCGGTGGGGTGCGGGGCGGATGGGGTGGATGAGGTGGGGGGTGGCTGGGGTGGCGGGGTTGCCGGCGGGGCGCGCTCGCCGGTCAGCGCGGGGGGTTCTCGGCGAGGTGGGTCAGGACGGCGGCGGCACCGTCCTCGGTGGCCATGAGCCGGGCGAGGGCGGCCGCGCGGCGGCGCAGCGGCTCGGCGCCGGCGGCCGTGATCGCGGCGGCCAGGTTCTCGGCGGTGAGGTCGCGGAACGGCAGCGGCCGGGGCGCGACGCCCAGCCGGTGCAGACGCGCCGCCCAGAACGGCTGGTCGGCCATGACCGGTACCGGCACGGCGGGCACCCCGGCCCGCAGCCCGGCACCGGTGGTGCCCGCCCCGGCGTGGTGGACGACGGCGGCCGTCCGGGGGAACAGCCAGTCGTGGGGGAGCTCGCCGACGGTCAGCACGTCGTCGCCCGCTCCGCTCAGCCCGGCCCACCCCGCCTGCACCACCGCGCGCACCCGGGCCCGCCGCGCCGCGGTGGCCACGAGCGTGCCGAGCCGCTCGCCCTCGCCCGGCGCCATGCTGCCGAAGCCGACGAACACCGGGGCCGGACCGGCCTGGAGGAAGTCGACCAGCTCGGGCGGCGGCTGCCAGCCGCGCGGCCGGGCGGGCCACCAGTAGCCCACCACGTCGACCCCCGCCGGCCAGTCCGCCGGGCGCGGCACCACCCGCGGACTGAAGCCGTGCAGGACGGGCCCGTGCTGCCCGAGCGGTGCCGACGGCGCTCCGGCCGGCAGGCCGAGGCGGTCACGCAGCCGGGCCGCGGCCCCCGCGAAGAGCACGCCCCCGCGCCGGAGCACCGCCCGCCCGGCGGCGAGATTGCCGTCGGGACCCAGTCCGTCCTCGGTCGCCGCGGCGCCCGGCAGGGGAAACTCCCGGGTGGCGAAGGCCGGTGCGAGATAGGTGCCGAGCACGGGGATGCCGTACGCCTCCCCGGCCGCCTGGGTGAACGCCGACGGCCCGAAGGCGGTCAGCAGCAGATCGGCTCCGCCCGCCACGGCCGCCGCCACGCCGTCGGCGAGACCGTCCAGAAAGGCCGTCATCACCGCCCGGGCCTCGGCCGGTGATCCCGCCCGGCCTCGCGACCGGATCAGCCGCTGGGGGTCTCCCGGAAGCTCCCGGTACGCGAGACCGCACGCCGTGACCAGCGGCGCGAAGGGGGCGTGGGCGGCCACGGCGACCTCGTGCCCGGCCTCCAGCAGCCGCCGGCCCAGCCCGGTGAACGGCGCTACGTCCCCCCGCGAACCGGCAGTGACGACCACAACCCGCATACCGCGATTGTCCCCAGCCGAGGGCGCGAACGTAAGCCGCGTCGTCGCCCGCCCAGGGGGCGGGCTACTTGTGTTTTCCGCCGCCCTGGTCGCCCGAGCCTCCGTTTCCGCCCGAGCCTCCGTGCCCGCCCGATCCGCCGTTTCCGTCCGACCCTCCGTTTCCGCCGGTGCCGGTCGCCCCGCCGGAGCTGGAGCCGGACGTGCCGTTGCCGGAGCTTCCGTTTGCGCCCGAGCTGCCGGAGCCCCCTGAGTCACCAGAGCCGCCCGCCTGGCCGGACCCACCCTTGCCGGAGTTGCCGGACGCACGGTGACCGGAGTCGCCGGAGTTGCCGTTGCCGGAGTCGCCCGAGTTGCCGGAGTCGGCAGAGTCACCGGAGTCACCGGAGTCACCGGAGTCGCCGGAGGCGCCCGTACCGTTGCCGGCGCCCTCGTCGGACCTGCCCGGGTCGGCGGAACCGTGCGGCTCGGCCGTCGCCCGGGACAGCTGCGCCGAGCAGTACGCGGCGACCTCGTCCTTGCCGCCGGCCGCCGAGACGAGCCACTGCCAGGCAGCCGCGTCCAGCGTCCTGCCGAGGCCGCGCAGCCGCGCGTAGGCGCGGCAGCGGGCCTCGGTGTCCTGGGCCGGTGCCGGGCCGTCCGTCGGCCTGGGGCCGCCGGAGGGCGCCGAGGAGGCGGCGGAGGCCGGGCCGCCCGGTGTGCCGGGAGCGGCCGCCGACGGATGCGTCCCGGTGGCGCTCCGGCCGCCGTCGGCGCCGTCGCCGAAGGAGCCGGCGGAACCGATGGCCGCGACGGCGACACCTCCCAGGGTGAGACTCGCGAACACCACTGCGAGCGTCATCTTCACGGAGTGCCGGGCCCGGCGCTCCCCGGGCAGCCGCCAGTCGTCGCGGCGCCGGGGGCGCGCCCGGTGCGCGCCCGTATCGCGGGCGGCCCGGAAGGCGGCCACGGCCCGCTGCTCGGCCCGGGGGTCGACGTCGTCCACGCGGAGGGCGGCGGCCAGGACCGTTTCCAGGTCCGAGGTGTCCGGCACGGTGCCACGTCCGTACCGGGGGACGGACAGAGCGCCGTCGGATCCCCGCCGACGGTCCGGGACCCCGCCGAGCGGACGTCCGCCGCTCAGCCCTTCGCTCATGTCCGCTTCCGCCTCATGTCCGGTTCCGCTCCTGTCCGACAGACTCCGTACGTACGGTGAGGGGCGCCGGATTCCGCTCGTCCGGCGCGGGGCGCCACCCGGCTGCCCGTTCGCCGGTCCGCTGTCGTCCTTCATGCCGACTCCCCCAGCGTGCGGACGGCCCCATCCGTCACACCCTCCCCGGCGACGCCGGCGAACCCCAGCTGGCCGGCGAGGCGCTTCAGGCCGCGGTGGGCCGCCGTGCGCACCGCACCCGGGCGCTTGCCGAGGACGCGCGCGGCGGCGGGGCCGTCCAGACCCACCACGACCCGCAGGAGGACGGCCTCGGCCTGGTCCCGGGGCAGCCCGCGGACCAGTTCCAGGGCCCGCTCGGTGGAGAGGGACTCCAGGGCCTGCTCATGGGTGCTGTGCGGGCCGGGCAGGTCCAGTACGTCCTGCTCGGTCCCGCCCGCCCGGGGCCGCGCGCGCTGACGACGCAGATGGTCCAGCGCCCGGTGCCGGGCGATCGTCGCGGTCCAGCCGCGGAAGCCCGCGCCGTCACCCTGGAAACGTCCGAGGTCGCGGGCTATCTCCAGCCAGGCGTCGGACGCCACGTCCTCCGCGTCGTCGCCGACGATGCCGCGCAGGAAGCCGAGCAGGCCGGGCTGGACGATCCGGTAGGCGACCGCGAAAGCGGCCTCGTCGCCCTCCTGGGCCCGTGCGACCGCCGCGCCCAGTTCTCCGTCGTACGCCTGTACGCGCCGGGGTTGCCGTACCTGGCCCAAGATCGTCCTCGTTCGCGCCGGTTCATAGCGATTTCCTGCCGCCCGCCGTGTTCCAGTCGCGTCGACGGCCCCCTATGACCAGCGTCCGCCGCCGCGGAAACGTCACCCCGCACCGGGCGCTCCCCGCCTCCCCGCTGCTCGCCGGAGTACGGGATCGATCCGGTACGGGGCGCAGCCTGGGGCGACCGGCCGCCGGCGCCGGTGCGGGACCCCGGGACGGAGCATTCGGGGCCCCTGCCCGGCTCGGCCGTTCCACGCCCCCGGCGCCGGCGCCGCCGACAGGACAGCGCCCCGCCGGTTCTCCGGCGGGGCGCTGCGGTCTGTCAGACGGCGGGGCGGATCACTTGGTGAAGGCCGCGACCCCGTTCGGGGTGCCGAGGCCCGTCGGGCCGTCGTAGCCCTTGCCCGCCTGGCACAGGTAGCCGCCGCACGAGCCGTTGGAGCCGCTCGTGACGTCGTTCAGCTTGTCCGGGTGGGCGTAGGGGTAGGAGGCCGGGGTGTCGCCGGAGCCCGGGGCGCCCGCGAGGGCGTAGACGCCGGCGATGAACGGGGCGGAGGCGCTGGTGCCGCCGTACACGTTCCAGCCGCTCGCCTGGTAGGTGTCGTAGACGGCGAGACCGGTGGCCGGGTCGGCGACGGCCGCGACGTCGGCGACGCTGCGCTTGCCGCAGCCGGTGTCCTTCTGCCAGGACGGCTTGGCCTCGTACTGCGAGCAGCCCGAGCCCGCCCCGTCGCCGCCCGCCGAGGTGCCCCACACGGACTCGGACCAGCCGCGGGTGCTGCCGTCCTTCTTGAGCGAGGTGCCGCCCACGGCGGTCACGTACGGGGACGCCGCCGGGTACTCGACGCCGTAGCCGCTGTCGCCGGAGCTGACGGTGATGGCGACGCCGGGGTGCTTGAAGTACTGGTCGTCCGCCTTGGCGTCGGTCGCGTCCTCGTTGCCGCCGTAGCTGTTGGAGACGTAACGGGCGCCCTGCTTGACGGCCTGGTTCACGGCCGCGCCGAGGTCGTCCATGTTCGCGGACTTGGCCTCGACGAGCAGGATGTGGCACTGCGGGCAGGCCGCGCTGACCATGTCGAGGTCGAGGGAGATCTCGCCGGCCCAACCGGCGTCCGGGGCCGGATAGTTGGAGCCGCCGTCCTGGTCGGTCTTCTTGAAGCAGCCGTTGCTCGTGCTGCACTCCGGCAGGCCGTACTGGGAGCGGTAGGCCGCCAGGTCCTTCTCGGCGTTCGGGTCGTCGTTGGCGTCGACGATCGCGACGGTGGCGCCCTTGCCGCCGTCCTTGGGCAGGTTGTAGGCGGCCTGCAGATCGGCCGGCCCGAAGCCCTTGGGGGTGTCGTGGCGGCCGAGGGTCTTCTGCGTCTTCAGGTCGGTGCGTACGACGGCCTGGCAGGCCATGTAGCCCGGCTTGCTCGGCTCGGAGCACAGCCGGTGGGTGTGCGCGGCGGAGACCGAGGACGCGGAGGCGGAGGCGGAAGTGGAGCCGGAAGAGGTGGTCGGGGTCGCGAAGGCTGCCGACTGCGAGGCGACGGCGAGGCCGCCGGTGATCAGCGCCGCCGCGGACAGCAGGGCGGGCGCGCCGCGGCGTATCGGGTTCCTTCTGCGATGCGAATGCAATGAACTGCCCTCCGTGGGGGGATGGGTGGGCTCCCGGTCGGCGGCCGGACGCGCCGCCGGATGCCCCGTCCCGCAGGGGGATGTCGTGGGCATGACAAGCGCTTTCCGTTGGGGGTGGCCGAATAGGAGCCGGATTCCGGGCATGCTGTTGGTCGTGCCACCCTGGTCAGTGGTGACTGGGCAACGAGGGTATTGACCATTTGCCGAAGAGAACAGGGCGCGTTGGTAAAACCTTTCCCTCAACTCCTCGGCCAGGACAGGTACCTTGTGCAGCCATGGAGCTGGACGACAGAACCGTGGGCGACCTGATGGCGCTGGGCCTCGCCCGGTACGAGGCACGGGTCTACCTGGCCCTCATCAGGCGTGGTTCCTACACGGCCGCCGAGACGGCCCGCGAGGCCGATGTGCCGCGCCAGCGCGTGTACGACGTGCTGGACGCGCTCGTACGACGCCAGCTGGTCACCGCCCACCCCGGGCGCGTGGCGACGTACTCCGCCGTCACCCCCGAGCTGGCCCTCGCCCGGCTGATGGCCGTGCAGCGGGAGTCCGTCGACCGGCTGGAGCGGGTCTCGCAGGGGCTCGCCGGTGTCCTGCAGCCGCTGTGGTCCCAGGGCCGGGAGCACACCGACCCGCTGGACTACATCGAGATCCTGCGCGACCCGAAGGCGATCGCCGAGCGCTTCGCCGACATCCAGCGGCAGGCCCGCCGTGAACTGCTCACCTTCTGCAAGCCGCCGTTCGTCGCCCCCGCCGAGAACACGGAGGGCATCGCGGTGGTCCGCAGGCTCCACCGGGCGGGCGGCACCGTCCGGGCGATCTACCTCGACGCCGCCCTGGACGACCCCGAGACGATCGACCACGTACAGCGCTTCGCCGCCGCCGGCGAGGAGGCCCGCTTCGCCCCCGCGCTGCCGCTGAAGCTCGTCATCGCCGACGCCTCCCTCGTCCTGTGCGACATGCCCGACCCGGTGGCCGGGGCCGGCTCCACCACCACCCTCTTCATCGAGCACCCGGCCCTCGCCGGCTGCCTGCGCCTGGCCTTCCACACGGTGTGGGACGGTGCCACGCCCGCCGCCTCAACTCCCTTTTTGTCCTGACGTCTTGACGTTCCCGGTGCTTTCCGCGTTGGCTTCCGACACCTGGGTTCCCAGATGCTCCCTGATCCGGAAGGCACCTGCAGTGAACGCTCCGACCCCCCACAGAACCCCCACACGCCACCTCGCGATCGCTCTGGCCGCCTCCGCCTCGGCCCTCACGCTGACCGCGTGCGGCGCCGTCCAGAACGCGGTCGGCAGCGGCGGCGGCTCCGCCTCCCCCAAGGGTGACGACATCACGGTGGGGCTGCTCCTGCCCGACACGGACACGGCGCGCTTCGAGAAGTTCGACCACCCCATCATCGCGAAGGAGGTCGCCGCCCTCACGCGCGGCAAGGGCAAGGTCGTCTACGCCAACGCCCAGGCGAGCCAGGCCACGCAGAACCGGCAGTTCCAGCGGATGGTGGCCCAGAAGGTCGACGTCATCCTGGTGGACGCGCTGGACGCCAAGGCCGTCGCGCCGGACGTGCAGAAGGCCAAGGACGCGGGCATACCGGTCATCGCCTACGACCGGCTCGCCGAGGGACCCGTCGACGCGTACGTCTCCCACGACAACGAACTCGTCGGCCAGGTGCAGGCCCGCGCCCTCCTCAAGGCGCTCGGCCCCAGGACGTCGGGCAGCAAGGTCGTCATGATGAACGGCGACCCCGCCGACCCGAACACGGCCCGCTTCAAGGAGGGCGCGCTCGGCGAACTCAAGGGCCAGGTCGACATCGTCCAGCAGTACGACACCGACAAGTGGTCGCCCGCGATCGCCAAGGCGAACATGAAGAAGGCGATCCGGTCGGTCGGGCTGGACAACATCGCCGGCGTCTACGCGGCGAACGACGGCATGGCCGGCGCCGTCATCGACGCCCTGAAGGAGGCGGGCGCCACCAGGATCCCGCCGGTGACCGGGCAGGACGCCAACCTGGACGCCGTGCAGCGGATCGTCTCGGGCGAGCAGTACATGACCGTGTACAAGTCGTTCCTGGACGAGGCCACCGACGCCGCGCAGATGGCGGTGGACAAGGTGCAGGACAAGGACATCCGGTTCGACGCGCTGACCCGCGACACGGTCGACAGCCCGACGGCGAAGAAGATTCCCGCGAGGCTCGTGCCGGTGGTGGCCCTCACGAGAGACGACATCAGGCAGACGGTGATCGCGGACGGCGTCTACACCGTCCAGGACATCTGCACCCCGGCGTACGCGGCGGACTGCGCGGCCGTCGGCCTGAAGTAGCGGCCCCCGTAGCGTCGTTGCCGAACTCCGGCTGTGGACCGCCGAGTTGGCAGGGCGGTGGCGCTCCGGTCGCGGGACCGGCCCGGACGGACCAGCCGCAGCGGCCGCCGGGCCCGCCACCGTCCCGGCGGAGATGATCGTTTTCTCAACCACGTCGTCCATACTTCCGCCGCTCAGGCGCACGGCGCGGGAGCGGGCGACGCGGCACGGCCACCCGGGCCGGGCCGGGCCCGATCACCAGGAGGACGGACGAGTGACCGTGATCGGCGGCAGGACACCGACGGACGCCGCGCTCCGGCCGCCCGGCACACTGACCGGCGGCCCGGAGGGCAACGAGCGGCTGACCGCGGCGACCGGTGCCGTGCTGCTCGTCCTGTTCGCCGTCGAGGGCGTCACCATCGTCTTCCTCGGACGGCTGCTCACCCTGCACTTCTTCACCGGGCTGCTGCTGACCGGCCCGGTCTGCCTGAAGCTCGGATCGACCGGCTACCGGTTCCACCGCTACCACAGGGGATCGCCCGCCCACCGCCTCAAGGGCCCGCCGGCCCCGCTGCCGCGCCTGCTCGGCCCCCTGGTCGTCGCCACGAGCGTCGCCGTCCTCGGCACCGGTGTGGCGCTGGCCCTGCTGGGCCGACGAGACACCGGCCCGGTTCCGGTGCTCCTGCTGCACAAGGCGAGCTTCGTCTGCTGGATCGCCGTGACCGCCGTACACGTCCTCGTCTATTTGTGGCGCCTGCCCCGCCTCATCGGCGCCGACCTGCGCCGCCGCCCGGCGCGCCACGGGATCACCGCCGCGCGGCGCGCCGCGCGCTGGTCCCTGCTCGCGGCGGCCCTCGGCGCGGGCCTGGCCGTCGCGCTCGCCGGAGTGCACCTGGTCTCCGGCTGGACCGGATAGCGTCCCGTCACCGCACCGGCACGGTGGCGTGCGGCGGTCAGCGCAGGCGCAGGGCCTCGCGGACCGTGGTGAACAGGCCGGCCTGGTCGGTGACGCCGAGGACGCGGTACGCCAGCGGGCCCTGGGCGGCGATGCGGACCTGGGTGCCGGCGGACGGTGTCACGCAGCCCGGCGGGGCCGACGCGGGGCTCTGGTCGATCGCGCCGGGGTGCCGGGTGGGCGCCTTGGAAGGCGGGGCACAGGTGGCCGTCCCCGCACGGGGGCGTCGGGCTCGCCCGGCGCGGTCTTCAGCGAGCGGAGGCCACCTGGCTGTCATCGCGCCTGGCGGCCTTCCGTCAGGCGCGCCCGGCGGGCTCCCCCTCGTCCGCCGTCGGCCTGGCCGGTGTCACCAGCCGAGCGCGTCCTCGCCGGCCAGGGTGTCACGGGCCGGCGCGACCGGGGCCGCGGTGTGGCAGGTGAAGCCGAGGCGGGTCAGGGCCCGGCGCATCTCACCCGTGGTGAAGTCCCGGCGGTTCTGCCTGGTGATCACTTCCCCGACCTGCATCACGGGGTAGACGCGGCGGCCGATGGTCACGGCCACGCCGGTGACCGGTTCGGGCGTGACACCGGCCATGGACTGTTCGACCTCACTCTTGGTCAGGTCGAAGGGGAAACGGGCGATGACGCAGCGCATGGATGCCTCCACGGGGCGGGGGAGTACGCCGGTGAGGGATGACCGGCAGGGCGAACTCCTGTGCGGCATGTCGAGAAAGCCGTACGGCGGCTACGGCCGCGCGAGGATTCGCGGGAATGAGCCGGGAAAAGAAGAAAGGCCCGGCTTCGTGGTGCGGTCGGGGCGTCGGCGGTCCGGTGAATCCGGAAAGCGGGAAAACCAATGAGCTGGGGCCCGCACCCCGAGAGCGCGGGCCCCAGCCTCATGATGTGCGAGCCATGGGCTCGCGACGATTCGCGTCAGACGATGTGAGTCGGGCGCTTCGCGTCAGTGTCAGGCGGGAACGATGTTCTCGGCCTGCGGGCCCTTCTGGCCCTGCGTGACGTCGAAGGTCACCTTCTGGCCTTCCTGAAGCTCGCGGAAGCCGGTGGTGGCGATGTTCGAGTAGTGGGCGAACACGTCAGCGCCGCCGCCGTCCTGCTCGATGAAGCCGAAGCCCTTTTCCGCGTTGAACCACTTCACGGTGCCAGATGCCATATTGAATCTCCCTTGGGGCAGTGCCGGACTCCGCACCTTGCGGAACCGGGTCGCCGCGATGATCACCCCTCCGGAAAGATCCGGAAAGCTCTGCAAAGAATACGATCTCTGGCAACCAAAACTGCAACTGCTAGCACGCTAACACAGGTCGGCCGACGGCACCCATCCGTTTTTCGGGGTGCCGTCGTAATTCTCGTTCCGCCGCGGCCCGTAATTCTGTATCGGCGGGACTAGGTATCCGTGTCGACCTCGTCCCGTCTGCGGCGCATTTCCCGGTTCAGGCGCAGGGCGTGGTCGAGCTGGTCCTCCAGCGAGATGATGCGGCAGGCGGCCTCGACGGGCGTGCCCTGGTCGACCAGCTCCCGGGCGCGGGCGGCGACGCGCAGCTGCCGGCGCGAGTACCGTCGGTGGCCGCCGTCCGAACGCAGGGGCGTGATGAGCCCGGCTTCGCCGACGGCCCGCAGGAAAGCGGGAGTCGTACCGAGAACGTCCGCCGCCCGCCCCATGGTGTAGGCGGGGTAGTCGTCGTCGTCGAGGTTGTTGGCGACTGGGGCGTTCTCGGCGGGCATGGCACCTTCGTCTCGGGGCGCGGCGGGGACGGCGGGGCGTGCGTGGCACCCGCGCTCCGACGACTCGTCGCCATCTGCCGCGTACAGCAACCCTAACTCCGCCGGCCGGGGAGACCTGGCCCCGCCACGACAGATTTCCACGGGCCGCGGCATCAGCCATGCCGTACGCTCCGCGCCGGCCGCCGCACGCCGGACGGCCATGCGCCCCGCGCCGGATCACCGTGTTCGCCCGTCGGTGTCGTGACGCGGCCGGTGCTCAGCGGCGGGCCGGTGCTCCGGCACGCTCCTCACCGCGCCCGGGGAGCGGAGCGGTGCGCTGGGCCACGAGCCGCGGTGTGATCGAGGTACCGCGGACGGCGAGAGCGATCAGGGCAGCAGGGTGCGGGCCGCGATGAGGCCACCGGCGAGGGGGAGCTTGCCGGGGGCTGTCCCGGACGCGGAAGGCATGCGCTTGCTCTCTCTGTGCGGGGCAGGGACGTGGCGGGCGGTGACGGGTCGGCCGTCAGGGCTCCAGCAGGGCCTTGACGGCGCGGCGCTCGTCCATCGCCCGGTATCCCTCGGCGACCTGCTCCAGGGGCAGGGTCAGGTCGAAGACCTTGCCCGGGTCGATCCGGCCCGACAGGACCCGGTCGATCAGGTCGGGCAGGTAGCGGCGGACGCGGGCGGGGCCGCCGCGCAGGCCGACCTGGGAGAAGAACAGCTCCTGGCCGTCGACCGCCACCTCGTGCGGGACACCGACGAAGCCGACGTTGCCACCGGGCCGCGCCGAGTGCAGGGCCTGCCGCATGGACTCGGCGGTGCCGACGCACTCCAGCACCGAATCCGCCCCGATGCCGCCGGTCAGCTCCTTGACGCGGGCGATGCACCGGAGAAATCCATCCGGGGAGGCCGTCACCCAGTGCCCGCTTGAGGCCGCCCACCCAGGTGGCGGGGTGTTCGTGCGCGGACGCTCCACCGGGGCCGCCCACCGCCAGCATGATCGCTCCGAGGGCGGCCAGGCCGAGGAGCCGGCCGATGGCGAACAGGGTGCCGTTCAGGCGCCCTTGCGGGGTGGCGGGGACGAGGATGATCGCCACGACGGGCAGCGGGCTGATCGCGACACCGCCGCCAGGCCGAGCACATCACCGACGGCATGTCCCATGGTGGTCTCCGGGGAGCACGACCTCGTGCGAGGCGCTACGCGGCGGCGTCACCCCGCGCCCTGCTCGACGTGCAGATGGACCGGACCGCGGAGAACGGGGCTGCGCCGGTACGGCGGCGGGTCGGTGACCAGCCTGGGCTCCTCGAGGCGGCGTACCAGTTCGGTCAGCGCGATCTGGGTCTCCCGCCGGGCCAGCGGGCCGCCGAAGCACAGGTGGATGCCGCTGCCGAACCCGAGGTGCTGGTTGTCCCGCCGGTCGGGGTCGAAGCGGTCCGGATCGTGGAAGCGGTTCGGATCGCGGCTGCCCGAGGCCAGCATGAGCATGATCTGCGAACCCCTGGGTATGTCGGTGCCGGCGACGGTGATGTCGCTGTACGCCGCCCGCCAGGGAATGATGTGCACGGGTGGCTCGTACCGCAGCAGTTCCTCGACCAGCGGTACGACGAGGTCCGGTTCGCGGCGCAGGCGCTCCAGCACCCGCGGGTGGCGCAGCAGCGTCAGCATGCCGTTGGTGATGAGGTTGACGGTGGTCTCGTGGCCGGCGATCAGCAGCAGGTTGGCGGTGGAGATGATCTCCTCGTCGGTCATCCGCCCGTCGGGCCCGTCATCGTTGGCCAGCCGTGACAGCAGGTCGTCGCCCTGCCCGCCGTGGCGTTGCGCCAGCAGCCCGCCGAGGTACTGGCGCAGGTCCTTGCGGGCCCGCACGCCGTTGTCCAGCTTTTCCTTCGGATCGGTCTTCGGGTCGTAGTCGATCGAGTCGATGATGTCGTTCACCCACAGGTGGAACCTCGGTTCGTCCTCGCGGGGCACGCCGAGCAGGTGGCAGATCACGGTGACGGGGAACGGGTAGGCGAAGTCGTCGACGATGTCGATCCGTTCCTTGCCCGCGAAGTCGTCGATCAGGCCGCTGACGGTGGTGGTGAGGGCGGGTTCCATGCCGGTGACCAGCCCCGGGGTGTGCGGGGGGCCGAAATGGCGCATCGCCATACGGCGCAGGCGGTCGTGCTCGGGCGGGTCGAGGTTGATGAACGCCGGCGTGGTCTGCTCCTCGGCCCCGGCCGCCGGGCGGGAGAGATTGCGGGTGTCCGAACTCAGGTGTGGGTTGTGCAGTATGTCCGTGATCTCGCGATAGGTGCTGATGACGTAGCTGCCGTCCTCCTGCTGGGCCACGGGCGTCTTGCGCAGTTCGGCGTAGAGCGGGTACGGGTCGGCCCGGGACGAGTAGTCGAGGATCCGGCGGAGCATGCCGGGCGTCTCGGTCGTGGTCATCTCGCCCTCCGTCCTATCGGTGCTGGTACGCGGCCGTGACGCGCCGCTCGCTCGGGTCGTGGCCGGTGACGACCACGGTGGCGCCCTGGGCGAGCAGGACGGGGCCGGGGAAGTCCACGGGCACCGGTTTCATGTCGGCGGGCTGGTCCGGCGTGGGACAGGGAGGCGGGAAGGGCGCGGCCGTCTCGATGAGCCTCTGGTAGTGGTCCAGCCACTTCGCGTTGTTGAAGCTCACCGCCGCGGTGACGCGGCCCCGGTAGCCGTATGCCGCGACGAAGCGGTGGTCGGGCACCGACCCTTGCGTGACGACCACCTCGTCGGCGAAGGTCGGTACGCCGACGGACTTGATGTTGACCCCGAACTGGATCGACCAGAACCGCGGGATGGACAGGTGGGGCCAGCGGTCCGCCTGGCCGCTGACCATGTTGTGCGCCGCGACCTCGGCCTGCTCCACGGCGTTGGCCCAGTGCTCCAGCGAGATGAGCCGGTACTCGTAGACCGGGTTCGGGCAGCGGGCCACGTCTCCGGCGACGAAGACGTCGTCGGTGACCAGGCCGTTGAGGTCGAGGGCGCGGCAGCCCGTGTCGCAGGCGATTCCCCAGACCCCCGCCGCAAGTCCCGAGCCGTGCAGCCACTCGGTGTTGCGGATGCCCCCGAGTGCCACCACCGCCACGTCGGCGTCGACGGTGGTGCCGTCGTCGAAGTGAGCGCGCCGAAGCCGCCCCTGCGCGTCGCCCTCCAGCCGGGTCACCTTGGCCCCGCAGCGCAGGTCCACGCCGTGCGCGCGCTGCATGTCCGCCGCGACCTCGCCGATCATGGCACCGAGCGCCCCGACCAGCGGGGCCGGCGCGAGTTCGGCGACGGTCACCGGGATGTCCCGTTCGCGGCAGACCGAGGCGATCTCGGAGCCGGTGAAGCCCGCACCGATGACCAGGACGCGTGAGGGTCCGGCGGCGAGGGCTCGCCGCAGGCCCTCGGCGTGCTCGCGCGTACGCACCACGAAGACCCCGTCCAGGGCCGCCTCGCTCTCGACGAACCAGGGCCGGGCCCGGACCCCGGTGGAGATCAGCACCCGGTCGAAGGGGACCTCGCGTCCGTCCGCGAGACGCACCCGGTTGGTCGCCAGGTCCAGTCCGCCGGCGGGCACGCCCAGCAGCCACTCCGCGTCGATCTCGCGACGGCGCGGCAGCTTGGTGTTCCCGGCCGGCACCCACCCGGTCAGTACCTGCTTGGACAGGGGAGGCCGGTCGTAGGGCTCGCCCACCTCGTCGCCGATCATGGTCAGTGATCCGGTGAAACCCTCGTCGCGCAGCGCCTCGGCGGCACGCAGCCCCGCCAGGGACGCCCCGACGACCACGATGCGGCCCTCGCGCTTGAACGCCTGCAGATTGTCGGCGCTGGTCATGGCGCCGCCGCCTGCGCGGGTGCGTCCCGTCCCTCCAGCCGGTCGACCAGGATCGCCTGGACCGGGCAGGCCGCCGCGGCACGCAGCACCTGGTCGCGCCGGGCGTCGTCGGCGTTCGGGTCGTACATCAGCGCTTCCTCGCCGTGCATCCGGAACGCGTCCGGAGCCAGGAAGGCGCACTGCGCGTACCCCTCACATCGGGAAAGATCGACGACAACTCTCATCCCGGCCTCCACGGGGATTGCAGGCTGCGGGCCCGAAGCCGGCGCCACTTCGGCGCGCAAGGCACGAGACGGCGAGAGAGAGAAGGGATGTGGCCCGTCGCCACCTCCGCGGACCGCGCGGAGGTGCACCGCGCTCGTCGGGTCGCCGCAGGAGGAACTGGCTGTCTCGTCCAAGGCGACGGGCGGGTGAACACCGCCCGGAGATCCTGACGTTCCTGGGGAAAAGCCTATCCCGCGCACATACCGCCCGCATGCGGGGAAAGGGCGGCTGTGCCGATCGGCGCCCGAGCCGCATCCCCGCCACAACCACCCTGCGGCCCGGCCGCGTTCGACCGATCGGCGCAACCCGCCCCCGCTCGGGGTGTGGCCCGGGCTCCCGGGTGGTTCGGTGTCGGCAGAGGCCGACCGGACCGGCACGAGGCCGTGCGGACGGCCAGTCGAGGAGGAGAACCGGCGTGAGCGTGTCTCAGGGAGGCCCTCGGGGCGTCATTCCCGCGCATCTGCTGAAGGGCCAGAAGGCCCTCGTCACCGGCGCGAACTCGGGCATCGGCAAGGCGACGGCCATCGGCCTGGGGCGCGCCGGAGCCGACGTGGTCGTGAACTACGTCGCCGGACGCGAGGAGGCCGAGAAGGTCGTCGAGGAGATCTCCGGGTTCGGGGTGCGCGCGATGGCGTACGAGGCCGACGTGTCCCAGGAGGACCAGGTCGTCGCGATGACCGAACGGATGGTGCGGGACTTCGGGACCATCGACATCCTCGTGGCCAACGCCGGGCTGCAACGCGACGCGGCGTTCACCGAGATGACGACGGCCCAGTGGCAGAAGGTGCTGGACGTCAACCTCACCGGCCAGTTCCTGTGCGCGCGTGAGGCGACCAAGGAGTTCCTGAGGCGGGGGGTCGTCCCCGAGGTGTCGCGAGCCGCCGGGAAGATCATCTGCATGAGTTCGGTGCACCAGGTCATCCCCTGGGCCGGCCACGTCAACTACGCGGCCTCCAAGGGCGGCGTGCAGATGATGATGGAGACGCTCGCCCAGGAGCTGGCGCCCCGCAGGATCAGGGTCAACGCCATCGCTCCGGGAGCCATCAGGACGCCCATCAACCGCAGCGCCTGGGACTCCCCCGATGCCGAGAAGGACCTGTTGCGGCTGATTCCCTACGGTCGCGTCGGCGATCCCGAGGACATCGCCCGCGCGGCCGTCGCGCTCGCCTCGGACCTCATGGACTACGTGGTCGGCACCACTGTCTTCGTGGACGGCGGCATGACCCTCTTCCCCGGATTCGCCACCGGCGGCTGAGCCGCTGCGCGTCCTTGGGCCCGGACGGCGGTACGCGGCGTGGTGCTCAGTCGCGCTGCCGGTCGAGGGCGTCGTCCAGGGTGGTGGCGGCCATGATCAGCGCCAGATGCGTGAACGCCTGCGGGAAATTGCCCAACTGCTCGCCGCTGGGGCCGATCTCCTCGGCGAACAGGCCGACGTGGTTGGCGTAGGTCTGCATCTTCTCGAAGGCGTAGCGCGCGGGACGGGTCCGTCCGGCGCGGGCGAGAGCGTCCACGTAGAGGAAGGTGCAGAGGCTGAAGGTGCCCTCGGAGCCCTGCAGACCGTCCGGGGAGGCCGCGGGGTCGTAGCGGTAGACGAGGCTGTCCGACACCAGCGTGCGCTCCATCGCGTCCAGGGTCGACAGCCAGCTCGACGTCCTGGGCGCCAGGAACCCGACGCGCGGAACGAGCAGCAGCGACGCGTCGAGGACATCGCTTCCGTAGTGCTGGACGAGGGCCTGTTCCTTCTCGTTCCAGCCCCGCTCCATCACCTGTTCGAGGATCGCGTCGCGGGCCGCGGTCCACCGGGGAGCGTCCGCCGGACGGCTCTGTTCCCTCGCCAGGCGCAGCCCCCGGTCGAAGGCCACCCACGCCATGATCCGGCTGAAGGTGAAGTCCTGGCGTCCGCCGCGGGTTTCCCAGATGCCCTCGTCGGGGCGGTCCCAGGAGTCGGCGAGCCAGTCCAGTGTGCGCGCGACGTTCTTCCAGCCGTGGTAGCTGCCTTCCATGGTGACCTCGCGGCCCTCGGACAGGGCGTAGAGCGCCTCCCCGTAGATGTCCAGCTGCAACTGATCGGCCGCCGCGTTCCCCAGCCGCACCGGATACGAACCCCGGTAGCCCTCGAGGTGCGGGAGATCCTCTTCCGGCACATCGGGATCTCCGTCGACGCGGTACATGATCTGCAGCGGCTCGCCATCGACGCCCTCCCGGGCCCGGAGGCGGTCCCCCATCCAGCGCGTGAACCGCGCCGCCTCCTCGGCGAACCCCAGGTCGAGGAGGGCACGCACGGACAGGGAGCCGTCACGGACCCAGGTGTAGCGGTAGTCCCAGTTGCGTTCGCCGCCGATCTGCTCGGGCAGGCCCATGGTCGCGGCGGCGACGGGGGCGCCTGTGGGCGCGTAGGTGAGCAGCTTGAGCGTGATGGCCGAGCGGTGCACCACCCCCGGCCACCGGCCGCGGTACCGCGAGGAGCGCACCCAGCGCTGCCAGAACTCCACCACGTCCCAGAACCGGTCCATCGCCCGGTCCGGGGTGACCGGTGGCGGGGGGTCGTCACCCGGGCCGCCGACGGTGAACACCGCCGCGGCCAGCTCACCCGCCCTCAGGGTCACCTCACCGCGCACGTCGGTGCCGTCCTGCCGCAGGGGGAAGGTGCCTTGCAGACAGGCCGTGACGTTCGGCGCCCGGAACGTGGCGGTACCGTCCCGCAGGTCGAGACGGTGGGTGGCCCGGCCGTAGTCGAAGCGCGGACGGCACTCCAGAGTGAAGCGCACCGTTCCGCGCACCGCTCGTACGCCGCGTATCAGCACATGGCTGTCGGTGGGGGTGCCGGTGCGGTCCGGTGGCATGCAGTCGAAGACCTCGCCGACCCCGTCGGGCGACATGAACCGCGTCACCAGGACCGCGGTGTCGGGGTAGTAGAGCTGCTTGCAGGTGGTGGTCCGGCTTTCCGGCGCGAACAGGAAGTAGCCGCCGCGGTCGTGGTCGAGCAGGGCGGCGAAGACACTGGGCGAGTCGAACCGGGGAGCCGCGAACCAGTCGACCACGCCCCGGGACGACACCAGCGCAGCGGTCTGCAGGTCGCCGACGAGTCCGTGGTCGGCGATGGGCGGGTAACGGTCCATGATCATCTCGCTTCCCTGATGCCCCTCCATTCCACTGTCCGCCCGGTACGACGCGGCTGCCACGGGATGCGGCGCGAGTACCAGGGACCACGGCCCGCCCCGCAAGTCGCCTGCGGACGAGCGAGTGGGGCGACCCGGACGGCAGCCGTGGGGGTCCGCGCCGCGCCCGCCGGCCTCGGCGCGGCGGTCCGGACACGTCGGGTGAGGTGCTCTCCAGCACGCCGTGCCGGACGGGACCGGCGGCGGGACACTGGAGGTATGCGGACTCGGCGCCATCTGCCGGGCCGGGCGGCGAACCGGAAGCCCTACCGCTCGGTGACGGTCGAGGCCGAACTGGACGAGCCCCTGTCGCGCTGGCTGTGGCTGGTGAAGCCGGTCCTGCTCGTCCCCCACCACGTGGCGCTGACGGCACTGTGGGTGCTGTTCGCCGCGGCCAGCGCGATCGCCTTCGTCGCGATCCTGTGCACCGGCCGCTACCCGCGTGTGCTGTTCGCCTTCACCACGGGCGTGCTGCGCTGGACGTGGCGCGTGGCCTACTACTTCTCCGGGACGCTCGCCACCGACCGCTATCCGCCGTTCAGCCTGGGGGCGGTGCCCGGGTACCCGGCACGCGTGGAGATCGCCTATCCCGAGCGGCTGTCACGCGGCCTGGTGCTGGTGAAGTCGTGGTTGCTGCCCCTGCCGCACTTCCTGCTCCTCGGCCTGTCCTCGCTGGTCTTCCTCGCGGCCCAGTGGTGGGGCGGCATCCTGTGGCTGCTGGTGGTGTGCGCCGCCGTGGTCTCGTGCTTCGTCGGGCCTGCGGCCATCCTGCTGTTCACCGGCCGCTACCCCAGACGCCTCTTCGGCCCGATCGTCGGCTTCGACCGCTGGATCCTGCGCCTGCTGGCCTACGTGGCGCTGATGACGGACGAGTATCCGCCCCTGCGGATCGACGTCGGCGGCACCGAGCCGGCAGTATCCCGCGAACCGGCGACCGACGACCGGCTGACCGGCTCGCCGTCGGCCACGGCCGGTGACGGCCCGTAGACGAACACTTTCGTGGGCTTCCTGCCGGGCACCGGTCCCCGCAGTGGTGTCCCGGCCGACCGGCCGGCACCTCCCCCTGCGAAGGACGACGCCCATCGATCCGCCTCCGCCACCCGGCCCGGCGCGCGGTGACTTCGGCCCCGCGGGGGGCGCGGTCACGGGCGGGCCGCATAAGCTCTGCAGACATGTCGAACCCTGATGAGCTGCTCGTCGCCATCTCCGCCGCGGTGGAGTCCGAGCGAAGCAATCAGATGTCGCTGACGGTGGTCGTCGGCGGTGCCGTCATCACCGGCCGGCTGGCCCCCGAGGCCGTGTGGCGGGAGCGGGTGGCGGAGGTCCTGAAGGACTCGGACCGTCTCGGCCCGTTCTCGGACGTCTTCGCGCGCGGACCACGAGGGAACCGGCCCGGTCGCGGCGAGCCGCCCACGCATCTGCACTTCCATCTCGCCCGGATCCTGCAGGGCAGCATCGGTATGCCGGAGACGGGCGGCATGTACCGAGTCGCGATCAAGGACGTCAGCGCATGGACCGTGGGCGACCTCAGTTACTCAGACGGGTGAGACGCCGTCCGCCCGCCGTCGCCCGGCCGGGGGTTTGCGAGCGGGGCGGCGCCCGCCGAGGGTGACGGACTCATCCGTGACGGGCTCCGGCCCGACGTCCCTCACCGCGGCCGGCACCCCGGTCCTCGTCAGGGTGCCGGGAACCGCGCCGGTCTCAGGCAGCCGGGTCGCCGGCGGGCCGCCGCTGGGCGCTGCGGCGCTCCCCCGTGCCGGCGGGCCGGCCCTGACCGGCGCGGCCCCGGCGACCCCGACGGCCCCGGGACGGTGACGACGCGCGGCGGGGGCTCTCCGCGACGGGCACGGTGATGACCACCGGGACGCCGGAGGGCGCCTGGGCGCCCGTGATGCGGCTCAGCTCCGCCTCGCCCGAGCGGACGGTGGTGATGCGCGGGGTGATGCCGGCCGAGGCCATCAGCCGGGTCATGCCGCGGCGCTGGTCGGGGGTCACGAGGGTGACGACGCTGCCGGACTCCCCGGCGCGGGCCGTACGACCGCCACGGTGCAGATAGTCCTTGTGGTCGCTGGGCGGGTCCACGTTGACGACCAGGTCGAGGCTGTCGACGTGGATGCCGCGCGCCGCGACGTTGGTGGCCACCAGAACGGTGACGTGACCGTCCTTGAACTGCGTCAGGGTCCGGGTGCGCTGCGGCTGGGACCGGCCACCGTGCAGGGCCGCGGCACGGACACCGCTGTTCAGCAGGTGCTTGGTCAGCCGGTCCACGGCGTGCTTGGTGTCCAGGAACATGATGACCCGGCCGTCCCTGGCCGCGATCTCGGTCGTCGTGCGGTGCTTGTCCGCTTCGCGCACGTAGAGCACGTGGTGCTCCATCGTGGTCACGGCGCCGGCCGACGGGTCGACGGAGTGAACCACCGGGTCGCTCAGGTAGCGGCGGACCAGCAGGTCGACGTTGCGGTCCAGGGTCGCCGAGAACAACAACCGCTGCCCCCCGGTGCGCACCTGGTCGAGCAGGGCGGTGACCTGGGGCATGAAGCCCATGTCGGTCATCTGGTCGGCCTCGTCGAGGACCGTGACGCCGACGTCGGTGAGCCGGCAGTCGCCCCGGTCGATGAGGTCCTTGAGCCGACCGGGCGTCGCGACGACCACCTCCGCGCCGGCGCGGAGCGCACCGGCCTGCCTGCCGATGGACATTCCGCCGACGACGGTCGCCAGCCGCAGGCTCACGGCGCGGGCGTAGGGAGCGAGCGCGTCGGTGACCTGCTGGGCCAGCTCACGGGTGGGGACGAGGACCAGGGCCAGCGGCCGGCGCGGCTCGGCGCGCCGGCCCGCCGTACGGGCCAGGACCGCGAGGCCGAAGGCGAGGGTCTTGCCCGACCCGGTGCGGCCGCGACCGAGTACGTCACGGCCGGCCAGGGAGTTCGGCAGGGTCGCCGCCTGGATGGGGAACGGTTCGGTCACGCCTTCCTGGCCGAGCACGGCCAGCAACGGAGCCGGCATGGCGAGATCGGCGAACGACTCGACAGCGGGCAGCGCGGGCGTGACCGTCTTCGGCAGCGCGAACTCGCCCTGCTCGGGCTGTCGGTTTCCGTGACCGCTGGAGCGGCGCGGAGCACCGGAGCGGCCGGCGGCCGCACTTCCTCCGGTGCGGTCGTGGGCGCGATTGGTACGTGCGCGAGTGGAGCGGGCGCGGTTCATGCGGAACCTTCCTCGATGCGGGCACGTATCAAGGGATTTCCGCAGCAGAGCGAGCAGCGCAGAGAATCGCGAGAACGGGCCGAAAAACGACAGGGCTGAATTACCCTGGGAATAGAAATCGAGCTGGGGCCCGCACCCCAAGGTGCGGGCCCCAGCTGCAAAATATACGTCAGTGCGGTGCGTCAGGCGAGAACGGTGTTCTCGGCCGTCGGGCCCGTCCGGCCCTTCAGCAGCTCGCCGAGGCCGAAGTCGTGCACTTTGTGCACATTTCGTGTCACCGCGTCGATCAGCCGGAGAAAAAGATTCCGGCAACCACACCTGTAACTGGCAACGACCATAGCACGTCGATGTCGGCCGTGCGTGGTAAATGATTCCGCACCGCCTGTGGCCGCAGGAATATGTGTCGTACGTCGCGAATTCCGCGTGTGGTCCGGGCTCAGTCCTCGTGCTCGGCGCGCTGGTAGAGCTTGGCGACGTCGTCGTCGAAGTACGCGGCGTAGGAGACGTCGTCCTGGTCACCGCCGCCCTCGTGGCCGCCCAGGACGCCGATGACCGTGCCGGTGTGGCTCTTGGGGTCGTAGCCGGCGAGCCAGGGGCTGCCGCTGGTCCCGTTCTTGAGGCCGGTGCACTCGATGCGCAGCTGGGTGTCGCTGAACTTCGTGGTGCGGTTCTGGCACGAGACCGGGGTGTCACGGCCGGTGGGATAGCCGGTGATCTTGACCTTGTTGTCGAAGCCGCGGTTTATGCCGAGGGTGTTGCCGCCCAGGACGTCCTGGATGTCCTTGCCGTCCTTCTGGTCCAGGACGAGGAAGGCGACGTCGAGGTCCTCGTTCTGCGACGTGGCCCAGCGGTCGTCGACGACCACCTTGCTGACCTTCCACAGGCCGCTGGGTTCGTCGCCGTTGCGGTAGCCGGGGGCGAAGAGCAGGTCGTTCAGCGGCTGTCCGGAGTCGGCGTCGAAGGCGCAGTGGGCCGCGGTGATCAGCATGTTCCGGCCCGGACTCCGCACCACGCTCGCGGTGCAGAAGTGGCCGCCCTGGTCGTCCTTCTCGAAGACCGCGCCGATCCGGGCGTTCTCCTCGGTCCTGCGGGGGGTGTACGCGTCGCCGTCCTTGGCCGACGCCGTCGCGGGGAGATCCTGGTCCTGGCTCTGCGGGGACCGGCCGGGCCCGCCGGACTTGCCGAAACCGCTGCGCCCGCTGCTTCCGGCCGTGGGGGTCCTTACCGCGGCGTCGCTCACCACTGTGGCCGTCCCGACGATGACCAGCGTCAGGGGCAGGATGGATTTCCTGGCTAGCGAGCGCACAAGGTGATTATCGACGCGGGCCGGGGATCCGGGAGGCGCCCCACGGGAGGCTCCCGTCACAATCCACCGTCCGGATCGGCCATCGGCACCCCGGTCGAGCGTCCCATCGCTACGTCGTGCTCCTGCGCCCGCCCGGCGACCACGGCGCGGAAGGCGTCCGGGACGCGCTGGTCACCACGGTCAGGCGAGACGGCCGCCCACGGCGCGTTCACCATCACCACTCTCGCCACCGGCATCCCGGTCCGCTTCGGCCACCCGGCAGGCCCCTGGCGGCGCGGCTCGGACGAGCCAACGGCCCTGGACACCGTGGCCGCCTTCCATGGCGTCTGCCGGATCGGCGTCCTCAGGCACCCGCCAGGAGTCCGGGATGCTCGTGCTCGCACGTCTCGTCGGTGCCGTAGGTGTCCCAGGCGGGGAACGGGTCCGCGCCCGGCAGGCTCTCGTGGTCGGCCATGAGGCAGCCGGTCAGGGCGGCGTGCAGTGCGTCCGCGTCCAGGTGCGTGCCGATGAAGACCAGTTCCTGGCCGCCCGGGCCGTCGGTGTCGCGGGCGGCGGAGGCCTCGAAGCGGGCGACGGAGCCGGCCTGCGACCACAGACCCGTCACCCGGGGGCGGCCGGCGAGCGTGAAGAACCCCTTGGAGCGCAGGACCTGCCCGTACGCACCGCTGTCGAGATCCTCGGTCACGAACGTCCACAACCGTTCCGGATGGAAGGGCGGTTCGGCGCGGAAGACGGTCGAGGAGATGCCGTACTCCTCCGTCTCGGGGACGTGGTCGCCGCCCAGTTCCCTCACCCAGCCGGGGGCCTGTTGGGCGCGGTCCAGGTCGAACAGACGGGTGCCCAGTACGTCCCCGACCCTCACCCGGCCGTGGACGGCCGGGACGACACGTGCGGCCGGGTTGAGGCGGGTGAGCGTCGCCCGCAGCCGGTCCGCCGCTTCCTCGTCGACGAGGTCGGTCTTGTTGAGGACGATGACGTCCGCGAACTCGACCTGGTCCATCAGCAGGTCGCTGACGGTGCGTTCGTCCTCCGCGTACTGGTCCAGGCCGCGCCCGGCGAGTTCGTCGCCGCTCACCAGCTCGGGCAGGAAGTTCGCGGCGTCCACGACCGTGACCATGGTGTCCAGGCGGGCGATCTCGCCGAGGGTGGCGCCGTCGTCGCGGGCGACCGCGAAGGTCGCGGCGACCGGCATGGGTTCGGAGATGCCGGACGACTCGATGAGCAGGTAGTCGAAGCGGCCCTCGCGGGCCAGCCGGACGACCTCCTGAAGCAGGTCGTCGCGCAGAGTGCAGCAGATACATCCGTTGGTCATCTCGACCAGGCGTTCCTCGGTACGCGACAGGGCCGCCTCGCCGCCCCGCACCAGGGGTGTCGCGGACCGTGTCGGCCCGGCCGGCGGCGGCCAGGGCGGTGCGGGTGCGGTAGACCGTGGACAGGCCGACCGGCGAGCCGGCGGACTGCCACTGCCGGTCGCGGCGGTGTCGCCGGTGGGCGAGGAGGAGGTCGAGCAGGCGGTCGCCGTCACGGCCGTCAGGGTGGCCGTCGCGGTGACCAGTGCGATCCTCGCGAACGGCCGGGGGAGCGGGAGGCGGGGGCGGTGGACATGCGGGAGCTCCTTCGGGCGACGTTTCCATGTCCTGGCCGGGCGTACGACCCCCGAGGAACGCGGTCGCGATCCACCGACCCCGCCGTCCGCGGTTCAGCAGTCGCGGAACTCCGGTGACTGGTTGAGGATCTGCGCCCGAAGCGAGGTGAAGCGGCTGTGGGCCTCGCCGCCGCGTGCCTCGGGGTGGAAGGCGGCGACGCGGTGGCAGTTCTGGAAGGCGAGGGCGATGCCGAAGTGGCGTTCCAGGCTGCCCCGGATGGCGTCGCTGGACAGGGCGCGCAGGAGCTGGCCGCGTTCCCGCTCGGAGGGCGGCGGCGTCTGGTTGTCGGCGAACTCGGCGGTGCCGGAACGCAGTTCCTCGGCGAGGCGGGCGACGAGGTCGTAGGCGTACGGCAGGGAGGTACGCACCGTTTCCACGAAGTCCCGCTCCCGTACCTCGCCGTTCTCGGCTTCGGCGAGCAGCTGCGGGGAGACGTCGAGTGACATGAAGGGCTGTCCTGTTCTGTTTCTGTCGTTCTGCTCTTGACGGGGGTGGGGTTCAGACGACGGCGGCCAGTGCCGTGGGGCCGTGCCGGAAGTCCGGGTCGATCTGGGCGGCGAGGTCCTGGCCGGTGGCCGCGTCGGCCCACGCCGCGGCGTTGCGCAGGTGGAAGTCCACGGCGTGCTTCTGGAAGGCCGTCCAGTCCTTGGTACGGGAGTCCACGGCCGCGCGCAGCAGGTCCAGGGTGCGGTTGTTGTGCGGTTCCAGCTCGCCGTGGGCGCGGCCCTGTTCCTGGGCGCGCACGTAGGAGGACTGCTCGCAGTGGGCGAGCAGGTCGTCGCCGACGTGCTCCTTGAGGAAGAGCAGGTCGTCCTCGCCGGTGACCTTGTTGCCGACAACGGCGAGGGGGACGCCGAACCCGTCCGCGTGGTCCCGGTACTGGCGGTACACGGAGACGCTCTTGCGGGTCGGTTCCACGATCAGGAACGTCATGTCGAAGCGGGTGAACAGGCCGGAGGCGAAGGCGTCGGCGCCGGCGGTCATGTCGACGACGACGTACTCGCCGGGGCCGTCCACGAGGTGGTTGAGGTACAGCTCGACCGCACCGAGCTTGGAGTGGTAGCAGGCCACTCCGAGGTCGCTCTCCTCGAAGGCGCCGGTGACCATGAGCGGCACGCCGCCGACCTCTCGGACGTGGGGGCCGTGGACCTCGTCGTCGCCGAGCAGCCGCAGCAGCCGGGAGCCGCGGCCGGGCGGGGTGGTCTTGGCCATGGCGGCGGCGGAGGTGATGCGCGGGTTCGTGCCCCGGAGGTAGTCCTTGATCTCTCCCGTGCGCGCGCTGAGCGGTGGCGCCGAGAAGGGCTCGTCCTCCGCGAGCCCGAGGGCGTACGCCAGATGCTGGTTGATGTCGCCGTCGATCGCGACGACCGGCGCTCCCGAGTGCGCCAGGTGATGGGAGAAGAGGGCCGACAGGGTCGTCTTGCCGCTGCCGCCCTTGCCGACGAAGGCGACACGCATGGCTAGCCACCCTCCGTGGTGAAAATGAATGTCATGAGCGTAGGCTGGCGGCGCGGCGGGGCGCTGTCAAATCGCCGCAGCGCCAACTGATCGATAGCGCCCGGTAGTTAGGGCTGCCGGTGCGGCGGACAAGGGGTCCATTTCACCCGTACGGAGGGCCGCGGGGGCTGCTGGACGTGGTGCACGGCCGGCGGGACGGCGGCGAGTACTGCCTCGCCGTGGTCGACCGGGGGATCGGGACGACCGGGCAGCGGACGGCCCAGGCCGACGCTCTGCTGTCCGGCACGGGCGGCTCCCTGCTGACGGCTCCACCCGGTTCCCGGCCCCACATCGGACCGCGTGATCATTCTTTGCCGCAGCTTGATCGGGTGTATCTCCCCGTCGTGATCTGCCACGTTCGTGACATGACTACGATTGGCCGACTTCGGGGCTTGGAGGGGGCAGTTCATGAGGGTGCGACGAAGATCGATTGCTTTCGCCGGCGTGGCCGCACTGGTACCGCTGGCCGCTTCCGCCGCTTCCGCCGCTTCCGCGCAGGCGGCGTCGGCCTCACTGGCCGTCACCGCACTGGGGCGGCACGGCGGCAAGGTCTCGACGACGGTCACCGTCGTCGCCGTACCGTCCGGTCAGACGTACAGCGTCACGTCCGGCAAGCGGATCAGCCTGCCGTCGGGGCGCTACGTCGCGATGACCGACATCTACGAGAGCGCCACGGACGGTCCGGGCACCGACACCATCGGCGCGCAGGTGGTACAGGTGTCGGGCAGCACCTCGGTGACGCTCGACGCGCGCAAGGGCAAGGCCGTCAAGGTGTCGCTCGACACGCCCGCCGACGTGACCGGCCCGCCGCGGATCAGTGCGCAGGTGTGCGCCGCCACCGTCGGCAGCATGCCCTCCGCCTACAGCGCGGGCGGCTGGAACGAGGAGGGCGCCCTCTACGCCATCCCGAACTCCTCCAAGCTGCTGCAGTTCGGGTACCTGGCGCAGTGGTCGGGTGGCGACAGCTACGTCGCCGTGAAGAACACCACGGGCATCCCGGCCGCGCCCGGCGGGTCGTTCAAGCGGTCTGGGCTGGCGACGATGCGCTTCTCGGTGAGCGGCGGTGCCCAGATGGCCCCTCAGAACGACACCGCGCTCCAGGCACTGCCGAGGACCGACGACTGCACGACCGACATGATGGCCGAGGTCCGCGACGACAACGCACCGTACAGCGCCACCGTCCATGTGACTCCCGGGACCTGGCAGCCGCGCGACGACGTCATCGCGAGCAACGGCGACGACGTCGGCGGCGGTTTCCCGAGGGCCAGGACGCTGCAGGCGGGGCAGAGCGTCACCCAGTCCTTCGGCCGGGCCGCGTGGGGTCCGGTGCACTACCTGCCGGTGGTCGAGCGGAAGTCCGTCACCTTCTTCCCGGACGCCCTGATCGGCGACCCCGACGTCGGCACCTACGGGGCCGATCCGACGAAGGAGACGGTGGCCCTGGCCAAGGGAAGCACGACCGTCAAGAGGCAGACGCTGACCAGCTGGGGTACCAGCGACGCCGAGTTCTCCGCCGGCATCCACTCGGCCGGCTGGTATCGCCTGACCGTCGACGCCCGGCGCTACCGCCCGGGCATCACCTTCCCCGTGGGCATGCTGTCGTCGCGCGCCACCCTCGACTGGTACTTCAAGGCGGACCCGGCCACGTCGACGGTCGCGCCCGTCTTCCTGACCCGCTTCCTGCCCACCGGGCTGAACACCCACAACCAGGCCGCACCGAACAGCACCACGACGGTCGACGTGAGTGCCGGACGCGACTCCCAGGACTCCGGCCTGAAGTTCACCAGGGTGACCGCCGCGTCCGTCCGGGTCTGGTCGTCCGCCGACGGCGGCAAGACCTGGCAGGCGGCCACCGTCAAGCACTCCGGCTCGACCTGGCAGGCGTCCGTCCACAACCCCGCCTCCGGCGCCGTCGCCCTGCGCTCCGAGGTGACCGACTCCGCCGGCGACCGCTCGGTGGAGACGGTGTACCGGGCGTACGCCATCGGCTGAGGCCGTTGTCGCCGTTCGCGAAAGAAGGACGGCCCGCCCACGCAAAGTGGTTACAGGAACGGCGATGACGGTGATGCCGGTGATGGTGGCGAGGCTCGGAGCGACGGCGGCGATCACGGCGGCAACCGCGCATGGCGGTGGCTCACCTGCCGGCTCGCCGCCTCCGTCAGCACCAACCTTTTACCAGGTCGGCTGAAAGGCGCTGACCTGCGGCGCTGTGCGGGGGCGTCGTGGCTGTGGCCATGAAACGGGGCAAACTCCCTGCTCCTTTAGGGAAGGAGGAGTTCCCGCGAAGACGGCCTCGTCAGTGGCAGGAGTTATCGTCCGACTGCTTGTTCACCTTTTCAACAGGAGCTCCATGAGCCTCAAGCAGGTCTCCGTCACCGCGGCGATATCGGTCGTCGCCGGGCTGACCACTGTCACCGTCGGCCTCACCGGCTCCGCCGCCTGGGCCGACAGCACGGCGGCTCTGCCGCTGTCCCACTACTCACACATGCTGGTCGACGCCGCCCACCAGCACATCTTCTTCAGCCAGGGTGCCGGCTCGACCGGCATCGTGGTGACCGACCTGTCCGGCACCCCCGTCACGACCATCGAGAACGAGCCGGGCGCCACGGGTCTGGCGCTGTCCGCCGACGGCGCCACGCTCTACGCGGCGCTGTCGGACGGCGACGCGGTCGCCGCCGTCGACACGGCGAAACTCACCGAGTCCGCCCGCTACTCGACCGGTACGGGCAGCGCCCCGGCCTCCGTCGCGGTGGCGGGCGGCAGGGTCTGGTACGGATACACGGCCGACGGCAAGGGCGCCATCGGATCGGTGGACCCGTCCGCCGCCGACCCGGCGGCGACGCCTCAGCCCTCGATGTCGCACTGGTCGGTCGCCCCCCTGCTCGCGACGGGCGGAGGCGTGCTCGCGGCCGAGGAGCCGCAGCAGAACCTCAGCCACGTGGCCACCTTCGACGTCTCCTCCCAGACGGCGTCCGTCAAGGCCGACACCCTCGTCCACGGCGGCACGGCAACCGGCCTGCAGGTCACCGCGGACGGCACGGAGCTCGTACTCGCCGCACCCCAGCAGCCCGCCGCGCGTGCCTACCGCACCGCGGACCTCGCCTCCGCCAGCCCTTCCGTCTACTTCACCGGTGGCGCCGGTCCGAACGCGCTCGCCCTGGACACCGACGGAACGATCGCCGTCGGCAGCCCCTCGGGCTCGGCCGCCGGTGTCTACCTGTACGCCGGCTCGAACAACCTCGCCGAGAACCACGTCACCTTCCCGTCCGGGACCCTGACTGCGGACGGCCTGCGGTGGGGGGCCGACGGCCGGTCGCTCTACGGCGTCACGCAGGACTCCTCGGGGGCCTACACCCTCAACGTGCTGAGCGACCCCAAGCTCACCGACACGCAACTGTCCCTGAACGCCCCGCAGTACGCCGTTCCCACCCAGCAGTACACCTTCACCGGTTCGCTGAGCACCAGGGGCCTGCTACCGGCCGGTGCGTCGCTGCACGTCACCCGCGACGGTACGGCCCTGCCCGACGCCACCGTCGGCAAGGACGGATCCTTCGCCATCAGCGACACCAGCAAGGACGAGGGCGCGTACACCTACCAGGTGACGTACGCGGGCGACGCGACGCACCGGGCCGCGACGGCGTCCCTGACGGTGCACGTGGCGAGGTTGTCCACCACCATCCCGTTCCCCGACATCACTTCGGCGTCGCCCCGCTCGGTGGCCTTCACCGGCTCGCTCATGACCCAGCTGAACCTCGGCGGCCTTCCCCAGGGCACCACCGTCCAGGTGTCCCGGACGAACGAGGACACCCAGGAGACGACGCAGCTGCCGTCGGTCACGGTCGACCCGGCCACCACCGAGTTCACCGTCACCGACGACCCGGACCGCGCGGGGCGGTTCACCTACCACCTGTCGTACGCGGGTGACGCCACGCACCAGCCGACGTCCTCCGACGCGACCGTCCAGGTCTCCCCGTACGCCCCGGCACTGACGCTGGACGCGCCCGGGACCGCCACCCGCGGCACCGCGCTGACGTTCAGCGGCGCGCTGAGCGACGCGCCCTACGACAACGGCGAGACGGCCACCGTGACCCGTACGGACGCCGCCCACACCACGACGCCCGTGCAGTGGACCGTGCCCGTGGGAACCGACGGCACGCTAGCGGTCAAGGACACGCCGTCCATCGGTGGCGCCGACACCTACACGGTCAGCTACCCGGGCGACGCCTCCCACAAGGCGGCCACCGCGTCCGCGATCGTCCAGGTGTCCCGTACCGCGACGGCCCTGTCCGTCACCACCAACGCGTCCTCGTACGCGTACGGCGCGACCGCCACCGTCACCGCCCACCTGGGCACGACGTACAACGGCCGTACGGCCTCGATCTACGCCCAGCCTTATGGCGGCGGCGAGACGCTGGTCAAGACCGGCACCGTGGACGCGGGCGGCAACCTGTCGGCCACGTACAAGCTCACCCGCAACACGACGTTCACGGCGTCCTTCGCGGGCGACTACCGCTACGCACCGGCCACAGCCACCCACACCGCCTACGACCAGGTGAAGATCGCGCAGACGCTGGGCGGCTCCTACACGAGCACCACCTACGGCGGCGTGACCTACCGCGTGTACCACCACACGGTGAAGCCGCGGGTGACCGCCGTCGTGTCACCGAACAAGTCCGGCCAGTGCCAGAAGTTCCAGGCCCAGGAGTACGCCGGCGGCGCCTGGCACACGCTCACCACCTCGGGCTGCTACTACCTCGACCCGAACAGCACCTCGGTGGGGCAGCTGAGCCTCACCAACGCGGTCAACCAGAAGTTCCGGGTGCGCTCGGAGTACGTGCACAGCACGCAGGACAACACCAACCTGACCACGTGGGGCGACTGGCTCTACCTCACGGTCAGGACCTGAGCCGCCCCCGCGGCGATCGGCCCGGACACGCGCGACGGCGGTGCCCGGGCCGGAGGCCCGTTCGCTCACCGGCCGTGCCGTAGGTGCGGGCCCGGTACTCGCCAGGTGCGCCCGTCGGCGGACAGCGGTCGCAGACGGTGACGAAGGCCGGGGCGCGGCGGGGGTCACCCGCCGTGCGATGCCCTGCCACGGCGTTGGCGGAACACCAGCACGGTGCCGGCGGCGAGGGCCGGCAGGCCGGCGAGGGCGCTGTAGGCGACAGCGTTGCTCATCCCGGTGGCGGCCAGGCCACCGGCCGGTCCCCACCGGTCCCCGACCGAGCACGACCGCCGTTCCGCAAGCGCGCCTGCGTGGTGCTGCGGCACGCCTTCGACCTGTCGGAGAAGGACACGGCGGTGGCGCCCGGCATATCGGTCGGTACGGTGAAGAGCCAGACCTCGAAGGGAACGGCCGGGCTGGAAAGGATCCTTGGCGCGCGAGCGGTCGGAGACCTGGTGGCGGGGAGGAGGAACCGGTGAACGAGGAGATCGCCCGTCGGCTGCGCGAGGCCGCCGAGGCCCACCGGCCCGACCGTGCGGGGATGCTGGCCCGGGTGCAACGCGGCATGGCCGGCCCAGCCGTCCGTCACCGCGCGCGGCCGTTCGCGAGATCGGGGACCAGGGTCGCGTTCGCCGGACTCGCCGCCACCGGCATCCTGGCGACCGGCGGCCTCGCCGTCGCCGCCATCGTCGCGCACTCCTCGCCGTCGGCCACCGTGACCGTGCCTGCCACCCCGTCCCCGGCCGTCAGCTCCCCGCGACCGACATCGGCCCGCCCCACCCCTGTCGCGCCGGCCCCGGTCACCACCCCGGGCAGCGCGCGCCCGACTCCGTCGGCCGCCAGTGCATCGCCGACCGCCGGCGAGAGCCGGAACGGGGCGCTGTGGTCGGCCGGCTCGGTGGACCCGCACAGCACCGTCTACTGGACGCAGAGCGACCTCGCCCTCAAGACGGCCCGGCCGCTCACCTCGCTCACGGTCGAGATGCGGATCGCGCAGACCGGCGGGGTGAAGAACACCGGCACCTGGCAGACCCTGCCGAGTGCTGACTTCACCGTCACCGCCCAGGAGGCCGGCGGCACGCTGGTCTACCGCTGGGTCCTCAGGCCGGGCCTGACCGTGCCTGCCGGGAGCTATGAGTTCGCCGCCCAGTTCAACAACGGCACCGCCGTGCGCAGTGCCGCGGGCGACGGCTACCGCGTCGACGCGCAGGATTCGGGCGGCGCCGCGTCGGTCCGGGGCGGGTTCCTCCCGACCCGGTGAACGCCGCACAGCCCGATGGTCGAGCAGATCCCGTTGGTCGCGGTGACGGTCGCCTGGAGGCAGGTCGCCGCGGAACCGGGTGGGAAAGGTGACGGCGGCCGAGAAGCAACTTCCCTCGATCGCGGCAACCCTTGTGCGCGTGGCGGCAACTGGAGGGTAACCGAGGCCGGATCAAGGCCCGTTGTGCCAGAAGGACATGCCGTTGTCAGATCAGAACCGCTCTCATCGCCGCCGTCCGGCAACCCGCCGGGTGCTCGCCGCCGCCGTGGTCCTCGCCGCCGCAGGTGCCGCCGTACCCCTGGTCGCGCTGGCCGCACACGCGCCGCATGCCCGCACGCTGGGCGCGGCAGCGGCCGGAAGCGGCCGCTATTTCGGCACGGCCGTGACTGCCGGGAAGCTCGGCGACTCGCCGTACTCCTCCATTCTCGACCGGGAATTCAACATGATCACCCCGGAGAACGAGATGAAGTGGGACACCACGGAACCGTTCCGCGGCACCTTCAACTTCGGCCCGGCCGACTCGATCGTCGGCCACGCCACCGCGCACGGGCAGCGGATGCGCGGCCACACCCTGGTCTGGTACCGCCAGCTGCCCGACTGGGTGAAGTCCATCACCGACCCGGGCACCCTTCGCAGTGTGATGAGGAACCACATCACCACCGAGATGACCCACTTCAAGGGCAGGATCTACGCCTGGGACGTGGTCAACGAAGCCTTCGCCGACGGCGGCAGCGGCCGGCACCGCAGCTCGGTGTTCCAGGACGTGCTGGGCAACGGCTTCATCGAGGACGCCTTCCGCACCGCGCGGGCCGCAGACCCCTCGGCCAAGCTCTGCTACAACGACTACAACATCGAGAACTGGTCCGACGCCAAGACGCAGGGCGTCTACGCGATGGTCAAGGACTTCAGGTCCCGCGGTGTGCCCATCGACTGCGTCGGCTTCCAGAGCCACTTCGGCGCAGGCGGCGCGCCGGCGAGCTTGCAGACCACTCTGTCCAAGTTCGCCGCGCTCGGCGTGGACGTCCAGATCACCGAGCTGGACATCGCCCAGGCGTCGCCGACGGCGTACGCAGGCGCCGTCCAGGCGTGCGTGAACGTCGCTCGGTGCACGGGCATCACGGTGTGGGGCATCCGCGACAGCGACTCCTGGCGCACCGGTGAGAACCCGCTGCTGTTCGACGCGGGCGGCACCAAGAAGCCCGCCTACAGCACGGTGCTCACCGCCCTTGGCGGCAGCGGCGCCGGCACACAGGCTGGGGGCATCGCCTCCGGCACCGTCTACACGCTCTCCAACGCGGCCTCCGGACGTGTCCTCGACGAGCCCGCCGGATACAACGGCAACGGCACCCCCCTCCAGGTGTGGGACGCGGCCGGTGCCTCCAACCAGCAGTGGCGGGCCGGCCGCAACAGCGACGGCTCCTACACGCTGACCAACGTCGCCAGCGGCCGGGTACTGGACGAGCCCGGCAACCAGACGGGCAACGGGACGAGGACGCAGGTCTGGGACTCGGGCGGCGGCGCCGACCAGCACTGGCGGGCCGCGCGCAACAGCGACGGCTCCTACACGCTGACCAACGTCGCCAGCGGCCGGGCGCTGGAGACCCCCGGCGGTCGGACCGCCAACGGTACTCCCGTCCAGGTCTGGGACTCGGGCGGCGGCGCCAACCAGCACTGGAACCTCAGGACGCCGACCCCGGCGACGCCCACGCAGTCGGGCAGCACGTGCGCTCTTCCGTCGACGTACCGGTGGACGTCGACGGGTGCGCTGGCGCAGCCGGCGAACGGGTGGTCCGCGGTGAAGGACTTCACCGACGTGGTGTACGACGGCAAGCACCTGGTCTACGCGTCGAGCGTGTCGGGATCGTCGTACGGCTCGATGATGTTCAAGCCCTTCACGAACTGGTCGGACATGGCGTCGGCCGGCCAGACCGGGATGAGCCAGTCCGCGGCGGCGCCCACGCTGTTCTACTTCGCGCCCAAGAAGATCTGGGTGCTGGCGTCCCAGTGGAGTGGCGGCTGGCCCTTCAACTACCGCACGTCGAGCGACCCCACCAACCCCAACGGCTGGTCCGCGCCGCGGCCGCTGTTCACCGGCAGCCTCCCCGGCTCCGCTCCGATCGACCAGACGCTGATCGGTGACGGCCGGAACATGTACCTGTTCTTCGCCGGTGACAACGGCAAGATCTACCGGGCGAGCATGCCGATCGGGAACTTCCCCGGCAGCTTCGGCTCGGCGTACACGACGGTCATGAGCGACTCGACGAAGAACCTGTTCGAGGCGCCGCAGGTCTACAAGGTCCAGGGCCAGAACCAGTACCTCATGATCGTCGAGGCCCGGGGTGCGAACGAGCAGCGCTACTTCCGCTCCTTCACCGCCACCAGCCTGAACGGTTCGTGGACCCCGCAGGCCGGCACCGAGAGCAACCCCTTCGCGGGCAAGGCCAACAGCGGCGCCACCTGGACCAACGACATCAGCCACGGTGACCTGGTCCGCAACAACCCCGACCAGACCATGACCATCGACCCCTGCAACCTGCAGTTGCTCTACCAGGGCAAGTCCCCCACCGCGAGCGGCCCCTACGACCGACTGCCGTGGCGGCCGGGTCTCCTCACCCTGCAGCGCTGACCCGCTGTGAATTTTCGCGGCAACCTTTTCGGCCTGCCGGACCACTGAGTGGTGTCCGGGCAGGTGGTCCGGTCAGATGCGACACCTGGAAGAGAGCACAGAGTTGTCCTTCGAACGAGAGCACAGACGTGTCCCCGATCCGCCCAGGCCATCGGTGGCGCCCCGGGCCGGCGGGCGTCGTGCCGGCGGCCACGCACGCGGTACCCGCCCGATGCATCGCGCCCGTCGGTTGTTCGCGCGTCGGGGTTTCTGGGCGGCCGTCGTCATGGCCGTCGTGGCCGGCTCCGCCGTTGTGGTCAGCACCGCCTCAGCGCAAACCGTGGATCCGAAGACCTGGTACGTGCTGGTCAACCGCAACAGCGGCAAGGTGCTGGACGACCGTGCCTACGCCACGAACGACGGCGCGGCGGTGGTGCAGTGGGCGCGCCACGGCGGGGCCAACCAGCAGTGGCGGTTCATCGACGCGGGCGACGGGTACTACCGGCTGCAGAACCGGAACTCCGGCAAGGTACTCGACGACCTCGGCTGGTCGAAGGCCGCCGGCTCCGCCCTCGTGCAGTGGAGCGACCGGAACGGCACCAACCAGCAGTTCAGACTGGCGGAGTCGTCGGACGGCTACCTGCGTCTGATCAATCGCTTCAGTGACATGGCCGTCGAGGTCCGCGACGCCGCCAAGGCCGACGGCGGCGGCGTCGTCCAACACCGCGACCGGGGCGCCGCCAACCAGCAGTGGCAACTCGTCCCTGCCGGGAGCGTCGGCAACGCCGGCGCGTCCACCGCGCCGGGCGGCAGCAGCTCGACGAAACGTTTCCTGGGGCGTAGCACGGTGTTCATCGGCGGCTCGATGTCCGACGCCTCGGCGACCGCCGCCCCGTTCGACGTGCGGTACGCCTATGTGCACAGCCAGCCCGCGCCGTCGTCGGACTACTATTCGGCATCGCGTTGCCAGGACGGGTGGTCGAGCTGGTGGGGCTGCTGGACCGGCAGCACCACAGCGCCGGGCACTTACGTGACCTACCGGGATGCCCAGGCGGCCCAGGCGACGTACAAGGGCAGCCCGCGCCCGCAGAAGTTCCTGTGGACCTGGTACTCGCTGCGCGACCTCGGTGATCTCGCGGGCGAGGGCGACGGTCCGGGCGAGGTCAAGGCCATCAACAGGGTCGACCTGCTCACCCGGTACCTGAACGACTACCGCTTCTTCCTCCAGAAGATCGGCAACTCGCACGACATGATCGACCTCGAGCCCGACTTCTGGGGCTACGTCCGGTCGCTCGGCGATCCGCACCAGGTTCCCGCGCGGGTCTCGGGGGCGAATCCGACGGATTGCGGATCGCAGGAGAACAGCGCCGCCGGACTCTCCCGCTGCCTGGTCGACATGGCGCACAAGTACGCGCCGAACACCGCCGTGGGGATGCACCTTTCGTGCTTCGACTGGGAGTACAACACCCAGAAGTGCATCAAGGACTACGCGCACCTCGGGGCACAGAGCGCCGACTTCCTGGTCACCGATGTGTCGGACCGCGATGCAGGCTGGTACGCACAGCCGGCCCACGGCGGCCGTAACGAATTCTGGACCGACCAGAAGGCCGCTGCCCGGCTGGCGTTCTACAAGACGATGGCCGAGTCCGTCGGCAAGCCGGTGGTCCTGTGGCAGATCCCCGTGGGCAACATGGCGCAGAACAACACCCTCAACCACTACAAGGACGACAAGGTGGACTGGTTGTTCGGACACATGGACCAGGTGGCGAACGCGCATATCGCCGGCCTGCTGTTCGGTGCGGGGCAGCAGGAACAGACGTCGATCGAGACGGACGGCGGAAACCTGATCAGCAAGACGATCGCCTATCACAACTCGGGTGGTACGGCGCTCAAGTAGGCGAGGTGCGCAGCCGGGCGGCATCTCTTCGATGGGGGGGGGTCGGGCTCGTCGGAAGTGGGCGGTGAAGGTGTCCTCGACGGCCCGGCTCCTCACCGCTCATCCGCATCGCAGGAACGATCGGGGAGACGTGCGGCGCAACCATGTCAGCGCGCGATGGGCGCGTACCGCGTTCCCCGGTGGTCCCCGTGATTCCCGGCAGCATCCGGCACGGGTCTGGCACGCCCCCCATCGTGCTCGGCTACCAGTGCGGGGCGAGGACCAGGACAGTGAAGAGCAGCGTTGGCCAGAAGACGGCCAGCAGACTTGTGAAGCAGCCGAAGGGAAGGGCTCTACGCGGTTGCGTCCCCTTGGACAGTGCGACCGCCGTAGCCGCGACCGCCAGAACAGCAGCGAGCATCAACAGCGAACAGGTGATGACGGCCCCGCCCATAAGGTTCCCCTCGCTCAAGAGCGAAGCCTATGACTCGCATGTGCCGCCCGGCGCCTCGGGGCCGCGCCGATGCCGCACGCGTCGCGGTCTCCACACGGGCACCAGGGTCGTGAATGCCTCGCTCCTGGACAGACCCAAGTACGGCCCTACCTTCGTTTCGAAGCAGACCCGCTGCACATGCGCTCGGGCGCAGGCTGCCGACGCGACCGCCAGCAGGCCTTCTGGCACGAATCCGGCACGCGGCGATTGATCACCACGCACAACAAAAAGGCCCGGGTCTCTGACCTGGGCCTTTCACATGGAGCGGGTGACGAGAATCGAACTCGCGCTCTCAGCTTGGGAAGCGACGGCGCTTGGGCGGCCGGATGGTCGCTGACCTGCACGGATTCATCGTGCCGACACCGTGGCGCGGGCCCGTTCACACCGCGGCTGACCGTGGTTGTCCGCTCTTACGGGCACGCTATGGGCACGGCCACCACCAGCGATCGAGTCATGTGCGCGCGGCGCTTTGCACCGACCGGTCGGCGTCGTCTGCCGGGCTGACCTGGAATGTCCGTTGCGACTGCAGATCCGACACTAAGGCGTGGCCGCGTCGATGTTGGTGAAGTATTCTTCTATGTACATCGCCAACATCGTGCGGGAGGTGCCACATGTCTGTGACCCAGATCGACATCGATGACGACGCCTTGGAACGCGCCATGGCTCTGGCCAGGGTCAGGACCAAGAAGGAGGCGGTCAATCTCGCTCTGCATTTCTACGCCGAGCAGCAGGAGCGTGCGGCGCGCATCAGCCGTCATTTCGAGCGTGCGCGTGAGTGGGGTGCCGTCGAGGACGCCGAGCGCCTGCACCGTGCGGAGAAGCACAGCCGGTGATCTACTTGCTCGACACGTCCGGCCTGGTCCGGCTGCTCCGTGATTCAAAACTGCAATCGGCCTGGTACGACGCGATCGATGCCGGGGCCATCGCATCCTGCTATGTGCAACGCACCGAGTTTCTTCACAGCGCCCGGACCGGACGCGAGTACGACGAGATCGTGGAGATGTTCACCGATCTCTACCCCGACGTGTCAGTGCCGAAGAACGCGGGGCGCTGGATCGGCGGGGTGCAACATCGTATGGCCCAGGCCGGGGAGCATCGCAGTGCCTCGGCGGTGGACCTCGTGATCGCTGCCACCGCTGCCCACCACGGCTTGGCCGTCCTCCACGACGACGCCGACTACCGAGCCATCGCTCGGCACGCGTCCGACCTGGCCGAGCACAACATCCACGACGTCTCCTGAGGCGGCGCGGAGGGCCGGATCTCGCCGGCCCTCCGTCCGAGGACGGCGAGGCCCTGCAGGGCGTCATACCCCTACAGCCGGACCTCGACGAAGCCCGCGGTCCTACCGGATAACGTATGGACGCACGCCGCGACTCGACGGTACTGGGCTACGGCGCTGCGTCGCAGGTCTTGCCAGGTTTCACGCTCACCACGGCCGTCCATGGCAACGAGACTTTGCCGTCCGTCTCGGAGCTGATCTCCACGTGATGCTCGTCAGCGACGATCAGCTCGCCACACAGCACATCGGTGTTCGTCCGCACTACGACCGGTTGCATGCCGGAATCACCTGTCGTCACCCATGCGACGACGAGAGCCCCGACCACCAGGATCACTCCGAGGACGCAGCACAGGTAGGCCCAGGCCAGTGCCCGTGTCGCCCGGGCCACCTCCCGCTCGGTCCAGCGGCGCAGGGCCTGCCCGCCCAGGATGATCTCGCGCTCCGGCGCTCCGTGCGCCGCTCGTGCGGCCAGGAGCGAGCCCGCGACCAACAGCACAAAGGCGGTTATCAGTAACCCGGTGGCGGTCGTGCGGGCCCCGTCCGGCAGGTCGCCGAGGTTGTCGCGGCCCTTCAGCAGTACGAGGACCGCGAGCAGGGCTGTCAGCCCCGTCAGCCCGTTACGCCACCCTTCCGCCTGTCGGCGTACTTCCGGAAGCCTGGTGAACTCCAGTTCACGGGCGAGTTCGGCCCAGCGGCGCTCGGAACCGGTGCTCATCGCCGGATTCGCCAGATCGCGCCGCACCCGAGGAACGATGTGTCCGTGGGCACACGGGGATGGGCGTGCCCGCATTCGCAGAAGTGCACCTCTGCCAGCAAGGGCTCCGACCCTTCCTCCGCCCTCTGTGTCGCCCCCCTCCCGAAGAGCAGGCTCAGTCCACCCTTTGTCCCTGTTCCCGGCCGGGCCCACGGGAACAGTGTTCTGGTGGCGCCGTGACAGCGTGGGCACGTCCCTGTGACGATCACACCCCCGCCGTCTGGGGCTGGCTGCTGGGTGAACAGGGAGGCATCGAGTTCACCGAGATCCTCATCGGCGTACGGCATGCGGTGATCGTGTCGGTTGGCCCGCGTCATGGCTTCTGTCCCCTCCCGGCGGCGAACTTCAGCTCGAGCCCGAACAGGCCCGTGTACATCTCCAGACGCTCGCGCACCCACTCCGGCGTCTCGTCCACTGCCTGCGCACAGTGCTCGATCCGGTCCTGCCAGACCGGGCCGACCAGCGCGGGAAGTTTCCCGTCGAGGCCCTCGGAGAGGAGTACCAGGTCCTGCCAGCCGGGTACGACGTCGGGTACGTCGGTGATCGACGGTGGTGTCTCCTCCAAGGCGACGTACGGCGCGATGCGCCGTTGCCAGGTGTGTCGTACCGACTCACCGAGACGGCCCGCGATGCTGACCAAATCGAGGGGCAGCAGTGGGGTGCCGGGCTCGGAGACGCGGTACGCCGGCTCGACCGCCACGGCATCGTGTGCGGTGGGCACCTCGTCGGGCAGCGCCTCCTCTTCCTCGGCGGTCAACTCCGGTACGAGAGCGCCGATAGCCCGCAAAGGGGCCAGAGCCCGGTACGCCGCCCGAACACCGAGGGTGCGGGCGCGGGCATAGCCCACCAGCCGTTGCGCGGTGAGCGGGACCCAGTGAGGGGTCTCGAACCACTCGTAGTCCACGCCCTCGTGCGCGCCCTCGTCGACCAGGGCCGCGATCTCGTCCCCCGTCGGGGTGAACTTCATCAGCGTCCCGGGCGGGCGTGGGGCCACGAGTGCGGCACTCAACCCGAGGCTCTGGGCTTCCCGGTGCGCGGTGTTCCACAGGACCGACAGCTGCTGCCGGAGCCGCTGGCTTCCGGTGAACAGCACGGCCGAGGTTGCCGGCACGGGATAGTTGGCGCCGACCCAGCTGGGGTCCTCCCCGGAGAACGCGTATCTGCTCGGCGTGGGCAGATCGTCCCAGGCGCGCAGCAGGTTCGCCGCGTCCGGGAGATCCACCTCGGCCTCTCTCAACTCCTCCAGGTACCAGGACAGTTCCTCGAACGACGTCTCGTGCGAGCGGACGAAGGCGAGGTCCCGGAGCGAGACACCGTCCTCCAGGCGGACGTCCTCCTGGTGCAGCCACCGTACGAGGTTGGCCGCGTCGGGTGAGGGGACCACGTCCCGTCCGGAGGAGCGCTTGGTGTAGCGCCGGCGGTGGAGCACTCCGAGGCGCTCCGCCTCGCGGGCGAGGACGCGCTCGGCCTCCCACACGGACATGTCGCACTCCGCGGCCAGTTCGATGGTGGCGGCCCAGGGCAGCATGGGGCGGCCGTCGGCGCCGTGGACGATGTAGCGGCGCAGGACGGGGAACACCTCGGGCGGCAGGGCAGCCCATCGGGCGGCCAAGGCCGGATCGGGTACGGGGCGGCCCAGCCAGGCGAACTCGGCCATGCGACGGTGTACTTCATCCGCGTCGAGACCCGTCGTGGCAGCCACAACCGGTACGTCCCAGGGGTGAACGGCGGGTCGCCAATGGTGCTCGTCCTCCTGGAGGTACAGAAGCCTCAGCTCGGCGTCCGTGCAGACGTGGTCGCGGTGGCGGTCTGGGACGGCGCCCAGCGGTTCGCCCACGAACGGCGCGTACCGGGCGCATGCATCGGCCAGCTTTCCGAGTGGCTCACCAGAACTCGCGGAGGCCCGGGTGATGCCCGAGAGATCCTCGGGCAGGTGCCGGTAGTAGATCTCGTTGGCGGCCCGTCGCTTGGGTGGCAGGGGCCGCCCCCAGACACTGATGGCAAGGTGGCTGTTCAGCGGATCGGGTTTGCTGCCCAGGAGTCCCTTCATGACATACCAGTCGGTGAATTCCGGTTTCCAGTCCAGGTCGCCGTCACCGACAACAGCCGGTCCCGCCAGCCGCGGATGGGCGATACGCAGGCCCCGCGTCGCGCGGAGCACCTTCGCCACGGTCGTGTCCTGTTCGCGGGCCACCAGAACCGCAGTACGCCAATCGCCTTCGACCTTCGCCGCAATATCGGACCAGCCTGGCTGCGGAACGGGATGACCGAAGAGGGACAGCGGCACCGCCTCGTTCCGAGTGCGGTACTCGGGGCCGAGGACGGCCAGTCGCCAGGGCCGGACCATCTCGGAGAGCTCCTTCTCCTCCCCGTGCCTCCCGTTGCGTCGATCGTCCAGGGAGGAGTCCAGCCTGAACCACCCGACCTCGTCGAGATTGACCTGCCGGCCGAGGCCGTCCGACGCGAGCACCCTCTGATCCCGCAGGGCCTTCCAGAGGATGCGAGCGACCGCGGGCTCACGGGACTCCATGCTCCACAGCCACTGAAGGTTCAATCCTCCTCCGTCGGACAGTACTTGGGCGCCTCGGCGAATCTGCTCCCGTGCCCACAGGATGTCGTATCTCTCCAACTTCTTGCGGTTGACGCTGAGCTCGCCCGCGTGCACGCCCGACAGATTGAGTACGTACCCGAAGGTCCGCTCGTCCGCGGCGATCCCGTCGCACACGATCGCCCCGTCGCCCGATACCCACCACAACGTGCCTGGTACCGCCTCGACCGCGAAGCGAGTGGAGAACGATCCCGGACCCTCTCCGGACTTGAGACATCCGGGCAGCCAGGTCTCCTCGGTGCCGTCCTTGTCGCACACTTCCAGCCGGAACTCGCTGATCAGAATGAGAGAGCGCAGCACGGAAACGGCGGAGCCCCCGGGCAGTGCCCCCGCACGGCGCAGGTGCAGCCGGACGCGCGTGCCGCCCTCGGGCAACGCCGCGCCGCCTTGCTCGTCCTCCTCCCGTACGCGGAAGAGACTGCCGCTGACAGGGATTTCGACACGCAGTGCTTTCTTGGCCGGGCGACCGTCCGGGCCGACCGGGCGGGTCACGATCGTCATCTCGTCGGCGAGCATGAAGTAGCTGAAAACACCGATGCCGAAACGGCTGTTGGGATACAGCCGCAGCGAACTGTCGTGGCGAAGCCACGCTGCCTGTTCCCGGCGAAAGGAATGGGACTGGTCGAAGCGGCGGCCGGCCCGGGTGAAGGTGTTCTTCAGTTGGTCGAGCGTCATGCCTACGCCGTTGTCCACACACTCGACGTAACGACCGCGGCTGTCCTCACCCACCTCGATGCGGATCCGGCCCGCCCATTGCGCCGGCCCCCGGCCGAGATCCCGCAGATACCGGCCGCGCATCTCCCGGTAGCGGCAGGCGTCCATGGCGTTTTGGTAGAGCTCGCGCAGCGCGAGTTCGGGCTCTCCGTCGTACAGCTTCTCGCCCATCAGCAAACGGCGGATCTCCGTCTGCGCCAGCGAGAACCGGGCGAGCGGAACGTCGTAGGAGTCCATGCCGTGCTCGCGGTCCGGTCGCAGTCCGTGGTCGGACAGCCGTGCGGGGAGTGCTCGCAGCAGCGCGGCCTCGTCCTGCGGGAGGCGGCGGGCCGACTCCCGCAGCAGGTGACCGAGGTCGTCGGCGTCCTCGACGACTGAGGCGAGTGCCGCGTGGATCGCCGGATGAGGGCAGACCGCGTCCAGATGCAGATATGAGGGGGCGTTCCCGTCCTGGTCGAGGTGCCAGTAGGCGTCCCGGAGCACGGTGACAACCTCGCTGGGCACCACCGGATCGGAGACGGCGAGATGCTCGGCGAGGACCTCAGGCAGACACCGAGTGTCGAAGGCGAGCATCCCGGCGAGCCGCAGCAGCGACGCGAGGGGGCGCACGCGCAGGCGCCAAGATGTTCCGCGGACGACGTGACGGTCCGGCGGCAGCCGCTCGTCGTCCGGCGGAGCGCCGACGGCGAGGCCAGCGGCGACCGTACGCAGCGCCGTGGAGAGCGCTCCGGCCCGGCCGCCGAGCCGCTCGCCGGCCGTCGGCGGTGCGACGTCGAGGAGCCGGGCCACGAAGCCGTCGGCCAGCACCGCGGGCACGGCTTCCTCGTCGGTCGCGAACCGCTCCTCGATCCAGCGGTGGACCAGCCACAGGGTGACGGCATGGCGGTCGTCCGCGGGGTCTGCCAGCCATCGGTACGAGTCCGTGAGTTTCTCGGTGATCTGAGGGTAGTGCTCGGTGATCTGCTCGTAGAGTCGCCGCTGGTCGCTCGCCTCGTCATCGCGCCACACGAGCTGCGGATGGAACTCGGCTGACTGGCTCAGCCGCTCGGCCCAGGCCATCTCGTGCAACAGGACACCGGCGATCAGTGCGGTGACCTCCAAGGCGGACAGCTCGGAGCCCTTGGGCAGGAGCTGGGCGAGGCGGCCGGTCAGCAGCCGTACCGCATAGTCGTCGTCGGCCCAGGGGTCGGGCAACCGCTCCTGAGCACGGTGGAGGTGGCGGGCGGCCTGTGCGGCCAGGTCCGACAGACAGTCCTGAAGACGGGCCACGGCTTCCGTGTCGCAGTCCGGGACCCGTTCCCAGAGGGCGGGTGTGCGCACGGCCTCCTGCCACGCCTCCAGCAGCCGTCGGCCCTCGGCGACCGCCAGGGACCTGGTCTGCTGCGCCAGGTCGCTGCCGTAATGGATCAGGACCCTCTGCGGTCCGGCCGACGCCCGTACCGCGAGTGAATGCGTGTCGCGCCTGGTCTTCTCATACACCTGTTCTACGGTCATGGCCTCGGTCAGCGGGGCGAAGGCCAGGGCGAGCGCCGACGTGAAGAAGCTCCCCGTCTCTGCGAAGCCGCTGGGTTCACCTGGGCCGCAGCTCGTCATCATGGCGAAACCGCTGTGCGGGGGCCCCTTGACGACGTTGCTGCCGAAAGGGGGTTGTTGCTCGTCCCCGGCCCAACGGCAGGCATCGATCAACCACAGCACGGTGCCGGCCGAGCAATTGGCCAGATACCGGCTGATGTCGGCCTCCAGTAGCGACTCCCGTACGTGGGGCTGCTCCCACCCGGCCGTATTGTCGCTGTTGTCGGCAGGGGCACGGGCGTCGGAGGGCACCAAGTAGTCGGTTGTGCCCACCCGGACGCCGTGCCCGGTGAAGTAGAGGAGCAGCGTGCTGCCAGGTGGCGCGCTCGCGGAGAGGTCTGAGATGCGCTCGGCGATCGCGTTCCGGGTGGGATTCAGGAGGGTCTCCACCGCGTAGCCGCTGTCCTCCAAGGAGGTGCCCAGCACATGCAGATCCGCGTCGACCGTCGCGCCGAGGGAAGGAAGAAGGCGTTCCGCCCCCGGATTCTCGCCCACGCCGATAAGCAGGGCTATGCGTCTGTTGTCTTCCACTCGGCCCTCGTCCCCCTCCGCCTCGCCCATGGTGTCACCCTGCCCGGCCACTGCGGGGGCGGATCGGTCGAGAGGCTGACGCGCGAGCCGAGATGCATGCTCCGGCATCACACTCAACGACACGATCGTTCGCGTCGGCCGATTCTTCGAGAAGACCGCAGTGATCTATCAGTACTCGGACGAGCGGCAACGCGAGGTGGCCACCGGCCTCGACGACCTGGTCCTCGCCGAGCGAAGCGCCACGAAGACGATCCCAACGACCTTGCGCAACACAAGGAGGAGGTCGTCGAGAGCTATGGTTCGGTTGCGGCGCGCGCCCCACTCGCCGGTGTAGAAAACAAAGAACCCCCGGGTCTCTGACCTGGGGGTTTCACATGGAGCGGGTGACGAGAATCGAACTCGCGCTCTCAGCTTGGGAAGCTGATGTTCTACCATTAAACTACACCCGCGTAAGTACGGACTGATCGACTCGGGGAGTCGAGGTCCGGACGGTGCTCACTGTACAGCATCGAAGTCCCCTGGTGCCCGGACCCCAGGGGGCCGAGTCGTTTTCGGGGGCGGATCCGGCTGCGGGCGGGCGGAGTTGGGGCGTACCGTGGAGGCCTGGGGGAGGGGCCGGGTGGGGTCGGAGTGCCGCCTGGAGAGTCGTCTCTTTGATCCCGTAATGTGGCTTTTGTCGTCGGGTCGGTCACGCCCGACGAGGCTCTTGGGGAAGGGACTTAAGGGACTTGATGGAACGCACCGTCGTCCGTTGCGCGGATGGGCACGTCTTCAGCACCGCTTCGTTCCCGATGCAGCAGGCCGAGCGGCTCGGCCCCGGTCGGCTCATGAGGTGTCCCCGGTGCGCCCGGCTCCGCAGTGTGGTGCCGGTCGCCCTGGAGAAGCGGTAGCGAAGCCGCGGCCGAGCGGTAGGAGAAACGTCACCAGCAGTAACCCGGGCGCGCGGAGTCGTCACGATTGTCACGGCTCCGCGCGCCTTGCGTATCCTCGCTACGTGCTTCTCTCAGACAAGGACATCCGGGCCGAGATCGACGCCGGGCGGGTACGGATCGATCCCTATGACCATTCCATGGTGCAGCCGTCGAGCGTTGACGTTCGGCTGGACCGGTACTTCCGGGTGTTCGAGAACCACCGGTACCCGCACATCGACCCCTCCATCGAGCAGCCCGATCTGACGCGGCTCGTGGAGCCGGAGGGGGACGAGCCCTTCATCCTGCACCCCGGGGAGTTCGTGCTCGCCTCCACGTACGAGGTCATCACGCTCCCCGACGATCTCGCCTCGCGGCTGGAGGGCAAGTCCTCGCTCGGGCGGCTCGGGCTGGTCACCCACTCCACGGCCGGGTTCATCGACCCCGGCTTCAGCGGGCACGTGACGCTCGAACTGTCCAACCTCGCCACGCTGCCGATCAAGCTCTGGCCCGGGATGAAGATCGGTCAGCTGTGCATGTTCCGGCTGACCTCGCCCGCCGAGTTCCCCTACGGCAGCGAGCGCTACGGCTCCCGCTACCAGGGGCAGCGCGGGCCGACCGCCTCGCGGTCCTACGTCAATTTCCATCGGACCCAGGTGTGAGGGCAGGGAACACATGAGTGACGCGCAGGGTGTGCGGGAGAACCTGACCTACGAGGCGTTCGGCGGGGCGGTGCGCGAGCTGGCGCAGGCCATCGCCGACGACGGGTACGAGCCCGACATCGTGCTCAGCATCGCCCGGGGCGGCGTGTTCGTCGCGGGCGGGCTGGCGTACGCGCTCGACTGCAAGAACATCCACCTCGTGAACGTGGAGTTCTACACGGGAGTCGGTGAGACGCTCGACATGCCGGTGATGCTGGCCCCCGTCCCGAACGCGATCGACTTCTCGAACAAGAAGGTCCTCATCGCGGACGACGTCGCCGACACCGGCAAGACGCTCAAGCTCGTGCACGACTTCTGCCTCGACACCGTCGCCGAGGTGCGCTCCGCCGTCATCTATGAGAAGTCCCACTCCCTCGTGAAGTGCGAGTACGTGTGGAAGCGGACCGATGATTGGATCAACTTCCCGTGGAGTGTCGAGCCGCCCGTCGTGAAGCGTGCCGGGCAGGTGCTCGACGCCTGAGCGCGCCCGGGCACGCCTCGTGCCTGAGCACTCCGGGCATACGAGGGGCATGAGAGGGCACGAGGGAGGGCCCCCGGCCGCAGCGCGGCCGGGGGCCCTCCCTCGTGCCCGGGGAAGCCGGGCAGAGCTAGAACGTGCCCAGTTTCACGATCGACAGCAGGGCGATCAGCTGGATCGCCGACGCGCCCAGCGCCTTCGGCCAGGGCAGGTCGTGGGAGCGGGAGACCATCAGTGTCAGCAGCGCGCCGGCCCCGATCCAGGTGGCCCAGCCGAGGAGCTGGACGAAACTCGCGTTACCGCCGAAGAACATGGCGACGACCAGGCGGGGCGCGTCCGTCAGGGCCGTGATCAGCATGGACAGCCCGACCGTCGGCTGCCAGGCGCCGTCGCCGCCGAGCTGGCGGGCCAGGGTGTGGGTGACCACGCCCAGGATGAACAGGCCCAGCACCATCACGACCGCCGTGAGCAGCACGATCGGTACCGCGCTGGCCAGCGGCGAACTGATCGCGTCCTTGCGGGCGCCGTCGAAGCCGAAGACGGCGAGCAGGCCGTAGAGGAAGGTCGTGACGAGCGCCGGAGCCCACATCGTGTAGTCCCGCATGCGCAGGAACGTCTGGTTAGGGGAGGCGAGGATCCCCCTCAGCAGTTCCTTCCAGTGCAGGGGCGGGCCGAGCGGGGCCGCGGGCGCGGTGGCCGAGCCGGCCTGGTAGGTCGAGCCCTGGGTGTAGCCGGCGGCCTCGTCGATCGAGAAGGCCTGGGTGTGGCCCGGGTTGTCGGCCGCGTACGGATCGCGCGGGGCCGCCCGGTAGCCGCCGTCGCCGAAGTACTCCGGGCCGTCCTCCCCGGGGCCCGGGGAGCCGTAGGGCTGCCCCTGCCGCGGAGGCTGCGGGTACGACGACTGCGGGGCGGAGGGGTAGCCGTACGACGGCCCCTGCGGCTGCCCGTAGGAGGGCCCCGAGGGCTGCCCGTACCGCGGTCCCGGGCGGCCGTGCGACGGCCCCTGCGGTGCTCGCGGTGCCTGCTGTCCTTGGGGGGTGCGGTTGTCCCGGCCCCCGCGTCCGATCCTGAATCCAGCCACGTCATCGAACGTACCTGGTCCCCGGGAGTGAGGTGACGGGCTCGGGTGTCCGGGCCCGGCTTTGCGGCCGACCTGTGACATCCCCTAAGGGGCCGTCAGGGGCCCGGCCCAGGGGTCCCTCAGGGGTCATCCCTCAGGGGTTCTCCCGGTTCGGGACCTCGTGCCCGCCGCGCCGGGCGCCCCGGGGCGGGCCGGGCGGGGCGGGGTGGGTCAGGATGGGGGCATGAGCGTAGTGAAGATCAACGTGCTGACCGTGCCCGCCGAGCAGCGGGAGGTCCTGGAGAAGCGGTTCGCCTCGCGCGCGCACGCGGTGGAGAACTCCGACGGCTTCGAATGGTTCGAGCTGCTGCGCCCCGTCGAGGGCACCGACACCTATCTCGTCTACACGCGCTGGCGTGACGAGGAGTCGTTCCAGGCCTGGATGGAGGGGCCGATGAAGGCCGCTCACCAGGGCGGCGAGGGCGCCGAGCGGCCCCGGGCGGCTGCTTCCGGTTCCACCCTGTGGTCCTTCGAGGTGGTGCAGCAGGCGGGGCCGAAGGGCGCCTGACCGGCCGGTCCGCCTCAGGGGGCGGCGCGTACCAGGTCCAGTTTCGGGAAGGCCACCGGTTCGGGAGCCCGGCCCGCCTGCAGGACATACGCCCGCCCCGTCTCCCGGCCCGCCGCGACCTGGGCGACGCCCGCCGCGATCTCGGCGGGCTCCGCCACCGCGTACCCCTCGCCGACGACGTGGTCGATCGCCTCCGGCGCCAGGATCGGCGTGCGGACGAGGCCCGGGCAGACGGCGTTGATCCGCACGCCCCGCTCCTGCCACGTCGGGGCCAGCGAGCGCACCAGCCCGATCACGCCGTACTTGCTCGCCGCGTACACCGGGTCGAAGGTCGCGAGCCCCACCCCGGCCATGCTGGAGGTGACCACCAGCGAGCCGCCGCCGTGCGCGGCCAGCGCGGGCAGCGCCGCGTGCAGCCCGTACATCACGCCGTAGAGGTTGACCGCGAGCACCCGGTGCTGCCGTGCCGCGTCGTAGTCGTACTCGCCGAACCCGCCGCCGTCGCCGATGCCGGCGTTCAGGTGCACCAGGTCCAGCCCGCCGTAGGCCTCGACGGCGGCGGCGATCAGCGCGCGGTTGTCCTCCTCGCGCGTGACGTCGGTGCGGACGAAGAGCCCGCCCGCCTCCCGTGCCACGGCCGTGCCGCCCGCCTCGTCGACGTCCGCCACGACCACGTGCGCCCCGCGCCGGCCGAAGTGCCGGGCGACCGCCGCGCCGATCCCGCTCGCCGCCCCGGTGACCACCACCACCTGTGTCATGGTCCCGCTCCCTTCTCGTTCCCGAGTCCTGGTCAGACCGCCGCCGCGCTCTCGCCGCGGATGGCGGCGACGCGGGAAGGCCTGCGGCCGTAAGCCCGGCTGAAGACCTCCAGGGCCACGAACAGCGCCACGTACTGGAGCGTGGTCACCAGCATCACCGAGTCGACGGGCAGTGTGTACGCGAGCACCACGCGTACCGCCGAGTCCAGCAGCAGGGCCACGCCCCACACCGCCGTCAGCAGCCGCATCACGTGCCGGAAGGTCGGTGAAGCCGCCCAGGCGCGCGCCAGTTCGGCGCGCCGCTCCCCGCAGGCCACCGACTCAAGGATCCGGAAGACGACCGGCCGTCCGCGCAGGCTGCACAGGAACACCAGCCCGACGATCCCGGTCGTCCAGCCGTCCTTGGCGAACATGAACCGCGGGCTCCCCGTCACCGCGGACAGCGCCGCGCCCAGGGCCACCATGCCGAGCACCAGGACGCCGAGCATCCCCACCCGCCGCTCGCGCGCCACCGTCAGCAGCGCCTCCGCCGCCGGCGGTACGGCGCTCGCCGTCACCGCCCACCACAGGCCCATCCCGGTGGCGCGCAGGCCGTAGAAGACGGCCGGCGGCGCGGCGACGTTCAGCACCATGCTCCGCACCAGCGGCCCGTTCGGCGCCGCCACCCGCTTGTCCCCGTCCCCGTCCGCGCCCCTGCCCATGTCCCTGTCCATGACCGTCCCGCCCATGTCCTTCGCCCCCTGTCTCGGGCCCCGTTCCGACGCCTTCGACGCTACGGAGCCGGGGGCGGGCGGGCATTGCGTCCAGGTGCCGGGCGGGGGTGGGGCCAGACCCACCCCCGGCCGGGGCCCGGACGCACACCGTCCGGCCGTCCGCCGCGCCACACTGGGACCGGCGCAGGCGACGGACCACGAGCCCTTTCGGAGGCAGGCCATGACCACCACCGCCGGACGCGTCGGCGGCACCGCGCTGCGCCGCCTCGGCAGACGCCACCTGGACCTCGGGTACTGCTGGACGATCGGCTGGTGCTGCCTGGCGGCCCTGGCCGTGGTGTGCGTCGCCCTGCCGGCCCGGCTCCTCGGGGGCGGCGACCCGGAGCGCGGCCCGCTGCGCGCGGTACGCAAGCTCACCGCCACCTACCGGCGTTTTCCGGTGCGTTGGGGCGGGGTGGCGGTACCCAGCCCCTATCTCCCCGACCGGGCGCCGCGCGAGGATCCCGCGAACCGCCGCGACCTGCTCTTCCTCTCGCTGGAACCGTGGGTCGCGCTGGTGCTGCTGCTCGTGCCGAGTGCCATGGCCTGGTACGTCCTGTTCGGGCTCCTCGCCCCCGGTGTCGCCGCCCTCTTCGACAGCCACCGCGGCCTGTTCGACGGCCCGGTGCTCGGCCGGCCGGCCGTGGCGGTCCCCGGCGGCCCGCTGCTGTACTACGCCGCGCTGCGGCTGTCCGGGCCGGCCTCGCGGCTGCACGCGCACCGCTGGCTGCCGGTGCTGCTCGGGCCGGCGCCCGCCGTCGCCGCCGAGGTGGAACGGCGCCGGCTGGCCGAGCGGGTCGCGGAGCTGACCGAGACCCGGCTCGCCGCCGTGGACAGCCGTGAGGCCGAACTGCGCCGGATCGAACGGGACTTGCACGACGGCGCGCAGGCCCGGCTGGTCGCGATGGGTCTCGCGCTCGGCGCTCTGGAGACGCTGATGGGGACCGAACCCGAGCGGGCGCGCGAACTGGTGCGCCAGACGCGCGAGAACTCGGCGCGGGCCCTGACCGAACTGCGCGCGCTGGTGCGGGGCATCCATCCGCCGGTGCTGGCCGAGCGCGGGCTGGTCGACGCGCTGCGGGGGCTCGCCCTGGACGCCCCGCTGGCGGCGGAGGTGGACGCCGAGGCGCTGCCGGGCCGCCCGGAGGGGCCGATCGAGGCGGCGCTGTACTTCGCCGTCGCCGAACTGCTCACCAACGCCGCCCGGCACGGCGACGCGGCGCACGCCCGGGTCGTCCTCGGTCACGTCGGCGGGGTGCTGCGCTGCACGGTGTGGGACGACGGGTGCGGGGGCGCCCGCGAGGAGGAGGGGCCCGTGCTCGGGGCGGGCGGCAGCGGGCTGCGGGGCATCCGCCGCCGGCTGTCGGTCTTCGACGGTACGCTCGGCATCGACAGCCCGGCCGGAGGGCCAACCCTGGTGACGATGGAGCTGCCGTGCGTGTTGTCCTCGCGGAAGACCTCTTCCTCCTCCGGGAAGGGCTCTGCACCCTCCTGACGGCCCATGGGTTCACGATCGCCGCCGCCGTGGCGAGCGGGCCGGAGCTGCGGCGGGCGCTCGCCGAGGAGGAGCTGGACGTCGCCGTGGTGGACGTGCGGCTGCCGCCCACCTTCACCGACGAGGGGCTGCAGGCCGCGCTGGAGGCCCGCCGGGCGCGGCCGGGGCTGCCCGTGCTCGTGCTGTCGCAGCATGTGGAGCAGCTGTACGCGCGCGAGCTGCTTGCGGACGGCACCGGCGGGATCGGCTATCTGCTCAAGGACCGGGTGCTGGGCGCCGCCGAGTTCGTGGCGGCGGTGCGGCGGGTGGCGGACGGCGGTACGGCGATGGACCCGCAGGTCGTGGCCAAGCTGCTGGGCGGCCGGCGCCGCGACGACCCGCTGGCCACCCTCACCCCGCGCGAGCGGGAGGTGCTGGCGCTGATGGCCGAGGGGTACTCCAACGCGGCCGTCGCCGCCCGGCTGTTCGTCAGCGAGAGCGCGGTCGGCAAGCACTCGGCGAGCATCTTCGCCAAGCTCGGCATCAGCGCCTCGGACGAGACCAACCGCCGGGTGCTGGCCGTCCTGGCCTATCTGGACGGCACCTCGCGCGCGTGAAACACGGCGCCCCCTGCCGGTGCGGGGCAGGGGGCGCCGTGGGACCTCGGAAGACCGGGTGTCACTTCACGGGTTCGGGCTCCGGCTCGCTCTCGCTGGCGGCCTCGCCCGCGGGGTCGACCGGTGTCCTGACGGAGTCGAGGAGCAGCTGGGCGACGTCCACGACCTGGATGGACTCCTTGGCCTTGCCCTCGTTCTTCTTCCCGTTGACCGAGTCGGTCAGCATGACGAGGCAGAACGGGCAGGCGGTGGAGACGATGTCCGGGTTGAGGGAGAGGGCCTCGTCGACGCGCTCGTT
>NZ_JBVJMF010000008.1:0-277455 GCF_055584345.1 Streptomyces sp. NPDC104106
TTTGTGGGTGTTGGGGGGGGGGGGGGGCGCCCCCCGGGGGGGGGGGGCCCGCCCCCCGGGCGGGGGGGGGGGGGGGGGGGGGGCGCCGCCCCGGGGGGGGGGGGGGGGCCCCCCCCCCCCCCCCCCCCCCCCCCCCGCTCAGGTCAGGCTCCGACGAGGCGTCAGACCTCCACGACCACCGGGAGGATCATCGGCCTGCGGCGATAGGTGTCCGAGACCCACTTGCCGAGGGTGCGCCGGACGAGCTGCTGGAGCTGGTGCGGCTCCACGACGCCGTCCTGGGCGGACTTCTCCAGCACCTCCGCGATCTTCGGCAGGACATCGGCGAAGGCCGAGTCCTCGATGCCGGAGCCGCGGGCCTGGACGTGCGGGCCGCCCGTGATCTTGCCGGTGGAGGCGTCCACGACCACGAAGACCGAGATGATGCCCTCGTCGCCGAGGATCTTGCGGTCCTTGAGGGCCGGCTCGCCGACGTCGCCGACGGAGAGGCCGTCGACGTACACGTAACCTGCCTGGACCTTGCCGGAGATCTTGGCCTTGCCCTCGACCAGGTCGACCACCACGCCGTCCTCGGCGATGACGATCCGGTCGTGCGGGACGCCCGTGAGCGCTCCCAGCTCGGCGTTGGCGCGCAGATGGCGCCATTCGCCGTGCACCGGCATCAGGTTCTTCGGGCGGCAGATGTTGTAGAAGTACAGCAGTTCGCCCGCCGAGGCGTGGCCGGATACGTGCACCTTGGCGTTGCCCTTGTGCACGACGTTGGCGCCCCATCGGGTCAGGCCGTTGATCACGCGGTAGACCGCGTTCTCGTTGCCCGGGATGAGGGAGGACGCCAGGATCACCGTGTCGCCCTCGATGATGCGGATCTGGTGGTCGCGGTTGGCCATCCGCGACAGGGCCGCCATCGGTTCGCCCTGGGAGCCCGTGCAGACCAGGACCACCTCGTGGTCGGGGAGGTCGTCCAGTGTCCTGACGTCGACCACCAGGCCCGGCGGCACCTTCAGATAACCGAGGTCGCGGGCGATGCCCATGTTGCGGACCATGGAGCGGCCGACGAAGGCGACCCGGCGGCCGTACTCGTGGGCGGCGTCGAGAATCTGCTGGATGCGGTGGACATGGCTGGCGAAGCTCGCCACGATGATCCGCTTGCGGGCGCTCGCGAACACCTGGCGCAGGACGTTGGAGATGTCCCGCTCGTGCGGTGTGAAGCCCGGGACCTCGGCGTTCGTGGAGTCGGTGAGGAGGAGGTCGATGCCCTCCTCGCTGAGCCGTGCGAACGCGTGCAGGTCGGTGAGTCGGTTGTCCAGCGGGAGCTGGTCCATCTTGAAGTCGCCGGTGTGCACGACCATGCCGGCGGGGGTGCGGATCGCGACGGCCAGGGCGTCCGGGATGGAGTGGTTGACGGCGACGAACTCGCAGTCGAAGGGGCCGATGCGCTCGCGGTTCCCCTCGGCCACCTCCAGGGTGTACGGCCGGATCCGGTGCTCCTGAAGCTTGGCCTCGATCAGCGCGAGGGTCAGCTTCGAGCCGATCAGCGGGATGTCCGGCTTCTCGCGGAGCAGGAACGGGACACCGCCGATGTGGTCCTCGTGGCCGTGCGTGAGGACGATGCCCTCGACGTCGTCGAGGCGGTCCCGGATGGACGAGAAGTCCGGCAGGATCAGGTCGATTCCGGGCTGCTCCTCCTCGGGGAAGAGCACTCCGCAGTCGACGATCAGCAGGCGGCCGCCGTACTCGAAGACCGTCATGTTTCGGCCGATCTCGCCGAGACCGCCGAGCGGGGTGACCCGCAGGCCGCCGGTGGGGAGCGGCGGGGGCGAGCCGAGTTCGGGATGCGGATGACTCAAAAGACTCTCCTCAACCATGCGCGCCACGTACCGGTCGGGCACGTGGCGCGCATGACGTTCGTGCAGAAGCAGTTGTCGTTGTGGGGTGCAGGCACCGGTGGCCCGCGTCTTCTGTTGTTCTTCAGTTGTGAAGCCCGTGTGGTGCCAAGTCTGTTGTCAGAGCTGTACCCCGCCGGCGGCAAGATCGATCTTGAGTTGGGCGATCTCCTCGGGCGAGCACTCGACCATGGGCGAGCGCAGCGGCCCGGCGGGCAGGCCCTGGAGGGCGAGGGCGGCCTTGGTGGTCATGACGCCCTGGGTGCGGAACATGCCCGTGTAGACCGGGAGCAGCTTCTGGTGGATCTCGGTGGCCTTGACGACGTCGCCGGAGACGTACGCGTCGACGAGGGCGCGCAGGTCGGGGGTGACGAGGTGGCCGACGACCGAGACGAAGCCGACCGCGCCCACGGAGAGCAGCGGGAGGTTCAGCATGTCGTCGCCGGAGTACCAGGCGAGGCCCGACCGGGCGATGGCCCAGCTGGCGCGGCCGAGGTCGCCCTTGGCGTCCTTGTTGGCGACGATCCGCGGGTGCTCGGCGAGCCGGACGAGTGTCTCGGTGTTGATCGGGACGCCGCTGCGGCCGGGAATGTCGTAGAGCATGACCGGCAGACCGGTGGCGTCGGCGACGGCCGTGAAGTGGCGGTACAGGCCCTCCTGCGGGGGCTTGTTGTAGTACGGCGTGACGACCAGGAGGCCGTGGGCACCGACGCGCTCCGCCTCGCGGGCCAGCTCGATGCTGTGGTGCGTGTCGTTGGTGCCGACACCCGCGACCACGTGGGCACGGTCGCCGACCGCCTCCAGTACGGCTCGTACCAGGTCCGCTTTCTCCGCGTCGGTGGTGGTGGGGGACTCGCCGGTGGTGCCGTTGATGATCAGGCCGTCGTTGCCTGCGTCCACCAGATGGGCGGCGAGCCGCTGCGCGCCGTCGAGGTCGAGTGCGCCGTCCGCCGTGAAGGGCGTGACCATGGCGGTGAGGACCCGCCCGAAGGGGGTCTGCGGAGTCGAGGTCGGAGCCATGGGTAACACGCTACTCGGTGCTCCATGCGGGGTCTGCCCTCGGGGGGCCGGGAAAGTCAGGACAAATATGGAGCCCGGCACTGCCTGCTCGGGGGTTCAAGCAGTGCCGGGTCCGTTTGATCAGGCTAGATGAACTTCTCTAAATGCCGCAATACGGACACTTCGCCCGGCTGATCCGTACATCCGTTCCGGGAGGCGGACCAGGGCATCGCAGGTCGTCGACGGCCCTGGGCTACGGGGCGACCCGGCCGTTCGCGTTGAAGGCGGCGTACGTCAGCGGCATGAGGCCGGCCCACTCCGCCTCCATCTTCTCGCCGACCATCTCGATCTCACGCTGCGGGAAGGACGGCACCCTGGCCAGCTCGTGCTGGGTGCGCAGGCCGAGGAAGTGCATCAGGGAGCGGGCGTTGCAGGTGGCGTACATCGAGGAGTACAGGCCGACGGGGAGCACCGCGCGGGCGACCTCGCGGGCGACGCCCTCGGCGAGGAGCTTCTGGTAGGCCGCGTACGCCTGCTCGTAGGACTCGGCCAGGGTGCTGCTCACCGTCTCGTGCTGGGCCGGGGTGCCCTCGACGAAGACGTACTTGCCGGGACGGCCCTCCTGGACCAGCTTGCGGTCGGCGCCGGGGACGTAGAAGACGGGCTGCAGCTCGCGGTAGCGCCCCGACTCCTCGTTGTACGACCAGCCGACGCGGTGCCGCATGAACTCGCGGAAGACGAAGATCGGGGCGCTGATGAAGAAGGTCATCGAGTTGTGCTCGAACGGGCTGCCGTGCCGGTCGCGCATCAGGTAGTTGATCAGGCCCTTGGAGCGCTCGGGGTCCTTCTTCAGCTCGTCCAGGGACTGCTCGCCGAGCGTGGAGACGCGGGCGGCGAAGAGGACGTCGGCATCCGACGCGCTGGACTTCACGAGCTCGACGGTGACGTCACTGCGCAGGGTGAGCGACTCGGGGGTGGTCACAGGGGTCCTTCCCTCACTTCTTCAGGTTCGCGCCCACTGTACGGTGCGCCTCTGACAGTCCCGCCCCGTGACCGTGCCGCGACGTTCCGCGATCCCGCCCGTGATTTTTTCGGACATGGGCACCTTTTCCCTCACTCGATCGTCTGTACCGGTGAGACCTGCTCGTTCGACCCGAATGCGACGAGACGACCCGAGAGGAGAGGTGCCTGCCATGTTCCGTCGGCGTGAGCCCGTGCCGTTCGCCTTCCTGGCCGAGGCGGAGCGGTTCCGCAGCAATGTCGCTCCCCCGCCGCGCCAGCGGGCGTCGGCCGGGCAGATGGCCGGGCGCTGGCTGCTGGGCCTCACCGTCGTCGCCGGGCTCATAGGCTCGCTCATCCTCGGCATGCCGGCGCTGTCCACTCCGTCCGGTACGCCCGTGCAGCATTCGCAGGCCTCTCAGGGGCACTGACCCCCTTACGGCCGTCCAAGGGTGGTGGGCGGGAACACGTCCGGATAGCCTCACCGGGCACAGCCCAGCAAGGAACGAGTGAGGACCAGCCGTGCCCCTGCCCTTCCTGACGGCCGACCGCACCTTCGAGGCCGGTTCCGAGAGCGCGCTGCCCTACGACGACCGGGAGCGCTGGCGGCGGCCCTACCGTCCCGGTCCCTGGCGGGTGGGTGTGGCGGCGCTGGTGCTGCTGCTCGCCTCGTTCGTGCTGTTCGCCGCGATCGTCACCGCGCTGGCCGGTTCGCCGTCCTCCGCCGTTGCGGTCCTCGTCACCGGGCTGGTGGTGATCGCCGGCGCGCTGCGGATGCTGCGCATGGGCGTGTGGGTGAGCGGGCGCGGGCTGCGCCGCGTCGGCTTCCTGGTGACGCGTACGGTGCCGTGGGCGCGGGTGCTGTCCGTGCGGACGGCGCAGCGGCCGGTGCGCTGGCTGGGGCTTCCCCGGACGGTGCAGGGGCAGGCGCTGACGCTCGTACGCGAGGACCGGCCGACCGAGGACACGGCGCCGCTGCTCACCACGCACACGCTGGACTTCCTGAACCGCCCGGCCGCGTTCGACCGGGCCGCGGACGCGGTGGAGGCGTGGGCGGCGGAGTACGGGCGCGGCTGAGCGCCGCGAGGCACCGCCCCCGCGGGGTGCCGCCGCGCCCGCCCGTGCCGCCCGAGCGGCACGACCGCCCGCAGCAGCGCAGGGCGTACGGCCGGCCGCTTTCACACCTCGGCGGACCTGCCCTCGTGCAGGGCGATGGCGCGTTGCATGGCCTTGCGGGCGCGGGGGGTGTCCCGGGCGTCGTGGTAGGCGATGGCGAGGCGGAACCAGCAGCGCCAGTCGTCCGGGGTGGCCTCCGTCTCGGCCTTGCGCTTGGCGAACACCTCGTCGGCGGAGTCGCGGTCGATCCGGCCGGAGGGAAGGCGCCGCAGTTCGTCGACGGGCAGGCCGCCCTCGGCGTCCAGTTCGGCGGCGAGGGCGTTGGCCTTGCGGACGAACTGGGTGTTCTTCCACAGGAACCACAGGCCGATGACCGGCAGGATCAGCACCGCCACGCCGAAGGTGACGGTGAGGACCGTGCCGGACTGGATGAGCATCACGCCACGGCTGCCGACCAGGACGAAATAGAAGACCAGGACGGCGGCCGTGACGAGGTAGGTGATCTTCGCGCGCATCGCAGGGGCTGTCTCAGCTCAGGTCCAGGAAGTGTTCCAGGCCGAAGGTCAGGCCCGGGGTGGTGACGACTCGGCGGGCGCCGAGCAGGATGCCCGGCATGAAGCTGCTGTGGTGCAGGGAGTCGTGGCGGATGGTGAGGGTCTCGCCCTCGCCGCCCAGCAGCACCTCCTGGTGGGCCAGCAGGCCGCGCAGGCGGACGGCGTGCACCGGAATGCCGTCGACGCTGGCACCCCTCGCGCCCTCCAGTGCCGTCTCCGTGGCGTCCGGCGCCGGGGCCGTACCGGCGGCGCGGCGGGCCTCGGCGATCAGCTGGGCGGTGCGGGTGGCCGTACCGCTCGGGGCGTCCACCTTCTTCGGGTGGTGCAGCTCGACGACCTCGACGGACTCGAAGTACGGCGCGGCGATCTGCGCGAACTTCATGGTGAGGACGGCGCCGATGGAGAAGTTCGGCGCGATGAGCACGCCGGTCTCCGGGGAGGCGGCGAGCCACTCCCGCAGCCGCGCGAGGCGCTCCTCGGTCCAGCCCGTCGTGCCGACGACGGCGTGGATGCCGTGGCGCACGCAGTAGTCGAGGTTGCCCATGACCGAGTCGGGGGTCGTCAGCTCGACGGCGACCTGGGCGCCGGTCTCCGCCAGGGTCTCCAGCTGGTCCCCGCGGCCGAGGGCGGCGACCAGCTCCATGTCCTCGGCGGCCTCGACCGCCTTGACGGCCTCGGAACCGATCCGGCCCTTGGCACCGAGGACCGCCACGCGCAGCTTGCTCATCTCTTGCTTCCTTGTCGGAGTGACCGGGAGTGTTCAGGCGACGGCGTCGTGCAGCCGTGCGGCCTGCTTGTCCTTCAGCGGGCCGATGACCGACAGCGACGGGCGCTGTCCCAGGATGTCCCGGGCGACCGCGCGGACCTCGTCCGGGGTGACCGCGGCTATCCGGTCCAGCATGTCGTCGACGGACATCTGCTCGCCCCAGCACAGCTCGCTCTTGCCGATGCGGTTCATCAACGCGCCGGTGTCCTCCAGGCCGAGGACGGTGGAACCGCGGAGCTGGCCGACGGCGCGGGCGATCTCGTCGTCCGTGAGGCCGTTGGCTGCGACGTGGTCGAGTTCGTCGCGGCAGATCCTCAGCACGTCGTGCACCTGGCTGGGCCGGCAGCCGGCGTACACGCCGAACAGGCCGCAGTCGGCGAAGCCCGAGGTGTACGAGTACACGCTGTAGGCCAGGCCGCGCTTCTCCCGGACCTCCTGGAAGAGGCGGGAGGACATGCCGCCGCCGAGGGCGGTGTTGAGCACGCCCATGGCCCAGCGGCGGTCGTCGGTGCGGGCGAGGCCGGGCATGCCGAGCACGACGTGCGCCTGCTCGGTCTTGCGGCCGAGCAGTTCGACCTTGCCGGAGGTGCGGATCGTACGGCGCCCGTGGCGGGGGGAGACCGGCTGCGCGTCGGGGTTCTTGAGGGCGCCCGCCTTCTCGAAGGCCGCGCGGACCTGGCGTACGACCTTGTTGTGGTCGATGTTGCCGGCGCAGGCGACCACGAGGTGGGTCGGGTCGTAGTGCTTCTTGTAGAAGCGGCGGATGCGGTCGGCGGTGAGGGCGTTGACCGTGTCGACGGTGCCGAGGACCGGGCGGCCGAGGGCGTTGTCGCCGAACATGGTGTGCGCGAACAGGTCGTGCACACAGTCGCCGGGGTCGTCCTCGGTCATGGCGATCTCTTCGAGGATCGCGCCGCGCTCGACGTCGACGTCGTCCGCCAGGATCAGCGAGCCGGTCAGCATGTCGCAGACGACGTCGATGGCGAGCGGCAGGTCGGTGTCGAGCACGCGCGCGTAGTAGCACGTGTACTCCTTCGCCGTGAACGCGTTCATCTCGCCGCCGACGGCGTCGAGGGCGGCGGAGATGTCCAGCGCGCTGCGCCTGGCCGTGCCCTTGAAGAGCAGGTGCTCCAGGTAGTGCGTGGCGCCGTTCAGGGCCGGGGTCTCGTCGCGGGAGCCGACGTGCGCCCAGATGCCGAAGGTCGCGGAGCGGACCGAGGGCAGGGTCTCGGTGACGATGCGCAGGCCGCCCGGAAGGGTGGTCTTGCGGACCGTGCCGATGCCATGGGTGCCCTTGATCAGGGTTTGGGTACGGGCGACGGCCCGCGCCTCCGAAGAGGGGCGGGCCGTCACCTTGGAGCTACGGGACGTCACTGCTCGGCGTCGTCCTTCTGAGTGTCGTCAGAGCCTTCCTCGCCCTCGATCACGGGGACCAGGGAGAGCTTGCCGCGGGAGTCGATCTCGGCGATCTCGACCTGGACCTTCTGGCCCACACCGAGGACGTCCTCGACGTTCTCCACGCGCTTGCCGCCGGCGAGCTTGCGGATCTGCGAGATGTGCAGCAGACCGTCCTTGCCGGGCAGCAGGGAGACGAACGCACCGAAGGTGGTCGTCTTGACGACAGTGCCCAGGTAGCGCTCGCCGACCTCGGGCATCGTCGGGTTGGCGATGCCGTTGATCGTGGCGCGGGCGGCCTCCGCCGAGGGGCCGTCGGCGGCGCCGATGTAGATCGTGCCGTCGTCCTCGATGGTGATCTCGGCGCCCGTGTCCTCCTGGATCTGGTTGATCATCTTGCCCTTGGGGCCGATGACCTCACCGATCTTGTCGACCGGGATCTTGACGGTGATGATCCGCGGGGCGTGCGGGCTCATCTCGTCGGGCCGGTCGATGGCCTCCATCATCACGTCGAGGATGTGCAGGCGGGCGTCGCGGGCCTGCTTGAGGGCCGCGGCCAGGACGGAGGCCGGGATGCCGTCCAGCTTGGTGTCGAGCTGGAGGGCGGTCACGAAGTCCTTCGTGCCGGCGACCTTGAAGTCCATGTCGCCGAAGGCGTCCTCGGCACCGAGGATGTCGGTGAGGGTGACGTAGTGCGTCTCGCCCTCGATCTCCTGGGAGATCAGGCCCATGGCGATACCGGCGACCGGGGCCTTCAGCGGCACACCGGCGTTCAGCAGCGACATGGTGGAGGCGCACACCGAGCCCATGGACGTCGAGCCGTTGGAGCCGAGGGCCTCGGACACCTGGCGGATCGCGTAGGGGAACTCCTCGCGCGTCGGCAGCACCGGCACGAGCGCGCGCTCGGCGAGGGCGCCGTGGCCGATCTCGCGGCGCTTCGGGGAGCCGACGCGGCCGGTCTCACCGGTGGAGTACGGCGGGAAGTTGTAGTTGTGCATGTAGCGCTTGCGGGTCACCGGGGAGAGGGTGTCCAGCTGCTGCTCCATGCGGAGCATGTTGAGGGTGGTGACGCCCAGGATCTGGGTCTCGCCACGCTCGAACAGCGCGGAGCCGTGCACCCGCGGGATGGCCTCGACCTCGGCGGCCAGCGTGCGGATGTCGGTGACACCGCGGCCGTCGATGCGCTTCTTCTCCTTGATGACGCGCTCGCGGACCAGGGTCTTGGTCAGGGAGCGGTACGCGGCGGAGATCTCCTTCTCGCGGCCCTCGAACTCCGGCAGGAGCTTCTCGGCGGCGAGCGCCTTGACGCGGTCCAGCTCGGCCTCGCGCTCCTGCTTGCCGGCGATGGTGAGCGCCTGGGCCAGCTCGGGCTTGACCGCGGCGGTCAGCGCCTCCAGGACGTCGTCCTGGTAGTCGAGGAAGATCGGGAACTCGCCGGTCGGCTTGGCGGCCTTGGCGGCGAGGTCCGACTGGGCGCGGCAGAGCACCTTGATGAAGGGCTTCGCGGCCTCCAGACCGGCGGCGACGACCTCCTCGGTCGGCGCCTCGGAGCCGCCGTCGACCAGCTTGATGGTCTTCTCGGTGGCCTCGGCCTCGACCATCATGATCGCGACGTCGCCGTCCTCCAGGACGCGGCCCGCGACGACCATGTCGAAGACGGCGTCCTCCAGCTCGGTGTGGGTCGGGAAGGCGACCCACTGACCGCGGATCAGCGCGACGCGGACGCCGCCGATCGGGCCGGAGAACGGCAGGCCGGCCAGCTGCGTGGACGCGGACGCGGCGTTGATCGCCACGACGTCGTACAGGTGGTCGGGGTTGAGCGCCATGACCGTGCAGACGACCTGGATCTCGTTGCGCAGGCCCTTCCTGAAGGACGGGCGCAGCGGGCGGTCGATCAGGCGGCAGGTGAGGATGGCGTCCTCGGAGGGGCGGCCCTCACGGCGGAAGAAGCTGCCGGGGATCTTGCCGGCGGCGTACATCCGCTCCTCGACGTCCACCGTCAGCGGGAAGAAGTCGAGCTGGTCCTTGGGGTTCTTGGAGGCGGTGGTGGCCGACAGCACCATGGTGTCGTCGTCCAGGTAGGCCACGGCGGAGCCGGCGGCCTGCTTGGCCAGGCGGCCCGTCTCGAAGCGGATGGTGCGGGTGCCGAAGGAGCCGTTGTCGATGACGGCCTCGGCGTAGTGGGTCTCGTTCTCCACTAGCGTTTTCTCCGTTACGTATCGTCTTTCGTCCCTTGGCTGCCCGTGTGGCAGGGGGACTGTGGCGGAGAAGCGCGCCGTCTGGTGCGGGCCGGTCTTCGATCGAAGCACCCGGGGCTCGCTTCCCCCCGGGGGCCACTACCGAGGACCGGCGGCGGCGAGGTGCGCTTCTCCTCGTTCTTTGTCGTGCGTTTCGTGTCGTGCTTGATGCGTTGTGCTACCACACTACAAAGCGTGTGTGACACTCCGCACGTTTCTCTGCATACGGCAAAGTGATCTCCGTATACGGCAAAGGGAGCGGTCCCCGAGTCCTTCGGGAACCGCTCCCTTCACGGCGTCTTACTTGGCGCCCGCCGCACCGCGGCGGATGCCGAGGCGGTCGACCAGCGCACGGAAGCGCTGGATGTCCTTCTTCGCCAGGTACTGGAGAAGGCGGCGGCGCTGACCGACGAGGATCAGCAGGCCACGACGGGAGTGGTGGTCGTGCTTGTGGGTCTTGAGGTGCTCGGTCAGGTCGGAGATCCGACGGGACAGCAGAGCGACCTGGACCTCGGGGGAGCCGGTGTCACCCTCCTTGGTACCGAACTCGGCGATGATCTGCTTCTTCGTAGCGGCGTCGAGCGACACGCGTACTCCTCAATAGTCTGTTGAGTGCCATCGAGTGCCCCCGGTCTACGTCTCGGGGGAGCTTCCGTTACTCGGGAGGCGGGGATCCGCTGGGCGCGGCCACCAGAACCGCAGTGCTATCTGCGGCGATCCGGGGGCGCGTACACAAACGGCCGTCAGCCAGGGTACCAGGAGGTGACGGGCGCCGTTCCCACGGTCCGCACAGGGCCGGCGAACCGCCCGGCCGGGACCCCGGGGGCCACTAGGGTGAGCGCCGCGAGACAAACGTACGCCGGGAAGGGGTCGCTGCACGATGGCGGAGACGGAAGCGGAGATCAAGGCGCGCAAGGAGCGGGAGCGGGACGAGCTGTACGCGCTCGACATCTCGGGCGTCGAGTGGCACTGCGCCCCGGGCACCGAGGAGCACGAGGAGCGGGTCGAGATCGCGTACCTGCCCGAGGGGGCGGTGGCGATGCGCTCCTCCCTCGACCCCGACACGGTGCTGCGCTACACCGAGGCGGAGTGGCGCGCGTTCGTGCTGGGGGCGCGGGACGGCGAGTTCGATCTGGAGCCCACGGAGCGCAACGGGGGGCTCGCCGCGCAGTGAGCGGTGGGTGACCCGCGGGAGACGCGAAAAGGGGGCGGCACGCGCGCGTGCCGCCCCCTTTTCGCATGCTGGTCGTCAGTGCTTCAGGCCCGCACTGCCCACTCCGATCACGGACAGCACCGGGTCCTTCGGATGGACGTCGGCGCGTTCGAGGATGCGGCGGGCGAAGAAGGCGTGGCCCTGTTCGTAGAGGATGTCGGACTGGTCCGGGGCGCTGAGTTCCCCGTTCTCGTCGGGGAGGTGGAACAGGAGGTACGGGGTCTCCTTGCCGGTCCGGGGGTTCCAGTCGGCCATCGCCGCGGGTTGCACGTCGTCGTCGCTGCGGCGGTAGACGATCAGGCCGTCGCCGTTCGCGCGGACGGGGAGGACCGGCTGGAAGGGGCGGCCCTCGAACGTGGCGGCGGGCGTGCCCTTCTTCGTGTCGAAGGCCGTGATGTGGTTGGCAGGCTTGCCGATGTCCTGTTCGCCGTCGTCGCTCATGACGAAGACGCGGTCCCGGCCGGCCACGATGCCGTAGCACTTGTCGACGACGCCGAAGAAGGGGCCGGGGTACATGGTGTCGTCGCAGCCGGACTTGTAGCCCCGCATCGAGATGGTGGCCAGCCGGCGGCCGCTTCGCGGGTCCAGGGTCAGCAGGTCCGTGACCACGGTGTCCCCCGCCTCGACGGCGAGTACGGGCGGGTCGGCGGAGGGCAGGTAGACGCCCTGGATGCCGTTGCTGACCGAGTACCGCCACAGCACCTTGCCGGTGCGGGGGTCGAGCTTCTCCACCCGGTAGGTGGCGCTGCCGGAGTCGCCGCACCTGACGAGGACCAGCATGGCGCGGCCGCCGGCGAAGCCCGTGTCATGGCACTGGGAGGTGGCGAGGGTGGTGTTCCACAGCTGCTTGCCGCCGGCCATGTCGTACGCCACCGAGCCCGAGTCCCAGGCGACGGCCACCACACCGCGGGTCAGGGCGATGTCGGTGTTGGTGACGTAGGCGAAGTCCGCCGCGGGCATCGTGCGCTGCCAGAGCTTCTTGCCCGTGCCGAGGTCGACCATGAGGACCTCGTCGCAGACGCCGTTCTTGCCGGAGGACTTGGCGCGCGCCGGCTGGACGACGACCGCGGTCCGGCCGTCGGCGGTGACGTCGTGACTGACGGCGCAGACATGGCCGTCGAGTTCGAGGGTCCACGCGGTCGCGTCGTAGTCGACGTCGGGGGAGATCCTGTAGCCCTCGATGCGGTTGGCGACGGCCCGCGCGAGGATCTTGCCGGTGGCCCAGGTGCCGGGCGCGTACCGCTGCTGCTTGCCGGTGAGGTGGCCCTCGTTGTGCTGGACGACGACCTGGCCCTCCGGTGAGCCGGGGGGCTTCTCCGGCGTCTCGCGTACGGCGTCGGGGGCCTGCCCGGCCGCCTTGGCGTCGGTCCGTCCCTTCGGGTGGCCGGCCGAGTGGTACCAGAACAGGCCCCCGCCGAGGCCCAGTACGGCGACCACCAGGACGGTGACCGCGCCGAGGACGCGTCGGCGACGCCTGGCCCGCAGCCGCTCCGCCGCCAGCGCGGAGTGGGTGTATATCGACGGAGGCGGGCCGAAGCTCACGCTGAGGGGTCCTTTCGCGGGTGGGAGTGAGGTGCGGGGCGGAGTGAGCGGCTGCGCGGGTGCGCGGGTGAGGGCGGTGCGCCGACCGGTGGCCTGGCGTTCCGTCCGGTGGGGACGCGTACCGCGGCCGCGCTCCCGGCGGCCCGGAAGCGGCGGCGACGACGGTGCGCAGGCGGCGCGGACCTGAGTGGACCGCGGGTCGGGGAACCGGGCGGGGACCCGGGGCGGGTCAGGGACGCGGCCGCCTCGGCGCACCTGCGACGCTCCGGCGGCACCCGCCCGCGCTTCCCCGCGCCGCCTCCCCGACGGCGCGGGTCGGCCGAAGCGGCCCTCGGCGGTGCGCCGGAGCGAGGGGGAGCCCGGTGCGACGCCGGGCGCGGCACCCCCCGGTCGCCGGGTACCGACCGCCCCCGCGCACCGCGGTGAACGCCGTGGACCGCTCAGGCGCCGGAACCGCTCACTTGCTCGTCATCGCGCGCGCGGTCGCGTACACGTCGAAGACCGCCAGGGCGAGCGGGATGAGCGTCAGCAGGACGAAGCCCTCGCAGATCTCCAGGAAGCGGCCCCAGAAGGGGGTAAGGCCGCCGCGGGAGAGGATCAGGCCCAGCGCGGTGACGACGGCGGTGGCCGCGGCGATGACGGCGATCAGCCAGATGGTGCGGACGTCGAGGTCGGTGCGGTTGCCGGTCAGGGCCTCGCGCACCGCCTTCTGCGGTGGGTTGAGGGCGAGGCCCAGCCCGAGCAGGACCAGGCAGGACAGGCCGGCGGCGAGCACGGGGGCGACCTGGGCGGTGTACCGGAAGAGCCCGGCGCGCATCAGCATCGCCACGGCGGTGGCCAGCGCGAGCAACTGGGCCCAGATACCGTCGGAGAAGCCCAGCACCGCCGAGGCGCCGACGGCCAGCAGCGCGCAGCCGCCGACCAGGCCGACGAGGAGTTCGTGGCCGCGCCGGGCCTGCGCCTCGATCCGCTCGGTGTCCACGGGCTCCGGCGCCGCCGTCTCGGTGCCGTAGGCGGAGCGCGGGGTGTTGCTGCTGGGGTTCTCGAAGCCGATCGGCAGCCGGGCGAAGCGCATCGACATGCCGGGCAGGAACGCGAGGGCGCCGACGGCGACCGGGGCGCACACGCCGGCCATCTCGGTCGCGGACCAGTGGGTGAGGGTCGCGACGAAGACGACGACCAGGGTGACGGCCGAGGCGAACACGAACGCGACGAACGGGCCGTCGCCGTGCGGGGAGCTGAGGGCGAGGAACAGGGCGGCGACGAGGACGGCCGCGCACGCCAGCAGGAACTGCAGTCTGCCGATGCCCTCCCCGCCGCTCAGCGGCAGCAGACCGCTGCCGGCGACGCCGATGTTGGGCAGCGCGCCGAGCCCGAGGGCGATGGCCGAGCCGCGGTCGTCGTAGACGCGGGCGCGCACGGCGGAGAGGACGACCAGGAGGATGCCGGTGACGGCGGCGAGGATGCCGGCGAGGCCGTGCATGTCGTGGCGCGGGTCGGCGGTCCAGGCGACGAACGCGAGCAGCGCCGGCAGTACGCCGCCGCCGACGAGGCCCGCGGCCCGGGTGAGGTCGCCGCTCCACAGCTTGTGCTGCCTGGTGACGGCGGCGGCGACGGCCTCGGAGACGTCGTCGAAGACGGCCGGCGGCAGGGACTCCGCGAACGGGCGCAGGGTGAGCAGTTCGCCGTCGAGAATGCGCTGGGCGGCGAAGGAGCGGGCGCTGTCCAGCACGGTGCCGTCGGTGCGGACCAGGTGGTAGCCGACCGGTGCGCCCGCCTCGGGGCTCTGCCGGGACAGCCGGAGGATCTCCGGATAGAGGTCGGCGACCGGGACGTCGTCGGGCAGTGCCACGTCGATACGGCTGTCCGGCGCGACGATGGTGACCCGGCAGAAGCCGAGTCCGGTGCCGGACCCGGAAGGCGCTCCCGTCCCGGGTCCGCCGGTGGCGGCGGCCGTCATGCTCACCTGCTGCTCCCCCTCAGTGGTGGTGGTGCGTCTACTTCGTGAAGGTCTCGTGCCGGTCAGCCCCGAGGGCGGCGGCACGGGCGCCCTGCGGCCGGATTCCGGCGCAACCTCACCGTGACGTCTACCTCGACATCAAGGGGTTTGCCCCGGCTTGTCCGGCTCGTTCGGCGTGTGCTCACGCGAACACCCGGCACCCTACCGCTCACCCGTCCGCCGTGAACTCAGTAGGATCACGCGGCGGCCTGCGCTCGCCGGACACGGGGCGGCGGGCGGAAAGCCTGGGTCGGGCAAGGGAATTGGTGAGCAGTGAGCCAGATTGTCGTCAAGCGCCCAGCTAGGGCGCTTCCGTCCGAAGTGCCCACGGAAGAGGTCGTTGTCCAGCCACCGCCCGAACTGCCGCGGGGGCATCAGGAGAGCGTGCTGATGCAGCTGCTGCCCACGCTGGGCATGGGCGGCTCGGTGGTGTTCTTCTTCACGAACGGTCAGCCGTTCATGAAGATCATGGGCATGATCATGATCGCCTCGACGGTGGCGATGTCCATCGCGATGGTGGTCCGGTTCCGCCGGGGCTCCCAGGGCCAGCTGGCCGACATGCGCCGCGACTACCTCGGCTACCTGTCGCAGACGCGCAAGTCCGCCGTGGCGACGGCGAAGAGGCAGCGGGACGCGCAGTACTACCTGCACCCCTCACCGGAGCAGCTGTGGGCACTGGTCGCCGAGGGCAGCCGGGTGTGGGAACGGCGGCCGGGCGACGAGGACTTCGCGCACGTACGCGTGGGCCTCGGCCCGCAGCCGCTCGCCACCCCGCTCATCGCGCCGGAGACGGGACCGGTCGAGCAGCTGGAGCCGCTCACCGCGGGCGCCATGCAGCGCTTCCTCGCCACGCACGGCAGCGTCGGCGATCTGCCGATGGCGGTGTCCCTGCGCGCCTTCTACCACGTCACGCTCAGCGGTGAGCCGCAGTCCGTACGTGCCTCCGCCCGCGCGCTGGTCGGCTCGCTCGCCTCGCTGCACTCCCCCGAGGACCTGGTCGTCGCGGTGGCCGCCGGGCGCGAGGCGCTGCCGCACTGGGACTGGGCGAAGTGGCTGCCGCACGTGCAGGCGCCCGGCGCGGTGGACGGCGCGGGCAGCCGACGGCTGATCAGCGGCGACCCGCGCGAGCTGGAGGACCTGCTGTCCACCCGGCTCACCGGCCGCCCCCGCTTCCACCCCACCGCGGCCCCCCTGCTGGACGAGCCGCACATCGTCCTCGTCCTGGACGACATCTCCCTGCTGCCGGACTCGGTGCTCGCCAACCCCGAGGGCCTGCAGGGCGTCACGATCGTCGAGGTCGTGGCCGGCGAACTCAACGCCGCGGGCGGCGAGCTGTCCGTCGTCGTCCAACCGGGCCTGCTGCGCCTGGAGTCCGGGCACGGCGAGATCTACGAGGGCACCCCGGACGGGCTCTCCCACGAGTCCGCCGAGGCACTGGCCCGCCAACTCGCGCCGCTGCGCGTGGGCACGGGCGGCGACGACGGCGAACCGCTGCTCGCCAACCTGGAGTTCACCGACCTCCTCGGCCTCGGTGACGCGGCCTCCGTCGACACCAAGCGGACCTGGCGGCCGCGTGCCCTGGCGGAACGCCTGCGCGTGCCGATCGGCCTCGGCGAGGACGGCCGCCCCGTCATGCTGGACCTCAAGGAGGCCGCCCAGGAGGGCATGGGCCCGCACGGCCTGTGCGTCGGCGCGACCGGTTCCGGCAAGTCGGAGCTGCTGCGCACCCTGGTGCTGGGCCTCGCGGTCACCCACTCCTCCGAGACCCTGAACTTCGTCCTCGCGGACTTCAAGGGCGGTGCGACCTTCGCCGGCATGGCGCAGATGCCGCACGTCGCGGCCGTCATCACCAACCTGGCCGACGACCTCACCCTGGTCGACCGCATGGGCGACTCGATCCGCGGCGAGCTGAACCGCCGCCAGGAGATGCTGCGCGACGCGGGCAACTACGCCAACATCCACGACTACGAGAAGGCACGCGCGGCCGGTGCGCCGCTGCAGCCGATCCCCTCCCTCGTCCTGGTGATCGACGAGTTCAGCGAACTGCTGACCGCCAAGCCGGACTTCATCGAGATGTTCGTGCAGATCGGCCGGATCGGCCGTTCGCTGGGCGTGCACCTGCTGCTCGCCTCGCAGCGGCTGGAGGAGGGCCGGCTGCGCGGCCTGGAGACGTACCTGTCGTACCGCATCGGCCTTCGGACCTTCTCGGCGGCCGAGTCCCGGGCGGCACTCGGCGTCCCCGACGCCTACGAACTGCCGAACGTCCCCGGGTCCGGCTTCCTGAAGTACGGCACGGACGAGATGGTCCGCTTCAAGGCGGCGTACGTCTCCGGCGTCTACCGCTCCGGCGGGCAGCGCGCGCCCCTGGCGGGCGGCCGGCTGCCGGTGGACCGGCGCCCGGTGCTGTTCACGGCCACCGAGGTGCCGGTGCAGTACACGGCCGTCCCCCGGCAGCGCACCGAGCAGGCACCCGCGGTGGACGAGGCTCTGGCCGACACGGTCCTCGACGTCATCGTGCGCCGGCTGGAGGCCCAGGGCCCGGCGGCCCACCAGGTGTGGCTGCCGCCGCTGGAGAGCCCGCCGTCGCTGGACGCCCTGCTGCCCGGCCTCGCCGCGGTCCAGGGCCGCGGCCTGACCCAGCCGAACTACGAGGGCGCCGGCCGCCTCGTCGTCCCGGCCGGCCTCGTGGACAAGCCGTACGAGCAGCGCCGCGACCGCCTGATGCTCGACTTCTCGGGCGCGGCCGGCCACATGCAGGTCATCGGCGGCCCGCAGTCCGGCAAGTCGACCCTGCTGCGTACCCTGATCTGCTCCTTCGCGCTCACCCACACCCCGCACGAGGTGCAGTTCTACGGCCTGGACTTCGGTGGCGGCGGCATGGCCGCGCTGGACGGCCTGCCGCACGTGGGCGGCATCGCCTCCCGCCTCGACCCCGAACGCGTCCGCCGCACGGTCTCGGAGGTCTACGGCGTCCTGACCCGCCGCGAGGAGTACTTCCGCTCGGCCGGCATCGCCTCGATCGCCGACTACCGCACCCGCCGCGCCCGCGGCGAGATCTCGGTGACGGACCAGCCCTGGGGCGACGTCTTCCTGGTCATCGACGGCTGGGGCAACTTCCGCACCGACTACGAGGGCCTGGAACCGGTGGTGCTGGACCTCGCCGCCCGCGGCCTGGGCTACGGCATCCACGTGGTCATCACGGCGTCGCGCTCGATGGAGGTCCGGGCCAACCTCAAGGACCACCTCATGAACCGCCTGGAGCTGCGCCTGGGTGACGTCATGGACTCGGAGATCGACCGCAAGGTGGCCGCCAACGTCCCCGCGGGCGTCCCCGGCCGCGGTCTGTCCCCGCAGAAGCTGCACTTCATGGCGGCGGTGCCGCGCATCGACGGCCTGACCTCCGACACCGACCTCGCCGAGGCCACGGCCGCGCTGACCACCGAGGTCAGCCGCCACTGGCAGGCGCCGGGCGCACCGAAGGTACGGCTGCTGCCGCGCCAGCTGGAGGCCGTCGAACTCCCGCCGGGCGACCGCCTCCCGCAGCGCGGGATCGCCTTCGCGCTGGACGAGGAGAACCTGGAGCCGGTGTTCCTGGACTTCGAGCAGGACCCGTTCTTCCTCGTCTTCGGCGAGAGCGAGTCCGGCAAGTCCAACCTGCTGCGCCTGCTGATCAAGCAGCTGTCCCTGCGGTACGGCGGCGACGAGGCGAAGTTCTTCGTCGTCGACAACCGCCGCTCCCTGCTGGACGTCACCCCGGCCTCGCACCTCGCCGAGTACATCCCGATGTCCAGCCAGATGGACCACCACATGGCGGCCCTGGCCGACCTCATGCAACGCCGTACCCCGACCGCCGACGTCACCCCGCAGCAGCTGCGGGAGCGCAGCTGGTGGCGCGGCCCGCAGGTCTTCGTCGTCATCGACGACTACGACCTCGTCTCCACCTCCAGCGGCAACCCGCTCGCCGGCCTGACGGAAATGCTCCCCTTCGCCCGCGACGTCGGCGTCCGCTTCGTCATCGCCCGCTCCTCCGCCGGCGCCGGCCGCGCCGCCTACGAGCCCTTCATGCAGCGCATGCGGGAACTCGGCGCCCAGGGCATCGTCCTCGCCGGCGACCCCGGAGAGGGCGACATCCTGGGCGGCGTCCGTCCGCGCCCGATGCCGGCGGGCCGCGGTGTCTTCGTGTCACGCAAGAGGGGGAAGCCGTTGGTGCAGACGGGGTTGGTGGATGTGGAGTACTGAGGTGTCCCGCCCGGGGCTGTGAACACGCCGGGTGCGGCGGTCGGTTCGACCGCCGCACCCGGCGTGTTCGGCGAGGACGGTCAGAAGACGGGCAGTGCGACCAGAGCGTTGTCGGCCGTGGCGAAGGCTCGGTTGCCGCCGACCGCGAGCTTGACGTCGAAGCTCCAGCGGGGATTGTAGGACCACATGTCGGCGCCGTCCTCGGCTCTCACGGCGCGCACCGTGGAGCCGTCGTACTCCTCGTCGACCGCCCAGACCCCGGTGCCCTGCAGCAGGACCTGCCCCTGTGCGTTTCCGGCGGCCGAGAGCCAGCCCTTTTGCCCCTTGCGCAGGGCGAGCCGTTCGGTCCAGCCCTTGATGGTGGCGTACACGGAATCGGCGGAGACGCCGGGCGGCCCCCATTCCGATCCGGCCTCCATGGGGTCCGTACCCGTCCAGACCTCCTTGCCGTCCGACATTCTCCGGGCGGTCAGCGTCCTGCCGTTGAGGTAGACCACACCGCTGCGGGTCACCGGCACGAGCTGCTCCTGCTTCGCCTGGTCGTACAGCGTCCACAGCGTGCGGCCGGCCCCGGTGCCCACCGCGAGCGCGTGTCCGCTCGTCGTCGTGACGACCAGTACCCCGCTGTCGGCCGCGCCGTGCGGGTACACGCCGGTCCGGAACCGCTCCGGCAACGACACCGTCCAGCGCACCCCCGCGTCGGACCGGCGCACCGAGCGCAGCCGGTGGTCCTTCGTCAGGACGTACACCGCCTCCTCGTCCGCGGCCAGCAGTGCCGCGGCATCGGCCTTCGCCGTCCACTTGGGCTCGCCCGTGGACGGGACGAAGGTGTGCAGCGTGCCTTGTTCGCCGACGGCCACGAGCAGCCGGTCGGAGAGTGAGAGACAGCCGCCGGACAGCTCCGCGTCGGTGGTCTGCCAGCGGCGTCTGCCGTCGACGACGTTGTACGCCGCGATGCCGCCCGACTTGGCAGCGGTGATGACGACGTCCCGGATCGGCAGCGGCGCCGGCGCACGGGCGGCCACCGCCGCGTCGTGTGTCCAGAGCGGCTTCACGGGCTCACCGACGATGAAGTCGCCGTCGTCGGCCGACAGAAGGCGCGCCGCCGGTGTCGGCACCGCGGGCGGAATGGTGAACAGGTCCTTCCGGCTCGATCCGCCGCCACGCAGCAGCCACCAGCCCGTGCCGCCGGTCGCCGCGAGCAGGGCGCCGCCGGCCGCGAACCCGGTGAGCAGGCTTCTGCGGCTCGGCCCCGCCACGGCGTGCGTCGTCGACAGCGGTGCGGTCAGGTCCCGTATCTCCCGCTCTCGCTCCCTGATCGCATCGGCCACGGGCCCGCGCTTCCACGCCCCGCCGGACTTCCCGGACCGGGCGAAGGCGCCGGCGATCTGCTCGGGGGCGGGCCTGCCCGCCGCCCCCTTCGCGAGGCACGGGGCGATCAGGGCATGCTGCTCGGGCGGGAGACCGTGCAATCGCGGTTCACCGTGGACGACCTGGTACTGGACCGTGGCGACATGGGTGCCGTCGAACGCCCGGTGCCCGGTGGCCGCGTACACCAGGACGGCACCGAGGGAGAAGACGTCGGCGGCAGCGGTGACCCGACGGCCGAGCACTTGCTCGGGGGCGCCGTAGCCGGGGGTGACGGGTATCTGCCCGGTGGTGGTGAGTGTCAGGCCGTGCTCGGGACGTGCGATGCCGAAGTCGATGACCCGCGGGCCGTTCGATGTGAGCACGATGTTGGGCGGTTTGAGGTCGCGATGGACGAATCCGGCGGCGTGGATGTCGCGCAGGGTGAGGGCGACGGAGGCGGCCAGGGCGCGCAGTTGCACACCGTCCAGCGGGCCGAGCCGGTCCACGATCTGCTCCAGGGTCGGCCCGGCCAGGAACTGCGTGGCGATCCACGGCCGTCCGCCCTCGGTCTGCGCGCCCAGCACCGCCGCCACGCCCGGGCTCCGCACGGCCGCGGCCGCCAGCGCCTCACGCACGAACCGCTGGGCCAGGCCCGTGTCGTGGGCGAGTTCGGGCCGCAGCACCTTCACGGCGGCGACGGTGCCGGCGTGGTCCTGGCCGACGTACACCTTGCCCATGCCGCCCTCGCCCAGCACCCCGAGCAGTCGGTACGGGCCCAGCCGGATCGGATCACCGGTCCCCAGCGGTCTCATCGCTTGTCACTTCCTCCTCTTGCGCCTTCCCGCGGCGGGCGGCTCACCGCAGCGGGAAGGCCGCGAGGAAATGGCCGCCCAGCGCGATGATCTCCCCCGCCTTCTCGTGCATCATGAAGCGGTCCGCGCTGGTCCGGTACGAACGGGCCGGGGCACGGGACGACAGATCGATCGCCCACAGCCGTGAACCGCGTTTGCTGTACGCGTAGTCGCGGCCGATCACCGGCGCGGCCCCGAGATCCGCGCCGGCCCCCTGCCCGCCCTTTTCCCGCCACATGACGCGCCCGCTCGCGGAGTCGAAGGCGACGAGCCCGGACCCCTTCTCGACGGCGTACACGGTGCCGTCCCGCAGCGCCGGAAGCCCATGGACGCGCCCCGGCCGTTCGGACGCGGAGTCCCAGGCCACACCGCCGTCGCGAAGCCGCAGCGCCGTGAGCCGCCCGGCCCCCACGTACAGGTGGTGCGCGTCGGTGACGAGGGGCTGCTGCCGTACGCGGCCGGGAGCGACGCCGTCCAGCGCGCGGTCCCAGCGGACGGTACCCGTACGGGTGTCGCGTACGACGGCGTGCACACTGCCGTCGTTCGCTTCCTGGAGGGTCACCAGCAGGCTCCCCACGACCGAGGCGGCGACGATGTGCAGGTGCGGGACCTTCTGGCGTCGGCCGGCCAGCGGTGCCGTCCACAGCCGCTTGCCGGTGGCGATGTCGACGGCGAGCACGTACCAGGACTGCGAGGCGAGGAAGCCGAAGGAGAACGGGCCGCGCCCGACGACCGCGTACGCAACCCCGTCGGCGGTGCACAGTGCCTGGTTCAGCGGGAGGCCGTTGAGGTCGGCGAACTGTGCGAAAGGTTTCTGCACCGTGCCGGTGTGGACGTCGACCGTGGTCAGGGCCAGCGGCCTCGCATGGGACGCGTCGGTTCCGGTGTAGTGGTCGTCCACGGTCGTCACCATGATGATGCGGTCGGCGTCGGCGGCCACCTGCCAGGGCATGTTCGCGTCGTCCGACTTCCAGCGGCCCTTCCCGCTCTGCGCGAGGACACCGCTGAGGTTGTTGCCCTCCATGAGCACGACCCGGTCGGCGACGGCGCTCAACGGCGTGGGAAAGGAGGCCAACGGCTCGTCGGGGAAACCCGCGTTGTACGGGTCGATGACCTGGATCTGCCAGGTGGAGTCCCGTTCCTTCTCGGGAAGCACGCTGTTGCCGGGCCCGGGCGCGGGCTGTGTCCTCGGGCCACCGGCCCACTCGTCCCAGGCCCACGCCCCGGCCGTCCCGGCGGCCGCGACGCCCAGCGCGGCGCCGCCCCCGGTGAGCAGCAGACGGCGCCGCGACCATCGCGCGGGGACGGCCGTCGCCGCCGGGCCCGGTTGCCCGGCCGGGGCCGGCAGCCGCTGCGGCGTGACCTGCCACACCTCGGTGGCCCGCCGTGCGATGTCGGCCAGGAGCGCGTCCGGCAGGTGGTCGGCGAACTCGCCTGTTCCGTCGTGCAGTCGGGCGGCCAGCCATGCGGTCGTCGGCCGCCGGAACGGGTTCTTGTCCAGACACCGCGCGAGCACCGGCACCAGGCCGTCCGGCACACCGCCCAGGTCCGGCTGGGCGTACTGCACCCGGTACAGCAGATCCGCCGTCCGCCCGTGGCCGAAGGGCGGGCGCCCGGTGGCGGCGAAGACGAGTACCCCGGCCAGCGCGAAGACGTCACCCGCGGCCGTGTGCTCCTGCCCGCTCGCCTGCTCCGGCGACATGAACGCGGGCGTACCGACGGCGGCCCCGACCCGCGTGAGCCGGTCGTCCCCGGCCGCCCGGGCGATGCCGAAGTCGATGACCTTGGGCCCGTAAGCCGTGACGAGGATGTTGGACGGCTTGAGATCGCGATGCACGACATCGGACGCGTGCAGCTGCCCCAGCGCCCCGCACAAGGCCGCCCCCAGCGCCCGTACCGACACCTCGGGCAGCGGACCGCACAGCTCCACGGCCTCGTCGAGGGGAGGGCCGAGCACGTACTCGGTGGCCAGCCAGGGCGTCCGGGCCCGCGGATCCGCGTCCACCACCCCGGCCCCGAAGCGCTCCCCCACGACCCGTGCCGCGTCGGCCTCCAGCCGGAAACGGGTGCGGAAGGCCGGGTCGGAGGCGATGCGGGCGTGCATCGTCTTCAGCGCCACGGTACGACCGCCCGTGGTGCGGGCGAGGTAGACGGTGCCCATGCCTCCGCTGCCGAGGCGGGCGAGCGGGCGGTACGGGCCGAGGGCTTGCGGGTCGTCGTGGGTGAGAGGGGAGAACATGGCCGTCGTCAGTTCGGGTCGGAGTGCGGGCGAGGCGTGAGGGATGGGGCCCGGGGTGCCACGGGCGGCTCCCCCGCGGTGATGTCCGCGGTGAGGACCGCGGCGGACTGATGGGCGAGGGCGGCGATCACCCGTCCGGGGAGCCAGCCGGGGCCGAGCAGCGCACCGCCGCCCCGGGCAGCCGTGACACCGCCCAACGAGCCGCTCACTTCGGCCGGTTGAGGCCGGGCACCGGGATCGCGCGCGAGGCAGCGGGTGGTGATCTCGCGCAGGGCGGCCGGGATCTCCTCCCGCTCCGGTGCCGTGTGACCGGTGGCGGCATAGGCGAGCACCGCTCCGAGGGCGTACACATCGCCCAGGGGCCGCGGGCGTCCGCCCGACGCCTGCTCCGGAGGCAGACTCCCCGCCTCCAGCCCCGGCAGCCCGGACCGCGCCGTACCGTCCGGGGCGGCCGCGCGCACCGCGCCGTAACAGGAGAGCCGGGGCCCGTCGGCGGCGAGGAGTACGGCCGCCGGTGACACACCGGCGAAGGCCAGGCCCTGACCGTGAAGAACGGCCAGCGTCTCGGCGACGGCCGCGCCCAGCGCGCGCACGGTCCGCTCGGGCAGCGGGCCACCGTGTACGGCGAGGGCGGTGGGCAGGGGCAGGAGCGGGAGGTACGGCGTGGCGTACCACGCCGGCTCGCCCGGACCGGCGACGGCGGTGACGGGCAGGACGCAGGAACCGAGGAGACGCCGAGACGCCTCGGCCTCCGCGAGGAAGCGCTGGGGGGCGCGGCCGGGCCGCGGAAGGGAGAGGAGGACCGTGTGCTGTCCGTCGCTACTGCGGGCGACGTACCGCCGTTCGGGGACGGGCACCTTGGTATGGGGATCGTCCAGCGCGGTGATCAGGCGATAGGGACCGGCCTCCCGCCGCGCCCTCGCGGCTCCGCCCGTGCCCTCCCCGGCAGCAACGTCCCTCGCGCCCCCTGTGGCGTGCATTCCCTGCCCTGTTTCTTCGGTTCTGCCGGCGCGTTCCCGGGCACGACAGGGGGTGGGCACCCTCCGTGCGCGCCCACCCCGCTGCCGCGATGTACGACCGTCCCGGCCGCTTACATGAAGTAGCTGGCGGCCTTCTTGTCGCCGCCCATGTAGTCACCGCCGGCGGCGTGCACCGCGCGGCCGATGGCGACGAGGGCCTCGTGGATGCCGCGGGCCTCGCGGTCCCACGCGGCCTGCTGCTGGACGTACGTCTGGTGGGCCTCGCCCTCCCACATGCTGGCGACGTGCTCGACCTTGTGCTTGATGGCCTCAAGGCCGGCCTCAAGCTGCTTGGCCTGCTGACCGATCTGAGTCGCCATGTCGTCGAGGCGGCCGTAATGGACTTCCGTCACACCGTTGTTCTGGGCGCTCATGATTCCTCCGTTGCTGAGAAGTGGTGGGATGGCCGGATCAGTAGCCGGACAGCGCCGAGTGCGACCCGCCGTAGTTCACGTCGATGCCCTGGACGCTGGCGCGGACCTGGTCCTCGGTGCTGTCGTTGATCTTCATGGTGGTGTTCATGGCCTCGATGAACTTCACGAGGATGTTGCCCATGCGCACCATGCGCTCGTTGATCTCGGTCTGCTTGGCGTTGAACGCGCCGGCGCCGATGCCCTTCCAGTGGCCCTCAAGCGTGTCGATCATGTGCTGGAGGTGCTTGAGCTGCCCCTTGATGTCGTCGAAGCGCTGCAGCAGCTCGTTTTCGAGACTGACAACACTTTCCTTGGTGATTTTCTGGGTGCCTGTCGCCATTTCGGTGCCTTTCTTTGTGAACTGGCCTTGCCGGGACGCGACGTCTGTCGCTGCCGTTCCCGGCGGGCGGACCTCTGCCCATTCGGCGAACGGACGGCTTTACGGGAGACCACTCAGGCGTTCCGCCGCGCCCGCAGCACGGCGAAACCAGCGCCTCCGATGACGAGCACGGCTGCCACCGCGCCGACGATCACCCAGGTGGTCGTGCCACCGCCGGAGGTCGAGTCCTTCGCGGCGGCGGAGGTGCGAGCGGCGGTGGAAGCGGGGTCTTTGGAGGGGTGGGTGGACGAGGGAGAAGCGGCGGGGGTAGCCGATGTACCGTCGTCGCCTGCGGAATTCTCGGCAGCGAGGGGGTCGACATTGGCTGGGCCGGGGTTGATGTTCGGATTCTCGAGGACCATACGCGGACGCAAGAGACCAAAGCCGAGATACGCACTCCGCTCGCTCTTCGGCCACTTGCGGCTGGCAGTGTCGATCATGACTCGGAGCACCTGGTTGGCGGTCCAGTTGGGATGCGCGGACCAGATGAGAGCAGCGGAAGCGGAGGCGATGGCAGTAGCCGGGCTGGTTCCCTTGCCGCTGCAGTAATCGGTAAAGGTGTTGTCGCACCAAGCCGGGACGTCTATGCCCGGGGCCGCGAAGTCAACGTAGCTGCCGTGCTCCGAGAATTTTGCTACGGTGCCACTCTGGTCAGCCGCGGAAACGCCATTGACGTAGGGGTAGAAGGCTGGATATTCAACTTGGTTATTCTTCGTCTGCGCTTCATTACCCACTGCAGCGAAGAGCAATTTCCCCTTCGAGGCCGCATACTTGACAGCCTGCTCTTCCTCCGGGTCGTACAGAGGGCCACCGATAGACATATTGATGATTTTCGCATCACTATTTGCAGCAGCCCTGATGTCCGCAGCAAGGGTGGCCGTCTTAGCCTTTTCGGCTTGGTCCTTCAGAGAATCAAGTTGTACACGATACGGGATGATCTTTGCGTCCGGCGCAAGTCCCTTTATGCCACCACCGGCACCTGTTCCGGCAATCAACTCGGCCATGGTCGTCCCATGGCCATTGAAGTCCTCAGTGACGTGGTAGGACACAGACTTCGCAACCTCTCCGACGAGCACCTGCCCCTTCAGTGAGGGCGTGTCCGGATTGACCCCTGTGTCGATAACGGCAACCTTCACCCCCTTGCCGGTGCTCGTCTTCCACATGTCTTCGGCCTGCATCGCGCCCAGATACCACTGCTTCGACCGAACATCGACGGCTGCTGCACCAGGAGCCAGGGACGTGCCCACGATGGTCAACGCACCCAGTGCGGAACAGACGACGGACAGGCGCATTCCGCCACACCTCATCAGGCGCATTGCTTCTGCGCCGCGTCGGCTAGTCCCCGGCTTCATGCCCACGTACGTCCTCGCTCGTTCGGTCGCGCTTCTGCGGCACGTCACGCCGCTGCTTCTGCGAACCCCGGTGCTGTTCCCTTTCGGACGGCCTTCCGGCGCGCGCCGTGCCGCCGCCCGAAGCCTGTCGATCACCTACTGCGCCCCGACCGAGTCCCGCCCTGCCGGCAGCACCCTCGGAATCCTTCAGTGCCGAGCCGCCGTTGTTCCGAGGTGCGCCAATCACACCCTCGGGGTTGCTCGCCGACCGCAGGACCGACTGGCTCATGCCCGGATCCATCTTCGACGCAGGCGCGCCGACGACTCCTCGCCGCCCCAAGGCGCCCTTCGGCTGCGCCGGAGCAACCGGCTCCTCGGCGCCGACGACCATACCGCGCGGGACGCGAGGACTTGAGGTCGAACCTGACGTGCGGCCCGCTACAGGCTTGCCACCAACGACACCGTTGCGTACCGCGCTGGTGGGGCCAGTGACTCCGGCACGCCCACCAGACGTATTGGCCGGTCTCGGCGTTCCACCAGTGACGCCGCGCCCCAGAGGGGAGCGTCCTGCCTGTTCAGCGGCCCCGCGCACAGCCGACTGGCCAGCCGGAGCCGTCGTGCGACCCATGGCCCGAGCAGCCTGTCTCGTCGGCCCCTGCGACATACGGCCAGTGTTGGCGGTTCGCCCCGCCTGGCCCTCGGGTTCCTGCGGCACTCGCCCACCTGCGGTACCCGAAGGACCCGTCTGCTCCTGCGCCGAAATCGGGAGGCGACCAGTCCGGCCGTAACTGGTGGATCGTCCGTAAGGGGGAGCGATCGGAGGTGCAACGGGCCCCGTGGTGGTCGGAGATGTCGGTTGCCCTCCTCCACCGGTCGTCGGAAGAGCGGGCCCGGGGCCTCCGTGCGGGCTGGCGGTGTGCTGCGGAGGCAAAGTACCGACAGTGTTGATCTCCGTGCCGACTTGGTGGCCCGGATCGGCAATGGGCTGGTGTGCCTCCTTTACAGGAGAGCTATGACCTGAAGGGCTCACATCAGGCGACGTCGCCGGCGCGTGATGGCCTGCTGCGCCAGAAACGACGGAAGCCGGGTGTGGCGTCCCGAACTTCTGCGGATCAGCTCCTCTGAGGTCCGTACCAGTCACCGTCGGTCTCGGCACCCCCACCGCGGGCATCACCTTGTACGGCTCGGGCCCGCTCTCACCCTTCAGGGTGCCGGCCGAGACCGCGTAGTAAGAGGCCAGCTTGTTCAGCTGGTTGATCGCCTCCTGCCGGTCCTTCTCGGCCTTCTTGGCGAGCACGTAGTCAGGATTGCTGTCGACCTGCTTGGCCTTGGGCAACTCGGAGGGCAGCTTCCGGTCGGCCCTGGGCCGGGGATCGCGGGGCGGCATCGACTTGCTCACGGTGGCGAGGCCCATCCCCGCGGCGGAGATCTGCGTGGCCGTCTTGTTGGCGAACGTCGCGAGTTCGTCACTCCAGTCGGCCAGACCCACGCCCCAGTCGCGGAAGGCGGTGGCAGCGTCGCCCTTCCAGTCAACCGCTTTGATGCGAGCCCTCAGCTCCGTGGCGGCATCCGAGATGGCCTTGTGGGCGTCCCACAGCGCCTTGCTCGCCTGCTCCAAGTGCTCGGGCCGAGCCTGCTCGACGAGGTCGATCATGTCGTTGAGGTCGTGGCGCTCGAAGTCGGTCGAGCCGAAGGCGTTGACATGCCTGCCGGGGCCGAGCGGGAAGTCGCCGAGCATGTACTCCACGACGTTGACCACAGCGACCTGCTGGTCCGCCTGATCCACGCCCGGCTTGTACTCGGGATCCTGCTGCCACTTGTCGTCGCTCATCAGTATCCGCCGCCCTGGTTGGACTCGTTCGTCTTCTGCCCCGGACCCGACTGCTGAGCCTGCTTGCCCGCCACCGCCTGCTGGTGCTCCTGCCTGAGTTGCGTCTGAATAGCCCAGAAGCGCCGACGCACCTCTTCTTCGACGTTGTCGTAGCCGGCGTCGGCCGCTTGTACGGCGATTCCCAGGGCGTCTATGTGCAGGCCCAGCGACCTCGACAGGGAGGTGAGGCGCTCGTGCACGCGCGTGTATTGCGAGTACAGATCGGCCGCCTCGCTGAACGGGGTCGCCGTGCCACTGAACGACGCCCGACCGATGGCGTGCTGAGCGATGTGGGACGAAGAGGCCGGTGAGGTCTCAAACGTCTGCAACGCATCCTTCACGTGCTTCTGGAAGATCTTCAGCGCCTCAAGACCACGCCTCAGATCCGAGTCGCCACCGTCACTCACCGCGACCCCTTCCCCGTTTCCCCGTTGGTACAGCAACCGACGGCCCGGGCCGTGCCCGCACCCCCGGATCCATCGCCGACCACTGTAGTCACTGTGTAAATCACGGCCAACTGAACTCTGCGACGGTTCAGTTGCAATGGCGCACCGAAGGGGTCGGCCGAGGAGCAACCCAGGAGGCGCGAAGGGGGCAATCGAGACAGAAGCCCCCAGGTACTCGTACAGAAATTTCACATCCGACCGATGGCTCGACGTCCGTACGCCGGGGATGCGTGAACTTTGCGACGCCGAGGGCAACCCATGGGGCGAGGATCGCCTGTTTTGGCGAACCCATCACTCGATCTTGAGTGACCCCTCACCTTCAACCAGTGCGGCAAGGGCCGGACCTGAGCGGGGGCCCCGCAGCCCGGTGTGCCGGAGCAGCGGCCCTCCCGGCCACTGCCGAGTCGCCGCCACCTGGATCGGCCCCTCAGCCCCTCCCCCTTCGAACCCTCACAAGCGACCCGGGCGTCAGCCCCGACATCGTCAGGGAACGGTGCAAACAGCTGGGCGACTTGCAGACCAACCTCGGGCTCACACTCGCCACCGCCACGCAAAGCGACAGCGCCGACATGACCGACTGGACGAGCCGCATGCTCGACATCGGCGATCAACCCGTGCACGGCAAGCGCGGCGGCGTGCTCGGCTTCCAGGTCATGAGCAACCTGATGCGCGCCGGTGACTACGACGACGACTTCATGAAGCAGTACGGCAGGCGCCTCATGGAGACCGAACGGAAGTTCACGCACGACGGCCAGCACACGGCCTGGCAGCGGATGGGCTTCAGTCCGTACCTCAACCGCATGCCGGGGGACTCGGGCTTCGACCCGGTCTCCGGTTACCTGAAGGGCCTGTCCAACAACCCCGACGCGGCAACGGCCTTCTTCAACGAGGACTTCGTCCCGAAGGAGGGAGACCACAAGCAGGCGGTCTCCAACTTCAAGTACCTCTTCGAGGACCGTCACTGGCCGCACGAGAGCAACAGCGACTTCAGCCAGGGGGAGAGCGACGACGGACGCAACAACCTGGCGTCGGCCCTTGAGGCTGCCACCACCGGGCACCCTGCGGGCGCCCGACATCCATCGGGCCATGGCCGATGGGCCGACCGTCAAAGACGGTACGTCCGGATGGGATCGCCTCTACCCTCTGGCTGGCTCCGACGCCAAACTGGACCACAGTGCCGTTACCCGGTTCCTCGTCAGCGTGAGCCAGGACCCGGCAGGTTACGCCGCGCTCAACGTCGGGGAAAAGGCTTACACCGCGAATCTGATGGACTACCACCTGAACCCTGATCTCCCTGCCGATCAGCGTTACCCCCATGACGCTCAGGACACCATCACCAGCATTTCCCTCAAGTCCGGAGAATTCAGCGGCCTTCTCGCTCAGGGGCGACAGGAGGCTGTTCTCGGCCCAGCGGCCGAGAAAGACAGCGACTTCGACTACGCCACGAATCAGAAGAAGAACCTGGTTTCAGGAATCGTCGGCACAGGTATCGGTGTGGGCACGAGCTTCATCGCAAGTCCGCCGGTGGGGGCAGTCGCGGGTGGCGTGGGAGGCACAGTGGCATCCATGGTCATCGAGAGATTCTTCAAGGACGAGTCGGGCGACTACCGCTCCGAAGCCGGACACGACATCGCGACTCGCTGGGAAACCGTCAAGGACACGACCAACAACGTCAATTACAGCGCCGCATATGAGGCAGCCAAGGCCCACCACGCCAACTACACCGACCAGATCGACACCTGGGTGAGCGAGGGCACGGCCAGCGGGTTCAACGACGCGACCACCGATATCCACGCCATGGCCAAGGACATGGACACCGAGATCCCGGATCGAGCAGATACCGAACGTGCGCTCGACCACTACGCTGGAAGGCGACATGCAGCACACATCCCGTGGCAGTGCCTCGTCCGCCATCACCCTGCTCGATGTGGCGTTGCTGGCTTGCCTCACCGCCTCCTGCTCTTCTCCCTCCCCTACACGTGAGTATGTCGTGCCGACGGATCTGTGCGGCACCGCTGTCTCCCGCTCCACACTGGAACCGCTGCTGCCGGCAGGCAAGAAGGTCAGCGTCCGCTCGACGTCCGCCGTGGGGATCAAGCGGTGTCGGCTTCTCGTCGACGACAAAATCACTTTCTCCAGCAGTGTGGAGAGGCGTGGCCCAGGTACTTCCGCACGGGACATGGCGATGTCCGCCATCGGGGTCGACCCGACCGATACCAACGCGGACGGCGGACGGATCATCTATTCGAAGACGGGAGCCGTCGGACTCGTCAGCTGCCCCCCTTCCCGATCCACCGACAGCTCACTGTGGGCCACCGTGCGGGTCACGCGCGAGGCAAAGGCGACGGACATCCGCCACTTCATCGAGGAATACACAACTGCTGCGGCCAAGTCTCGTGACTGTGAACGGCTTACCGTCAGCTGACGGCCGGCAGGGAGACTGAGGGCTCCAGGGACCTGAGGGCTCCCAGTGCGCGCTCAGCACTCCCCCGTCGAGCGTCCACAGCGGGGAGCGTCGCTGCCCGTGTGTTCGGCGAGGGCGTCCTCGATGGTCAGCGCGTATCCGTTGCCGAGGTCCGGGGCATCGTCCGCGTACGGGCTGTAGGTGGAGGCGCCGTCCAGGTCGTCCGCGGCGGCCCGGACCGCGTGGGCCAGCTCGTCGTTGCTCCAGCGCACGTCAGCGGTCATGGACAGGCTCTGGGCCCCGTAGTAGATGCCTGCCGCAGCCATGCAGAGAAGCACCACTGGGGCGATGACGAAGTCGACGCTCCCTACGGGCGGGGCCGAGGGTTGAGTACTTCGCGCCAGGAGCGGACTCGGTCCGACCTCACACAGGCCATCAGGATCAGCACGGCGGAACCGGTGAAGAGCAGAACCCTCATCGACCTCATGCCCGGCCCTCCAACCCCCCACGCCGCCGGCGCGCGTCGCGGAGGGCTATGGCGCTGCCGCTGAGGCCTGCTGCGAGGACCGCGGCGCCGATGGCCACGTAGGTGGCGTAGCGGGCGGTGCGTTGCTGGGGGGTTTCGCCGAGGGTGAGTTCGGCGGGGGTGGGGGCTTCGACGTGGGCGAGGCCGGAGTCGGGGTGGGGGGAGTCGATCGGGTGGTCGTCCTCGGTGAGGGCGCGGACCGGGTCCACCACGCCCCAGCCGACCAGGCGGTCGTGGCCGGCGATGGAGCGTTCCGCCGTCTGCTCGATCTGGGCCACGATCTGGCCGGGCGTCCAGTTCCAGTGCTTGGCCTTGACCAGGGCGGCCACGCCGGCCACGTACGGCGCGGAGAAGCTGGTGCCGTTGTCGGAGCAGTGGCCGCCCTTGGGGACGGTCGAGATCATGTCGACACCGGGCGCGGCGACCCCGATGAAGTCGCCCGACTGGGAGAAGGCCGCACGCTCGTTGTTGCGGTCGGACGCGGCGACGGCGAGTATGCCGTCGTAGGAGGCGGGGTAGGTGCGTTTGACGTTGCCGCCCAGGCCGTCGTTGCCGGCCGAGGCGACCACGACGATCCCCGCGTTCAGTGCTTCGTCGACGGCCTTGTGCAGGTCGTCGTCCTCCGGGATGGCCTTCGTGGTGTCCTGCGAGATGTTGATGACGTTGGCGTGGACCTGGATCGCGCGCCGGATCGCCTTGGCCAGGGTGGCGGCCGTGCCGTGGCCCTCGGCGTCGTTCTGCTTGATCGGGACGATGGTGGCCTCGGGGGCGAGGCCCACGAAGCCCGTGCCCTTCATGGGGCGGGCCGCGATGATGCCGGCCACGCGCGTGCCGTGGCCGACCGTGTCGGTCGTGCCGTCCGCCTTGCCGACGTCGATCTTCTGACCCTTGTCGTCCTTCGTGGGCAGGTAGTTGGCGCCCAGGGAGGCGTCCACCGCGTCGGTCAGCTGGGGGTTGCTCGTGTCGACGCCCGTGTCGATGACGGCCACCTTCACGTTCTTGCCCTTCGACTGGCTCCACAGCTCGTCGAGGTTGACACGCTGGAGGGACCAGGGGGTGCCGGCGTACTTGTGGTTCGTCGTGGAGAAGGTGCACTGGTCGGAGCCGGAGCCCGAGTCGTCGGCCGCGGCGACCGGGGCGGCCAGCAGGGTGGCCGTGAGGGCCAGGGTCGCGGTCGTGGTCAGGCTCGGGGTCAGGGGCGAGCGCATCGGCCGGCCCCTCACGAGCCCTGCGGCTGGCGTGCCGCGGCCGTCGACAGCCGGGGGCCCGTCGGCAGGAACTCCGACCAGGCCGCGGGGATGGGTGCCGGGTTCACGCCGGCGTAGCCGAGGCGGGTCTGCGCCAGCTTGGCCTCCTGCTGGAGCTCCTTGCGCTGCTTGTCGGTGATGCCGATGCCCTTGTCGTCGGTGGCGCTGTCGTCGTTGGACTGCAGGGCGTAGCGCAGACCGGTGTCGGTGACCAGGAACACCGATCCCACGCTGGTCTCGCTGCCCTGGAACTGGCGGTAGAGCTGGCCGGAGCCCGCGGTGACGTACGCGCTGGAGGAGCCGGTGGGCAGGGGCGCGGGGAAGTCCGTGCCCGCCCAGGTGCTCAGGGTGGTGGTGCCGTTGTCGGGGTCGACGTGGTCCAGGACCGTGCAGACCGTGTTGCGGCTGCCCGCGGCGGTGGAGGCGTCGTTGACCGCCGTGGGCTTCTGGGTCGGCCACTTGTGGTCGGCGGCGAACGGCTTGTCGCGGGTGATGGCGCCCGGGCTGACCTCCTCGGCGTGCCCGGCCTGGCCGAGCTTCACGAGGTCCTTGTCGGCCAGCAGGAGCTGGGCGACGAAGTCGGAGACGGGCGCGACCTTGCCGGGCAGCACCACGTAGTACTGCTCCCGCTGGTTGACAAGCGCCCGCAGGACCATGCCGACCTTGTCGGCCTGGCCCAGCTGACCGGGGGCGTTCGCCGCGGCGCCGGGGACGCCGGGGAGGGGCGGGAAGTCGATCTCGTCACCCTGGTGCAGGGTCGCGATCCACTCCTTCGAGACCTCCTGCGGCTGGCGGTCGGCGCCGACGAGGGTCTGCAGCAGAAGCTGGTCGGAGGCGTTCACCGGGTACGCCGTGCCCTGCGCGTCGATCACGTACTGCTTCTTGTCCGAGGGGGTGGTGACATAGAGGAGTTCGCCGTCGCCCAGCTTCTGCGAGCCCGCGGTCAGCCCCTGGTCGCGCTGGGCGAGCACGAAGGCGGCCTTCTGGATGGAAGTGCCGCTGCCGCTCGGGCGTTCGCACACGGCCCACTTCTTGGCCTCGCCGGCCTCCTTGTCGGAGGGCAGCCGGTCGGGGGCGTAGGGGATGCCGATGGTGACGCCGTGCGGGATCTTGCCGTTGTCGAGGATCGTCTCGTCGACGGTGACGACGTCGACGTTGTCCTGGGTGTCGAGGACGAGCTTGGCGGAGGCCATGTTGAGGACGGGGTGCAGCTGGGGCTTGCCGTCGGTCTTCAGCACCACGTACCGGGTGGTGGACTTGCTGGCGATGATCACCTTCTGCCCCGGTGTGTCCCAGCCCTGGGGTGCGGTGGGCTTGAACATGCCCCAGGCGCCGAAGGCCGCCAGGACGACGACGCCCACGATGCCGCCCGGCAGGATCGCGCGCAGCGGGCGCGGCGCCCCTTCGTCGGACGACTCGGGTGACGACTGCACGAACGACGCGAGCATGCGGCGCTTCGCGAAGGTGTAGGCGTTGAGTTGGTCCCGCCGAGATGCCATCTGTGCTTGTTTCTCCCCGTGTCTCACGCGGAGCGCGCCCGGGGACCACGCTCCCCCGCCCTCCGTTGTCGGACCCGGCCCCTACTATGCCTGGTACGGAGCGAGTCTGGTGGAGCGGGTAGGGTACCTGGGCCCTCAAGGCCCTTGTTGAGCGGCCTGGTTCCAGCGAGTTGTGAGCAAATCGGGGGGATGGAGTGATGGCTTCCGGAACGCGGACGCGAGCGCGCGGCCGGTCGGCGGCACGAGGTCGCGCGGCCGGGCCCGCGGCGCCGGCGCGCGGAGCCTCCGCGCGGCGCGGCGCCGGGCAGCAGGCGGTCACGCTCAGCCTCAGGGTCCGGCAGGGCCAGGCCGGTTCGTTCCGTCTGCAACGGCTCGTGCTGGTGGAGCTGGCTGCCGCCGCCCTGGTGGTAGGCCTCGCCATCGGGATGATGGCCCTGGTGCCGGCCGCGGTCGTGGCCGTGGCGCTGCTCCTGCTGGCCTTCGTACGGCGCCGGGGCCGCTCCCTGCCCGAGTGGCTCGGCACGGCACGGGAGCTGCGCGCGCGCCAGAAGCGGGCCGCGAGCACGCCCGTGCCGCCGGGCACGGAGCCGGGGCTGGTGCCCGCCGTGGAGTGCGAGCCGGCCCTGCGCACGTATTCGCACGGCGCGCGCGACCGGCGCCCGGTCGGCATCGTCGGGGACGGGACGTTCGTCACGGCCGTGCTCCAGGTGGAGGCCGACGCGACCGCGCTGCGGGCCGAGCGGAGCCGGCAGCCGCTGCCTGTCGCGCTGGTGCGGGACGCGCTGGAGGTGGACGGGATCCGGCTGGAGTCGGCCCAGATCGTGCTGCACACCCAGCCGGCCCCGGCGCTGCATCTGCCCCAGCAGTCCGTGGCCGTGTCCAACTACCTTCCGCTGCAGGAGCGCACGGGTGCTCCTGCCGTCCGCATCACCTGGATCGCGCTGAAGCTCGATCCGGAGCAGTGCGCGCAGGCCGTGGCCGCGCGCGGCGGCGGGCTGCTCGGCGCGCAGAAGTGCGTGGCACGGACCGCGGACCACCTGGCGAGCCGGCTGACCGGCGCCGGGTTCCGGGCACGGGTGCTCGACGAGGAGGAACTGGTCGCCGCGCTCGCCACCTCCGCCTGCGCCAACCCGCTGGTCACCGCCGAGGCGGGGCGCAGCGAGACCCGGGAGCGGCGCACGGAGGAGTCCGGGCGCAGCTGGCGGTGCGACAACCGGCGGCACACCACGTACTGGATCAGGCGCTGGCCCCAACTGGGCGGCGCCGACGGCGAGTCGCTGCCGCACTTCGTGGCCCGGGTCACGGCGATACCGGCCCTGGCGACCACCTTCAGCCTCACTCTCACGCGCGGGGAGCGGCAGGAGGTGGCCCTGTCCGGGCATCTGCGGGTGACCGGACGCAGTGACGAAGAACTCGTGGCGGCGCGGCGCGCGCTGGAGGCCGCGGCCCGGCAGGGCGGGGCCGGGCTGGCCCGCCTGGACCGCGAGCAACTGCCCGGCATGCTGGCCACGCTGCCCCTCGGAGGTGCGCGGTGACGACGTTTCCCTCGACTGCCGCTCCGGCGGCTGCCGCGGCACCGGGCGCCGGTGGTCCCGCGCCGGCGCCCGAGCCGTCCGGTCCCCGCCGGATGGGCGAGCTGCTGCGGCACGGGCTGGGCCTGATCGGTCCCCGGCACGGCCGCCACGGCCTGCCGGTGCAGCAACTGGACGCCCTGGCCCTGCCGATCGGGGACGACGGGGTGGTGGCCGGCGTCGACGCCGAGGGCCAGCCCGCCGTCCTGGGCATCAACCGGCCCACGCCGTACGACGTCGTGCTGATCGGCGGGCTGTGGACGGCGCAGGTGCTGGCGCTGCGCTCGGCGGCCACCGGTGCCCGGGTCGCGGTGGAGACGGGCCGCCCGCAGGCCTGGATGCAGATGGTGCACGCGATGGGCGGCGGGCAGAACGGACTGTCCGTGTACGACGTCGGACGGGTGCCCCCGCAGGGTGCCTCGGCCGGCACGCCCGTCCTGGTGGTGCGGGACTGCGGCATGCGGCCGCCGCGCGGACGTGTGGTGGCGGGGCCCTGGCAGTCGGTGCTGACGCTGCTGCCGTATCTCAGCCCGGTCGCCCCCCGGCTGCTGCGGCAGGCGCGGCTCGCCGGCATCCAGCGCGTCTCGCCGGACGAGGCCGCCGAACTGGGGCGCACCATGGGCCTGACGCGCACCGAGGTGGAGTCTCTGCCGGCGCTGCCCGACGGAGTCACCCTGTGGTGCAGCGACCGCGACCGGAGTTACGTCCTGACCCAACCGACCGACGCCGAGACCGGATTGTTGGGCACGCCGCGCCGGATGGACTGAACTGCCCCCGCGTGCGCCTTTTGTACGCGGGGCTGGCGTTCACCGTTCGTCATGACTCTGCTGTTTTGTTCCCTTTTCCCCCGGCACGTCGCCCGGCCCGAGGCGCACGTCGGGGCGCGTCGTGGCCCGGTGTGCGCGTGCGCAGGGGCGGGCGGGCCTGCCGAGGTGTGCCTCGTGGTGATTAGGCTGGGAGCGGGCGCGATGACCCGACCCGTGGACCGGGCAGTCGGTGTCCAGGGGGGACCGGCGGATCGGACTGCCCCGAAAACGACTACGGACGACTCGGAACGACACGACATGGTCGCCCCCGGCACGGCATGAGGGTGCTCGACCACACCTGGAGGAACTGTGAGCAGCGATCGGGACGGGATGCGCGGGGGCTGGGCCACGCCCGGCGATGACCAGCCCGACGCGGAGGCCGTCGAGACCACCGGCGAGTTCACCATCGACTACGCTCCCCCGGCCTGGTACACGCAGAACGCGTCCGGTTCCACCGGTACGGCGGGCGGTTCGGGGGGCGCGGGCGGCTTCGCCGGGACGACCGGCTCCGGCGAGGCGGGGGCTCCGGCCGCGTCAGCGGTTCCTCCGTTCCCGTCCAACGCCCCGGTTCCCGGGCCGACTCCGCCGCCGCCCGCCGCCCCGCCCACCGGCACGCCGCCGCAGGGCACGCCGTACGTGCCCCAGCAGGGCGCCCCGTACGCGCCGCCGCAGCAGCCCGCGCAGGGCGGTTACGGGTTCCCGCAGCAGCCCGCCCAGGGCGGTTACGGCTTCCCGCCGCCCGTGCAGCCCGCGCCGCCCGTCGGCGCTCCGGTGCCGATGCCGCAGTTGCCTCAGGGTTTCGAGCCGCAGCAGCAGCCGGCCCCGCCGGAGCCGTGGGCGCAGCAGTCCACCCCGCAGGGTGTCGGGGTCCAGCAGCCGTCCGCCCCGCAGGACGGGGCCGGGGCCCCGGCGCCGGATTCCGCTGCCGCGGTCGTGCCGGAGACGAGCAACGGGGATCTGGAGAGCGGGGCCACCATGCGGTTCTCCGCCGTGGCCCTGAAGCGTGAGATGGCCGAGATCGCCGAGCGCGCGGCGGCCGTCAAGAAGGAGGCCGAGTCCGTCGGCCGGGATTCCGCCGAGGCCGCGGCCACCGGCTCGGCCGGCGCCGAGAGCGCGGGTGCCGACGGCGTGTCGGAGGGAGCGGCCACGCACGACTCCGCCGAGGACCAGGGGGCCGAGGAGCCCACGCCGTCCACCCCGTCCACGGGGGCCGCCGAGTCCGGGGACGGTGTCGCCGCCCAGGACCACGCTGTGACGGCGGGCGCCGGTTCGGACGACTCCGAGGCCGGTGGCGATGCCGGCGAGGGAGTGGGCGAGGGCGAGGGTGGCGACGGCTCTCAGGACGAGGCCACCGAGCCCACGGAGTCCACCGGGAGCGCCGTGCGCACCGGGGAGGCAGAGGGCGCCGAGGACGCCGGTGCGGGCGAAGGCCGGGCCGGGGACGAGGGCACGGGTGACGCGTCGCAGCCGGACGGTTCCGCCGACGGCCCGAACGCCCGGGCCCCCGAGACCACGCGGACTGCGGAGACTACGGAGACCACGGGAGCCACGGACGTCCCGGCGGCCACGAGCACCACCGGGGCTGCGGACACCACGGAGGCCGCCACCCACGCCGACGCCCCGCAGCCGGACACGGCCGCCTCGCAGACCGGGGCTCCGCAGACCGGCGCACCCCAGGATGCCGTACCGGCCGCCGTCCCTGCCCCGCAGGACGCCGTACCTCCCGTCGTTCCCCCGGCCCCGCAGGACGCCCAGCCCGGCTGGACGCCTCCACCGGCGCCGCAGAGCGGGGTGCCGCCGCTGCCGCCCTCCTACCAGCCCGCCGCTCCCGCCACGGGCGGCCAGTGGTCGGGGCAGCCCGTTCAGCCCGGTCAGCCCGTGCCGCAGCAGCCCGGTCCCATGCCCGCTCCGCAGCCGCAGCCGCCGTTCCAGCCGCAGGCCCCGCAGCCCGCGCCCGCCGCCTGGAACCAGGGCGCCCCGCCGGCCCAGCCCGGCGTGCCGGCCGCAGGACCGGGTCCGCAGCCGCAGCCGGCCGGTCCCGGCGGTTACGGCTTCCCGCAGCCGGGCGTCAACGCCCCGGTCCAGCCCGGTGGTTACGGCTTCCCTCAGCCGCAGCAGCCACAGCATGCCCAGCAGAGCCCCACGGGCGCCCCGCCCTCCGACGCCTCCGACGCGCCCGCCCAGCAGGGCGGTTACGGCTTCCCCCAGCCGCCGCAGCCGCACCAGCCGCCGCAGCCGCAGGGGCCGGTCGACCCGCGCACCGGTGCCGCGTGGCCGCAGCCGGTCCAGCACGACCAGCGGCAGATGACCAACCCCGGTGCCGCGCCGCTCGGTTACACCGCCGCGGTGGAGCTGTCCTCGGACCGGCTGCTCAACACCAAGAAGCAGAAGGCGAAGAGCGGGCGGCCCGCGGCGGGCGGTGGCCGGTTCAAGATCGGCGGCAAGAAGGAGGAGGCCGAGCGGCTGCGCAAGCTGGAGCTGATCCGTACGCCGGTGCTCTCCTGCTACCGGATCGCGGTCATCAGCCTCAAGGGCGGCGTCGGCAAGACGACCACGACCACCGCGCTGGGCTCCACGCTCGCCACCGAACGGCAGGACAAGATCCTCGCCATCGACGCGAACCCGGACGCCGGCACGCTCGGGCGGCGCGTGCGCCGGGAGACCGGCGCCACCATCCGTGACCTCGTCCAGGCGATCCCGTACCTGAACTCCTACATGGACATCCGGCGGTTCACCTCGCAGGCGCCCTCCGGTCTGGAGATCATCGCCAACGACGTCGACCCGGCCGTGTCCACCACGTTCAACGACGAGGACTACCGGCGCGCGATCGACGTGCTCGGCCGGCAGTACCCGGTCATCCTGACCGACTCGGGCACCGGTCTGCTCTACAGCGCCATGCGCGGGGTGCTCGACCTCGCCGACCAGCTGATCATCATCTCCACGCCGTCGGTGGACGGCGCGAGCAGCGCCAGCACGACGCTGGACTGGCTGTCCGCGCACGGGTACGCCGATCTGGTCTCCCGGTCGCTGACCGTGATCTCCGGTGTCCGCGAGACCGGCAAGATGATCAAGGTCGAGGACATCGTGACGCACTTCGAGACGCGGACCCGCGGTGTCGTGGTGGTGCCCTTCGACGAGCACCTGGCCGCGGGCGCCGAGGTCGACCTCGACATGATGCGGCCGCGGACGCGCGAGGCGTACTTCAACCTCGCCGCGCTGGTCGCCGAGGACTTCGTACGGCACCAGCAGTCGCACGGCCTGTGGACCAGCGACGGCAACCCGCCGCCGGTGGCCGCCCCGCCGATGCCGGGCCAGGCGATGCCCGGTCAGCCGTTGCCGGGTCAGCCGGCCTACGGCCAGCCGTTCCCGCAGCAGCCCGGCCAGCCGGGACAGCCCTACCCGCAGATCCCCGGCCAGGGGGGCTACCCCGCGCCGCCGCAGCCACCCGCGCAGCCGGGGCAGCCGCAGCCGTACCCGCAGATGCCGGGGCAGCCGTACCCGCCGCAGCAGGACCGGCCGCAGCCTCCGCAGGAGCAGCAGCCGCCCCAGCAGTGAGACCGCGCTGACGCGGCGGTGCCAGGGCACGCGTGAGGGCGGCCGGTGCGTTCACCGCACCGGCCGCCCTTTCACAGCGCGGGGAGAACCTACCGCTGCGCCGCCACGATCTCCCGGCACCGCTTCACGTCCGCGGCCATCTGCTCCAGCAGGGCCTCCAGCGAGTCGAACTTCGCCTGGCCGCGCACGTAGGCGAGGAAGTCGACAGCCACGTGCAGGCCGTACAGGTCGAGGCCGACGCGGTCGATGGCGTACGCCTCCACCGTGCGCTCGGTGCCGTCGAACTGCGGGTTGGTCCCGACCGAGACCGCGGCCGGCATGATCTCGCCCTGCGCGTGCAGATACCCGGCGTACACGCCGTCCGCGGGGATCGCGGTGTGCGGGAGGGTCTCGACGTTGGCCGTCGGGAAACCCAGTTCGCGGCCGCGCTGGGCGCCGCGCACGACGACGCCCTCGACGCGGTGCGGGCGGCCGAGGATCTCGCGGGCGCCCTCGACGTCGCCCTCGGCGACCAGGGACCGGGTCAGCGTGGAGGAGAACGGCTTGCCGCCGCCCGCCTCACCGGTGACGTACAGATCGACGACCTCGACCTCGAAGTCGTACGTCTTGCCCTGCTCGGCGAGGAACTCGACGTCTCCGGCCGCCTTGTGGCCGAAGCGGAAGTTCGGGCCCTCCACGACCGCCTTGGCGTGCAGCTTGTCCACCAGGACCTTCACGACGAAGTCGGCGGGCGAGAGCTTCGAGAACTCGGTGGTGAAGGGCAGGATCAGCACCGCGTCCACGCCCAGCTCCGCCATCAGCTCGGCGCGGCGGTGGTGCGGGGCGAGCAGCGGCGGGTGGCTGCCGGGCCGGACGACCTCGCTGGGGTGCGGGTCGAAGGTGACCACGACGGCCGGGACGCCCAGCTCGCGCGCGCGGTCCACGGCATGCTTGATGATCAGCTGGTGGCCGCGGTGGACGCCGTCGTAGGAACCGATGGTGACGACGCTGCGCCCCCAGTCCTCGGGGATGTCCTCCAAGCCACGCCAGCGCTGCACTGTGACCGCTCCTCGAACCCGTGTCCGTGTCTACCTTGACCTCTTGTGCAGGTCTAAGGGTGCCATGCCGGGTGCCCCCGGCCCGCATCGGTATCGGTGCTGTGACCCGGCGCACGTTCACCGCCACCCTCCGGTACCGCTCAGGCCGGTACGCGCACGCCCGCCAGCCCCTCCAGCGTGCGGCGCGTGCTGGGCCCCACCACGGCGGCCCAGTCGTCGGGGGCCCCGGTGAGCCAGCGGGCCATCAGCGCGGCGAAACCGGGCACGTGCCGGCCGAGGTCCACCAGAGCGCGGTCGAAGCGGGTGGCCCCCTCGGGCGTGCGGACCATGAGCAGGCCGGTGCGGTGGACGAGCCCGCGCACCTCGCCCTCGGGGCGGTCGCCGTGGTCCGCCGCCGCGTGCAGGACGGCGGCGAGGACGGACGGTTCCCGTTCGGCGGCCAGCAGCACCTCCAGCAGTTCGCGGCGCAGCGGACGGGAGGCCGGGGTGCCCGCTGCGGCGAGGACGGCGGCGAGGGCCGCGCGCAGCGGTTCGGGACCGTCGTCCAGCAGGCCGGTGACGAGGGGCAGCAGGACGGGGCGGGCGGTCGGCCCCCGTTCCAGGCTCCGGTCCACGTCGGCGGCGAGCCGGCCGGCCAGGTACCCGGCGGTCTCCGGGCGCTGCCGCACGACGTCCCGGGCGACGTCGGCGACCGGGCGGGCCAGGGCCGGGGTGGCTGCCTCGCAGAGCGTACGGAGGGCTTCCGCCGCGCTCGCCGTGGCCGCTGGGGCAAGGGCGTTCGAGGGCTCTGGGGCGTCACGCGGCTCGGGGGCGAGCAGCCGGGTGCGGAAGGCTTCCAGGACCGGTTCGGGGTGGGTGGTCAGGGCCGGGGTCAGGGCGCTGGGCGGGAGATGCGGGTCGCCGTCGGCGAAGTGCCGCAGGGCGGCGGCGAGGTGCCGGTCCCTGGTGTGCGGGTCGTGGACCAGCAGGGCGAGCGCGCCGCCGTGCAGGAAGCGGTCGGCGGGGCGAGTGAGGACGGCGAGGGCGGCGAGCCGCAGCAGCGCGCGTTCGGTCTCCGTGCGCGCGTGCGGGGCTGTGCGCAGCCCGAACACGACCGCCGCCGCCCGGCGGACGGGACGCTCGTCGTGCGCCCAGCGGTCGACGGCCCGGCACAGGGCCGCCGGCTCGTCCTCGGCGAGCGTCGTGAGCAGTTCGCCGGCCCGCCGGTGGGCGCTCGCCACCAGCAGCTCGGTGAGGTCGTCCAGGGCGCGGTGCCGGTGCGTGTACAGCAGCGCCTGCGCGGCGGTCGCGACCGTGGCGTGCGGGGTCGCGGGCAGCGGCCGCTCATCGTCGAACCAGCGCGTCAGCTCGGGCTGTACGGCTCCGGGGGCGGCGGCGAGCAAGTGGGCGACGGCATCGAGATAGCGCCCGCCGGACGGCGTCCCGAAAGACAGCCGGCCGGCGTCACACCCGACGGCTCCCGAAGGCGGCGCCTGGCCAACACGGCCCCCGGCAGGACTCGGGGGCGCCTCGCCTGCACCGCCCCCGCCCGCCCCCGAGGACGCCCGACCGGCACCACCCCCGGCAGGACCCAAGAACACCTGACCGGCACCACCCCCCGCGGGACTCGAAGGTGCCTGGGCGGTACGGCACCCGGTGGGCCCCGGGAGCAACGGCCCGCGGCCGCGCTCGTCCCCCGCCGAAGGCTCCAGCCCGGTGCCGTGCCGGGCCGGTCCCTGGGGTGGTTGGTCGGTCAGGATCAGGCGGCGCAGGAGATCGAGGCGGTCGGCCTCCGGGGCGGGCAGCTCGGTCCAGAAGGCGGGCCCGAACTCGGCCGGTACGGTCCGCCCTGCCCGGCGCCAGGCCACGATCCGGTCGGCGAGCCGCCGCAGCACCTCGGTGTACGGCCTCGCGTCCGGCACCTCGAGCAGGGTACGGGCGAGCAGCCGGGCGGCCCACCAGGAACCGGGGTCCCGGTCGAGAGCGTCGGTCAAGTCCCGCAGCCGGACCGTGAGTTGGCGGGCCCCGCGCTGCCGGGCGAGCAGCAGCAGGGCCTGGACGACGGGGCCGACGCGGTGGTGCGGGACGGGCACGGGTGCGGCCTGCCCGGTGACCGGGGGGCGGTGGACGAGGGCGTGCAGGGCCTCGTCCAGATCGAGGTGGATGCCCTGGATCCAGTCGGCCAGTTCCTCGTGGGCGAAGCGGTAGCCGGTGCCGGCCGGGACGAGCAGGCCCTCGGCGAGCACGGCGGACGCCCAGCCGGTGCCGCCGCCGAGCCCGGCCGGGGCGGGACCCCACGGGAACACCGCCTCGAAGGACGCCCGGTCCAGCTCACCCTGGCCGGGCCCGAGACTGCGCCGGGCGGCCTCGTGCACCTGCCCGGCGACCCGCGCGGCGAGCCGGCGTACGGCGCTGCCGCGCGGGCCGCCGTTCTCGACGGCGAGGCGGACCGCGACGCGCAGGCACGCGAGGTCGAGATGGGCGGCGAACACCTCGTGCCGGTCGACGGGCCCGGCCCCGGCCAGGGCGTCGGGGGCGGCGGCACGGATCTCGGACAGCAACCGGAGGGTGAGCGGATGCCGGGCGTCGCGGTCGGCGAGGGCCCCGTCGGGAATCCCGTACCGGGCCCGGGCGCGGCGGGCCTCGTCGGCGGTGAGCGCGGCGATCCGGACGCAGGGCGGGACGGCAGGCTCGGTGGCCGTGACGGGCGCGACGGTTTCGACTGCAACGGCCGGAGTGCCGGCAGCCCCCGGAGGAGTCACCGCCGGGGCGTCCCCGGGCGCGTACAACAGGTCCGGCGGGAATTCCGTCCCCGCCCGCTCCCAGTACTCCTCCCGACAGGCCACCACCAGCCGCGCCCCGGTCCCGCGCAGCCAGTCGGCCGTGCCGCGGATCCACTCGGGCAGCCGGTGGGCGAGGACGGGCGGCATCTCCTCGGGGCCGTCGAGGAGGAGCAGCAGCGGGCGGCCGGTCCGGGTGGCGAGGCGGGCGAGCCGTTCGGGGGTGACGTCACCGAGGCCGTCGCAGCCGGCGCCGCGGGCGGCGGCGACGATCCGGGCGGCCCGCTCCAGGGTGCGGCGGGCCGCGTCGGCCACTGAACCGTCGGCGTCCGCGAGATCGGCGCCCCGCAGCCACAGCGTGGGCGCGGGCCGCTCGGTACCGGCCCGGCGCGCGGCGAGGGCCGCGAGTTCCGTCGTACGACCGCTGCCCGGGGGGCCGACCAGCGCCAGGACGGTCCGGTCACCGTCCGTGAAGGACGCCAACTCCCGTGCGGTACGCGCGCGTTCGACCGGCGCGGGGCCGCCGGGGCCGCGGTCGGGCGGGCCGTCCTGGCCGACCGAGGTGGCGGTCAGCTCCAGGACGCCGGCCAGGTTGAGATCGGCGCCGTACCCGGGCACGGTGGCGGCGTTGCGGGCGAGCAGCTCGGCGAGGGGGCCGTCGGCGGCGGGCCGCAGCGGGACCGCGAAGCCCACGTCGCGCTGCCCGGAGCGCAGGGCGGAGCCGAGGACGCCGAGGACCGCGCCGGTGTGCGCGTCCAGCACCGGGCCGCCCGCCGCGCCGCCGCCGAGCCTCAGCGCGTCCCGGCCTGCGGTGCCGACGGCCAGCTCCAGCGCGTCCTTCAGGGCGTGGGAGCGGTCGGTGGCGGTGTAGGTGGCCTCGGTGGCCGCCAGCACCCGCGCCTCGCGCCAGCAGCCCGCCGGGATCCGCACATAGGTGCCGGCGTCGATCCGCTCCCGCACGGTCAGCGGCAGCGGGTCCAGGTCCAGCCCCTCGGTACGCACCAGGGCCAGGCCGCGGTGGGGCAGCGGGATCACGGCGGCGGCATCGACCACGCACCCGCGCTCTCCCGCGCCGTCGTCCGTGGCGGACGGCAGGGCGTGCAGGACGAGCCGGGGCAGGCCGTCCACGGCCTCGTGACTGGTGAGCAGGGTGCCGTCGTGATCGGCGACGAAACCGACGCCCCGCGGGCGGCCGGCCAGGTCGCTGATCCGGACCAGCGCGGGGGCGAGGGGACGCGGCGCAGTGGACGGCGGGACGGAGGCACCGTCGGACGGCGCGGCGAACGCCGAACCGCGCGACCCGACGGCCCACGAACCGCACGGTGCACCGGACCCCGAACCGGACACCGCGGCGAACCCCGAACCGGACACCGCGGCGAACCCCGGACCGGACACCGGTCCGAACGGCCCGCCGGACCACGAACCGGCCCCTGCACCGGAGCACGAACCCGCCCGCGGGCCGGACGGCGGAGCGAACGCCGGATCGGGCGACGGCGGGCCCGGTGGTGGAGTCGATGCGCGGCCGGTGTCCCGCTCCGGCTCCCGGCGACCGTTCTCGGTGCGCGGGCCCCGTCCCGCCATGGCCGTACCTCCCCGCCCGTGCCCCTGCCTGACCTCGACGGTAGGCGCGCGATGATCGGCGGGACAGAGCGCACGGCGAACGCGCCCCCATCCACTCCCCCGGTTCACTCCGAGCGCCTGCCCGGACGGGTGAATAGCCGGGTGCCGCTGGATAACCCTAGGGATGGGGGAACCGAGGGGGGACCGTGGAGCGGCGGCAGGAGCCCACCCCGTGGCCGGCCGCCGCTCCACGGGCGAACGCCCCTGGCCGCCGCCTCGGCCGAAGGGGCCGGGCTCTCAGCCGAAGACGGCCAGGCTCTTGGCCTTGCCCCGCTGTTCCTCGACCAGCGCGAGGAAACGGCCGCCGCCGTCGAAGACGGCCACGGGACCGGCGCCCGCGTACTCGCCGGGCATCTCCAGCCGTACGCCGTTGAGCAGCAGCCGGGACCGCTTGGCGTCCACCTCCCAGCGCGGGAACGCCGCCGCGGCGGCGTCGGCCATGGGCATCACGGTGAGTTCCTGCTGGAGCTGGTCCAGCGTCTTCGCCGTGTCGAGCCTGTACGGCCCGACGCGCGTGCGGCGCAGCGCCGTGAGGTGGCCGCCGACGCCGAGCCCGGCGCCGAGGTCCCGGGCGAGGGCGCGGATGTAGGTGCCGGAGGAGCAGACGACGGACACGACCAGGTCGAGCACGGGGGTGCCGTCCTCGGCGACCGCGTCGCGGACGTCGTACACCGTGAAGGACGAGACGGTCACCGGGCGGGCCGGGATCTCGAAGTCCTCACCCTCGCGGGCCCGCTTGTACGACCGTACGCCGTCGATCTTGATGGCGCTGACCTTGGACGGCACCTGCATGATGGCGCCGGTCAGCTCGGCGATGCCGGCGTCGATCGCGTCCCGGCTCACCTTGGCGGCGTCGGCGGACGAGGTGATCTCGCCCTCGGCGTCGTCGGTGACCGTGTTCTGGCCCAGGCGGATCGTGCCCAGGTACTCCTTCTCGGTCAGCGCGAGGTGGCCGAGGAGCTTGGTGGCGCGCTCGATGCCGAGGACCAGGACGCCGGTCGCCATCGGGTCGAGGGTGCCGGCGTGGCCGACGCGGCGGGTCCGGGCGATCCCGCGCATCTTGGCGACCACGTCGTGCGAAGTGAAGCCCGACGGCTTGTCGACGATGACGAGGCCGTCGGGCGGGGTGGGCTTGCTGGTCATTCGGCGCTGTCGTCCGTCTCCTCGTCGGAACCCGGCTTCCTGTACGGGTCCGCCTCACCGGCGTAGGAGGCGCCCGCGGACGCCTCGCGCACCGCGGCGTCGGACTGCCGGGCGCGGTCGAGGAGGTCCTCGATGGTCCGGGCGGTGTCCGGAAGGGCGTCCGCGACGAAGGTCAGGGTCGGCGTGAACTTCACCCCGGCGGCCCTGCCGACCTCCGACCGGAGGATGCCCTTGGCGCTCTCCAGACCGGCGGCCGCGGCCTTCCGCTCCTCCTCGTCCCCGTAGACCGTGTAGAAGACGGTCGCCTCCCGCAGGTCGCCCGTGACCCGGGTGTCCGTGATGGTGACGTGCGAGCCGAGCCGCGGGTCCTTGATCCCGCGCTGCAGCTTCTGGGCCACCACCTCTCGGATGAGGTCCGCCAGCCTTTTCGCCCGCGCGTTGTCGGCCACTGGTCCGTCTCCCGTTCTTTCTTTCCTGTTGCGTTGCTGTGGTCTGGTCGCGTCAGTCGTCTTCGCCGTGGAATCGGCGTCGGACCGACAGCAGCTCCACCTCGGGGCGGCCGGCGACCAGCCGCTCGCAGCGGTCGAGTACGTCGCGCAGATGCCCCGCGTCGCCGGAGACCATCGCCAGGCCGATGACGGCCCTGCGATGGAGGTTCATATGGTCCACCTCGGCCGCGCTCACCGCGTACTTCCGCTGGAGCTCGGCGACGATCGGGCGGACGACGGAGCGTTTCTCCTTCAACGAGTGGACGTCGCCGAGGAGGAGGTCGAAGGACAGAGTCCCCACGTACATGTGTGTAGCCGGTTCACCCGCCGGTACGGGATCGGTTGCCCTCGGGCCACGGTACCGCTTGCCTGCCGGCGGCTCGACCGGGTTTCGGTGCCGTGGGCCGCGCTGCCCCCGGGAACGGCAAGCTGGCCGGCGGGACCGAGATCCCGCCGGCCAGCTTCACACGCCGTAGGCCGTTACGCCCGCGGCTTCTCGCGCATCTCGTACGTCGCGATGACGTCGTCGACCTTGATGTCGTTGAAGTTGCCGAGGTTGATACCGCCCTCGAAGCCTTCGCGGATCTCGGTGACGTCGTCCTTGAAGCGGCGCAGGCCCTCGATGTTGAGGTTCTCCGCGACCACCTTGCCGTCGCGGATGAGGCGCGCCTTGGTGTTGCGGCGGACCTCGCCCGAGCGGATGAGGACACCGGCGATGTTGCCCAGCTTGGACGACTTGAAGACCTCGCGGATCTCCGCCGTGCCGAGCTCGACCTCCTCGTACTCCGGCTTGAGCATGCCCTTCAGGGCCGCCTCGATCTCCTCGATCGCCTGGTAGATGACCGAGTAGTACCGGACGTCCACGCCCTCGCGCTCGGCCATCTGCGCCGCGCGGCCGGCCGCGCGGACGTTGAAGCCGATCACGATGGCGTCGGAGCCCATCGCCAGGTCGATGTCGGACTCCGTGACCGCACCGACGCCGCGGTGCAGGACGCGGATGTCGACCTCTTCGCCGACGTCCAGCTGGAGCAGGGAGGATTCCAGCGCCTCGACCGATCCGGACGCGTCGCCCTTGATGATCAGGTTCAGCTGCTGGACCTCGCCGGCCTTCAGCACCTTGTCCAGGTCCTCCAGCGACACGCGGCGCGTGCGCTTGGCGAACGCGGCGTTGCGCTCACGGGCGGCGCGCTTCTCCGCGATCTGGCGGGCCGTACGGTCCTCGTCGACCACGAGGAAGTTGTCGCCGGCGCCCGGGACGTTGGTCAGGCCGAGGACCTGGACCGGCGTCGAGGGACCGGCCTCGGCGACGTTGTTGCCGTTGTCGTCGAGCATGGCGCGGACGCGGCCGTAGGCGTCGCCCACCACCATCGTGTCGCCGACCCGCAGCGTGCCTCGCTGGACGAGGACCGTCGCCACGGCACCGCGGCCGCGGTCGAGGCGGGACTCGATCGAGATGCCCTGCGCGTCCTGGTTCGGGTTGGCCCGCAGGTCGAGCGAGGCGTCGGCGGTCAGGACGACCGCTTCGAGCAGGTCGTCGATGTGCAGACCCTGCTTGGCGGAGATGTCGACGAACATCGTGTCGCCGCCGTACTCCTCGGCCACCAGCCCGTACTCGGTCAGCTGACCGCGCACCTTGGTCGGGTCGGCGCCCTCGACGTCGATCTTGTTGACCGCGACGACGATCGGGACGTCGGCCGCCTTGGCGTGGTTGAGCGCCTCGACCGTCTGCGGCATGACGCCGTCGTTGGCCGCGACGACCAGGATCGCGATGTCGGTCGACTTCGCACCACGGGCACGCATGGCGGTGAACGCCTCGTGACCCGGGGTGTCGATGAAGGTGATCTTGCGCTCTTCGTCGTTGACCTCGGTCGCGACCTGGTAGGCACCGATGTGCTGGGTGATGCCGCCGGCCTCGCCCGCGATGACGTTCGTCTTGCGGATCGCGTCGAGCAGTCGGGTCTTACCGTGGTCGACGTGGCCCATGACGGTGACGACCGGCGGGCGGACCACCAGGTCCTCCTCGTCGCCCTCGTCCTCGCCGAACTCGATGTCGAAGGACTCGAGCAGCTCGCGGTCCTCCTCCTCCGGGCTGACGATCTGAACCGTGTAGTTCATCTCGTCGGCGAGGAGCTGCAGCGTCTCGTCGGAGACGGACTGCGTCGCGGTGACCATCTCGCCGAGGTTCATCATGACCGCGACGAGGGACGCCGGGTTGGCGTTGATCTTCTCCGCGAAGTCGGTGAGCGACGCGCCGCGGGAGAGACGGATGGTCTCGCCGTTGCCGCGCGGCAGCATCACGCCGCCGACGCTCGGGGCCTGCATGGCCTCGTACTCCTGGCGACGCTGCCGCTTCGACTTGCGGCCACGACGCGCCGGACCGCCGGGACGGCCGAAGGCGCCCTGCGTGCCACCGCGGCCACCGGGGCCGCCGGGACGACCGCCGAAGCCGGGACGGCCACCGCCGCCGGCACCGGGACCACCGGGACGGCCGGCGAAACCGCCGCCACCGCCGCCGCCACCGGGACGGCCGGCGAAACCGCCGCCACCGCCGCCGGGACGGGCGAAGCCGCCGCCACCGCCGGGACGACCGCCGCCGCCACCGGGACGGCCGCCGCCACCGGGACCACGGCCACCGGGGCCACCGCCACCGGGACGCGGGCCGGCAGCGGGACGCTGCGGCATCATGCCGGGGTTCGGACGCGGACCGGCCGGGCCGGGACGCGGGCCGCCCTGCGGGCGGGGCATGCCGGCCGGCGACGGACGCGGACCGCCGGGAGCCTGCGGACGCGGACCGCCGCCCTGGGCGCCGGGCGCCTGCGGACGGGGAGCGCCGCCGGGACCGCCGGGGCCGGGACGCGGGCCGCCCTGCGGGCGCGGGGCCTGCGGACGGGCCATGCCGGTGGAGCCACCGGAGGTGAAGGGGTTGTTGCCGGGACGCGGACCGGCCGGACGGGCGCCCGGACGCGGGGCCTGGCCGCCGGGACGCGGGGCGCCCTGGCCCGGACGGGCCTGGCCCTGACCGCCGGCGCCCGGACGGGCACCGCCGGGCTTCGGGGCGCCCGGACGGGCGCCGGGACGCGGACCCTGCGCGGCCGGAGCCTGCGGGGTCCGCTCGGCCGGGGCAGCCGGCGGAGCGGTGAACTCCGGGGCGGCCGGGGCCGGTCGCGGCGCGGGCTTCGGACCCGGCACCGGACGCGGGCCGGGGGCCTGCGCGGGTGCCGCGGGGGCCGACGGGGCGGCCGGCTGCTGGGCAGCGGGCGCCGTCGCAGGCTTGGGGGCTGCCGGCCGCGGGGCCGGGGCAGCCGGACGGGCCGCCTGCGCCGGAGAGGGCGCGGCGGGCCTGGGGGAAGCCTTGCGCGGGGCGGGCTTGCCGGCGGACTTGCCGGTGCCACCGCCCTGGAAGGCGTCGGTCAGCTTGCGTACAACCGGCGCTTCGATGGTCGAAGACGCCGAACGGACGAATTCACCGAGTTCCTGGAGCTTGGCCATGACGACCTTGCTCTCGACACCGAACTCCTTGGCGAGTTCGTAGACCCGGACCTTAGCCACTTCGCTCCTTTGAGGTCCGGGTTGAAGCCGGACCGTCGCTAGTTCATGGGCGTACTCATCGCGTACTCATCGAGTGCTCATCGCAATCTCGACCTGCTTTCGACTCGCGAGGTACCAGGCCGCACGGGGTTCCGTGCGACGCGTCTTACGGTGTTGCCTGCTCGGCAACTGTTGTCTGCTCGACGTATCGACGCAACGCCTTTGTGTCGAGCGGCCCCGGGACGCGCAGTGCCCGCGGGAACGCCCGGCGGCGTACCGCCTGGTCGAGACAGACCAGGGCGGGGTGCACATAGGCACCCCGGCCGGGCAGCGTACCGCGAGGATCGGGGGCGCACGCGTCCTCGATCTTCACGATCCGCAGGAGATCGTTCTTGGCCGCCCGCTCCCGGCACCCCACACAGGTGCGTTCAGGGCATGCTCGGGTGTGCGTCCGGCCAGACACAGTTAAGTCTACCTCCCCGCACCGACCTCACCCCTTCGGGGCAAAGATCGAACGGTTGTTGTCGTAAACCAAGCGGCCTGCGGCTTGGATCTATTCCCGGTTCCCGGCCCGATCGCCCGGCTTACTCGCCGGTCTGCTCGGTGTCCGGGCGGATGTCGATGCGCCAGCCGGTGAGCCGGGCGGCCAGACGGGCGTTCTGCCCCTCCTTGCCGATCGCCAGCGACAGCTGGTAGTCCGGCACGGTCACCCGGGCGGAGCGCGAGGCGAGGTCGACGACCTCCACCTTGCTCACCCGAGCGGGTGACAGGGCGTTCGCCACCATCTCCGCCGGGTCGTCCGACCAGTCGACGATGTCGATCTTCTCGCCGTTCAGCTCGCCCATCACGTTGCGCACCCGGCCGCCCATCGGGCCGATGCAGGCACCCTTGGCGTTCAGGCCCGAACGGGTGGACCGTACGGCGATCTTGGTGCGGTGGCCTGCCTCGCGGGCGATCGCCGCGATCTCGACCGAGCCGTCGGCGATCTCCGGCACCTCCAGGGCGAAGAGCTTCTTCACCAGGTTGGGGTGCGTGCGGGAGAGGGTCACGGAGGGGCCGCGGACGCCCTTCGCCACCCGGACGACGTACGAGCGCAGGCGCATGCCGTGCGGGTAGGTCTCGCCGGGGACCTGCTCCTGCACGGGCAGGATGGCCTCCAGCTTGCCGATGTCGACCAGCACGTTCTTGGGGTCGCGGCCCTGCTGGACCACACCGGTGACGATGTCGCCCTCCCGGCCCGCGTACTCGCCGAGCGTCGCGTCGTCCTCGGCGTCGCGCAGCCGCTGCAGGATCACCTGCTTGGCGGTGGTGGCGGCGATCCGGCCGAAGCCCGACGGCGTGTCGTCGAACTCGCGCGGCTCCTGCCCCTCCTCCAGGTCCTCGGGATCCTCCTTCGCCCACACGGTCACATGCCCGGTCTCCCGGTTGAGCTCCACGCGCGCGTGTCGGCGGCTTCCCTCGGTGCGGTGGTAGGCGATGAGGAGGGCCGACTCGATCGCCTCGACCAGCAGGTCGAAGGAGATCTCCTTCTCCCTGACCAAGCCCCGCAGGGCGCTCATGTCGATGTCCACGGCTACGCCTCCTCCTCTTCCTTCATGTCCTTCTCGGCCTTGTCGGCCTTGTCTTCCTTGCGGTTGAACTCGACCTGCACGCGCGCCCTGGCGATCTGGGGGAAGCCGAGCCTGCGGCTGGTGGCCTTGCGGCCCTTGACCCCGGGGACCTCGACGTCGAGACCGTCCTCGTCGACCTGCAGAATCCTGGCGACCAGCTCGCCGCCCTCGGCCAGCGTGAACCTCACGAGCCGGTCGGTGGCACGCACGTAGTGCCGGTGCTCGGTGAGGAGGCGCTCCGCGCCGGGGGTGCCGACCTCCAGGTCGTACGCCGCGTCGCCCATCGCGTCGGTCTCGTCGAGCCTCGCCGAGAGCGCACGGCTCACATCGGCGACGGCGTCCAGATCGGCTCCGGCGTCGGAGTCGACGACCACGCGCAGCACCCGCTTGCGTCCGACGGAGTCCACGGTGATCTCTTCGAGATCCAGCCCCTGGGAGGTGACGAGCGGTTCCAGCAGCTCTCGCAGCCTCTCGCTCTGGGTGGTGCTCATCCGGGTGACTCCTCGGCCGCGTGTGCTGTTGTGGGATGGGTCGCGTGTCTGGTCAAAGGGTATCCGGTCGCAGGGGGTGTTGCCGTCCCCTCCGGGGCCGGGCCGGTCCATGCGGGCGCCCGCGCCCCGCGGCCGGGCCGGCTGAGCCGGTGACATGAAGCGGGGGACCGCGCGGGTACCGTGATCACGGCGGGCCGCCCCCGCCCGTGTGTTCGTACGAGCCCCCGAGGACGTCAGCCGTGCCGTACCCCCCACCCGTGCGCATCCCCTCGGGTCCGCGCAGAAGAGCCCTGCTCGCCTCGGCCGCTGGCGCCGCCCTGCTGGCCGGCTGCACGTCCGGTACGGACTCCGGTGAGGGCGCCGCCGCCTCGGTGACGGCACGGGCACGCGCGCGTGCGGCCGCGGACAGCCGGGCACTGCTGGCCCGCTACGACGCCGTCCTCGCCGCGCACCCGGGCCTCGCCGACCGGCTGCGCCCGCTGCGCGCCCAGGTGGCCGCCCACGCCCGGGCGTTCACGGACGCCACGACGCCCGCACCCGCGAAGTCCTCGGTCTCCCCCGCTCCTTCCCCGACCGCCCCGGCCGCCGCGAAGGACGCCCTCGCCGCCCTGGCGAGCGCCGAGCGCACGCTCGCCGACCGGCGCGTCGCGGCTCTGCCGGACGTGCCGGGGGAGCTGGCGCGGCTGCTGGCGTCGGTGGCGGCGGCCGGGGCCGCGCACGCGTATCTGCTGACCGAGGGGGCGAAGTGAGCGGCGGCGACGGGACGAAGGCCGCGCAGAAGGCGGAACTGACCGCGTTGCAGGCGGCGCTGGCGGCCGAGCACGCGGCGGTGTACGGCTACGGCGTCGTCGGCGGCCGGATCGCCGAGGCGCGCCGGGGCGAGGCGCGCGCCGCGTGGGACGCGCACCGGGCCCGCCGGGACGCGCTGACCCGCGAGGTGCGCGATCTGGGCGGCCTGCCGGTCGCCGCGGACGCCGCCTACGCGCTGCCCTTCCCGGTGCCCGACGCGGCGGCGGCGCTGCGGCTGGCCGCCCGGCTGGAGGAGCGGCTGGCCGGGGTGTACGCGGACCTGGTGCGGGCGGCGACGGGCGCGCGGCGCGGGGCGGCGGCCGGGGCGCTCCGGGAGGCCGCGGTGCGCGCGGTGCGCTGGAGCGGGCAGAGCGTAGCCTTCCCTGGACTCGCCGAGCGGGCCGCCGAGGGGACGACCGGCGAGGGGACGGGCGCGGCCGGTACGACGGCCGGCACGACGCCGCCGGCCTCCGACTCGACCCCGTGACCCGCTGACCCCGGACTGGAAGGAAACGCTCGCGCATGGTTCTCGAACCGCCGCCGCGCCTGGTGAGGGCGCTCGGTGAAACGGCCCCGGACGGCGACGGCTGGCTGGCGGAGCTGCCGCGGATCGCCGAACGGGCTCTCGCCGCGCGGGAGTTGACCGTGGAGCGGGTGCAGGTGCCGGGCGGGCGCAGCAGCCTGGTGGTCCTGGTGCGGGGCGCGGACGGCACCCCGGCGGTGCTGAAGCTGGCCCCGCCCCGGGCCCGCCCGGAGAGCGAGCGGGCGGCGTTGGCGCACTGGGGCGGCCTGGGTGCCGTACAGCTGCTGGAAGCCGGCGGCGAGGAGGGGGTGCTGCTGCTGGAGCGACTGCACCCGGATGTGTCGGTGCGCTCGCTGCCGGAGGCGAAGGCGCTGCTGGAGGCGGCGGGGACGCTGCGCCGGCTGTGGGTCGAGCCACCGGCCGGCCATGTCTTCGAGACGGTCGCCGAGCGCACCGGTCGGCAGGCGGCGGCGATGCGGGCGGGCGCGGGCGCCGACCCGGAGGTGGCGCCGCTGGTCGACGCGGCACTCGCGGCGCGCGCGGAGCTGCTGGCCGCGCCGCTCGAACACCGGTTGCTGCACGGCACGTTCCGGCAGAGCAAGGTGCTGTCCGGGGAGCGGATGCCGTGGCTCGCGGTGGGTCCGGACCCGGTGGTCGGCGAGTGCGCCTTCGACCTGGCGCGGCTGGTGCGGGACCGGGTCGAGGACCTGATCGCGTCGCCGTCCGGCGCGGCGACCGTACGGCGGCGGATCAAGCGGCTCGCCGAGTCCCTGGAGGTCGACCAGGAGCGGCTGCGCGGCTGGACCCTGTTCCGGGCGGTGGAGTCGGGGGTGCGGGCCCTCAGGGTGGGCCGGCCGAAGGACGGGGAACTGCTGCTGGAGTTCGCGGGCTGGCTCTAGCGCCCCGGCAGGCAACGTTCGCCCCGTCGCGGTACCGACTCATCCGCTCATCCGGTCAGCCGGAGCGCCGGCGCCGGGCAGTGCGCGGCCGCCCTCCTGGCCCGCTTCACGACGTGTGCCGGGAGCGGGGCGCCGTCGAGGAGCGGGTAGCCCCACTCGTCCGGGGTGACGACCTCCGGGAGCAGCTCGGCGCACAGGCCGTGCCCTTGGCAGGAGGTCCAGTCGACGGTGAGGTGCCGGTCCATCGCTCAGGCCTCCTCGCCGGCAGGGGCAGCAGGGGCGTGGGGCGGGCGTGGTGCACAACGCCCTTGCGTGGGCGTCCAGTTCGGCGGCGAAGACGGTGAGTGCGCTGCGCACCAGGCGGACCGAGCCGTCGGGGTGGTGGCAGGCTCCCCGGCGCTCGGCCAGGCCGGACCAGCGGAGGGTGTCCTCGCGGGCGGTGCCCTGCGGACCGGCGTGGCCAGGGTCTGGAAGGCGGCCGCGATCCGGGGCAGGCCGTTCAGGCAGGGCCCGCACTGGCCGGCCGACTGCAGGGCCGGGTAGCGCAGGACGCGGGCGGTCTCGGTGAGGCCGCAGCGGGTGGCGGGGAGCGCGGCCGGCACCCCGGCGCCGAGGGTGCGCGTGCCGAGCGGGTGCCGGTTCGCCTCGGCGGCCGGGAGCCAGGTGCCGTGGTAGCCGCCGACCAGGACGGCGGACATGCCGGCCAGGGGCAGCAGGCGGCCGACCGGCAGCCCCAGGGGGGCCTCCGCCACCCGGGGTTCGCGTCCGGGCACGTGCAGGGTGCACAGCACGCTGCCCGGCTCGGCCGGGGTCCCGGCGCTGCGGAACCAGTCGGCGCCGTAGCGGGCGATCAGGGCGAGGTGGGCCAGGGTCTCCACGTCCTGCACCAGGGTCGGCGCCCGGCGCGCCCCCCGCTCGCGGACCGGCGGCTCGGGGTGTGCGGGCAGCGCGGGGCCGCCGCAGACGTAGCGGACGAGGGCCGAGGCCTGCCCGGCCAGGAACCGCCGGGGCAGCCGGGGCAGCCGGGGCAGCCGGGGCAGCCGGACGACCGTGACGGGCAGCGGGTCGTGCCGTTCGGCGAGCGCGGCCTGGAGCCGGCCGGCGCCGCCCTCCACCGCCAGGAAGGCCTCGCCCGCGCCGACGGCCGCGGCGGTCGTCCGCAGGCCGTCCAGCACGAGGTGTGGCGACAGGCACCGCAGGGTGCGGTCCTTGTGACTGGCCGGTTCGCTCTCCGCGCCGTTCGCCACGACCACCGGCGCCCGCCGTGCGCGCCGGCCGGCGTCGGCGACGGCGACGGACTTCCGGTACGCCGGGAAGGCGGCTCCGCCGCGGCCGGTGAGCCCCGACGCGGCGAGTGCGCGCAGCAGGTCGTCCGGGGTCGCCCGGGGCAGGGGGCCGTAGCGCTGCTGGTGGGTGGTGAGGTCCGCCGGGGTGCCGCCCGGGGTGAGCAGGCGTGGGGACAGGCGCAGGTCGGGGAAGGTGGCGGTCATGGGCGGGCTCCGTGGGCCGTGCCGAGCGGGGCGGCGGGGGTGCGGCCTCCCGTGCGCTCGCGGGTGCCCCCTCCGGTGTCCGAGCCGGAGCTGGAGGTGCTGGTGGAGCCGGAGTTGGATGTGGTACTGCCGGAACTGGTGGTACTGGAACTGGTGGTGCTCACCGCCGTGTCGGCCTTCGCGTGCATCGTGCCGATCAGCGCGAACATTTCGGCCGCCGCCGACAGCGTGATCGCCGCCGCGACGGCCGCGGTGCGCCGGGTACCTCTGGGGACCGCTGCCGCGGCACCCCGTTCCCCGGTGTTCATGGCCGTTCCCCTCCCGTAGAGCCGTGACGTGCTGTCACGTCCCACGGTCGGGGAACGACCTGGGAGAAGTCCGTGAGGCGTCCGTGCGCCCCCGCAGAAGTCCCTGAAAGACCCCTTGAGAACCTCAGGCGGTGAGGCGCGCGATGGCGTCCTGCACCGACAGCTCCTCGCGCTCGCCGGTCCTGCGGTCCTTCAGCTCCACGACGCCCTCACCCGAGCGGCGGCCCGCGACCAAAATCTGCGGGACGCCGATCAGCTCGGCGTCGGTGAACTTCACGCCCGGCGAGACACCGGCCCGGTCGTCCACCAGGACGCGGACACCGGCGGCGGCCAGCTTCTCGGCGACGTCGAGGGCCAGCTCGGTCTGCAGGGCCTTGCCGGCGGCGACGACGTGCACGTCGGCCGGGGCGACCTCCTTGGCCCACACCAGGCCCTTGTCGTCGGCGTTCTGCTCGGCGAGCGCGGCGACGGCACGCGAGACGCCGATGCCGTAGGAGCCCATGGTGACGCGGACCGGCTTGCCGTTCTGGCCGAGGACGTCGAGCTTGAGGGCGTCGGCGTACTTGCGGCCCAGCTGGAAGATGTGGCCGATCTCGATGGCGCGGTCCAGCTTCAGGCCGGTGCCGCACTGCGGGCAGGGGTCGCCGTCCTGGACCACGACGACGTCGACGTACTCGCCGACCTCGAAGTCGCGGCCGGCGACGACGTTCTTCGCGTGCGTGTGCTCCTTGTTGGCGCCGGTGATCCAGGCGGTGCCGGGGGCCACGCGCGGGTCGGCGATGTACTTCACCTTCTCGCCCAGGCCCTGCGGGCCGACGTAGCCGCGCACCAGGTCGGGGCGGCCGGCGAAGTCGGCCTCGGTGACCATCTCGACGACCGCCGGGGCGAAGTGCGCCTCCACCTTGTCCATGTCGACCTCGCGGTCGCCGGGGACGCCCACGGCGACGATCTCGCCGTCCACCTTGACCAGCAGGTTCTTCAAAGTGGCGGAGGCGGGGACGCCGAGGGAGGCGGCCAGGGTCTCGATGGTGGGGGTGTCCGGGGTGGGGATCTCCTGCGCCGCGGGCACGGCGGAGGCGTCGACGGGCTTGAGGGCGTAGGTGATCGCCTCGGTGTTGGCGGCGAAGTCGCAGTTCGGGCAGTCGGCGAAGGTGTCCTCGCCGGCCTCGGCCGGGGCGAGGAACTCCTCGGACTTGGAGCCGCCCATGGCGCCGGCGGTGGCGGCGCAGATGCGGTAGTCCAGGCCGAGGCGCTTGAAGACGCGCTGGTAGGCCTCGCGGTGCAGGGCGTAGGACTTCGCCAGGCCCTCGTCCTCGGTGTCGAAGGAGTACGAGTCCTTCATCAGGAACTCGCGGCCGCGCAGGATGCCGGCGCGGGGGCGGGCCTCGTCGCGGAACTTGGTCTGGATCTGGTAGAGGATCACCGGCAGGTCCTTGTAGGACGTGCACTGGTCCTTGACCAGGAGGGTGAAGATCTCCTCGTGGGTGGGGCCGAGGAGGTAGTCGCCGCCCTTGCGGTCCTTGAGCCGGAACAGCTCCTGGCCGTACTCGTCCCAGCGGCCGGTCGCCTCGTACGGCTCCTTGGGCAGCAGCGCGGGGAGGGTGACCTCCTGGGCGCCGATGGCGTCCATCTCCTCGCGGACGATCCGCTCGACGTTGGCGAGGACCTTCTTGCCGAGGGGCAGCCAGCTCCAGATGCCGGCGGCGGTCCGGCGGACGTAGCCGGCGCGGACGAGGAGCTTGTGGCTGAGGACCTCGGCGTCCGCCGGGTCGTCGCGCAGGGTCTTCGCCATCAACTGGGACATGCGCTGGACCGGTGCTTTCGCCATGGCTCTCGTACTCCTGGGGGTAAGGGTGATGGCTAGGAGGTTAGCCGGGCCGCCTGTGCGGGCGGAAATCGGTCATCGCCTGCGCAGCGGCAGGGGAGCGCCCATCACGGCGTAGGGCCGCGGCGCGCTCGGGAAGTGCACCTGGCGGGCGAGGTCGACGTAGCCGAGGGAGAAGTACAGGCCGCGCGCGGGGCTGTCGGTGTCGATCGCGGAGAGGATCGAGCGGGGCTCGGCGGCGCTGTCGGTGATGGTGGTGATCAGCCGCCGGCCGATGCCCCGGTTCTGGTGGTCGGGGTGGACGTGCAGCTCGGTGATGACGAAGGAGTCGTCCAGCCAGAAGTCGTTGTCCCGGGCGCGCAGGTAGGGCTCCACGATGGTGGACCACCAGTGGGTGCGGCTGTTGGGCATGCCGTAGACGAATCCGACGAGCCGCCCCGCGACGGTCGCGCCGAGCGCCCGCGCGCCCCGGTACCGCATGTGGCGCTGGACGATCTGCCGGCGTACGGCGACCTCGTCGGGCCCGAGCCCGAACGCCACCGCTTGGACGGCGAGGGCCTCGTCGACATGGGCTGCGAGGTCCAGGGGGCCGATCACGAGGTCCATGCGGGGAGGGTACAGGGGGCTCAGAACAGCACACTCATGAAGGCGCCGACCTCCCGGAAGCCGACCCTGCGGTACGTCCGTCGCGCCGCCGTGTTGAAGTCGTTCACGTACAGGCTCACCACGGGGGCCACGTCGGCCAGCGCGTAGCGCAGGACGGCCGCCATGCCCGGTGCCGCGACACCCCTGCCCCGGTACTCGGGGGCCACCCAGACGCCCTGGATCTGGCAGGCCTGGCCGGTCGCGGCGCCGATCTCGGCCTTGAAGACGACCCTGCCGTGCTCGTCGACGCGGGCGAAGGAGCGGCCGGAGCCGACGAGTTCGGCGACCCGGGCCTGGTACAGCAGCCCGCCGTCCCCCGCGAGCGGCGATACGCCGACCTCCTCGGTGAACATCGCCACGCACGCCGGCATGATCGTCTCCATCTCGTCCTTGCGGACGCGGCGGACGTAGGGGTCCGGGGCGATGTCGGCGGGCATCCGGTCGGTGACCATCAGGGGCTGGTGGGAGCGGACTTCGCGGGCGGGGCCCCAGTGGGGCTCCAGCAGGCGCCACAGCCCGGCGGTGGCGTCGGCGGGGCCGACGATGGAGGAGCAGCGGCGCCCGGCCCTGCGGGCGCGGTCGGCGAAGGCGCGCACGGCGCGCGGGGTGGCGCAGATGGGGACCAGGTTGGCGCCCGCGTAGCACAGGGACGTGAGCATGCCGTCCTCGTACCAGCCCCACATCTCCCCGCCCAGCCGCCACGGGTCGAGCCCGGCCACCTGGACGCGCGAGGTCACGAAGGCGTTCGCGACAGGCTCGCGGTCGAGGACGGCGAGTGCGGCGTCGAGGTCGCTCGGATCGAGCACCCGTGAGGTGGTCTGGGTCAACACGTAGGGGGCCTCACCCTGGGGATTCCGCTGGTCCCGGCACTGTACCCCGTGCGTTTGTGACGCGCCCCGTGGTGATGTCACGTCCGCCGGACGCCTCGGACGGGCGGGCCGGCCCGCGGGCGCGATCGGAATGGCATGGCCGGTTCCGGACACCGGCGGCGAGCGGGCCGACCGGCATATGCGCTGCTCACGGCTCCTTATCGACGAGTAGCGCAGGGCATTCGGCGACGGTCGGTGTCACACCATCACAGGGAATGCGCCAATATCGGCGGCCCCATGGTAATGAGGGTGAGAGAGGCTACGATGGAGCGCGTTCGCACACATGCCTGCTACGGGAGTCTCGGAGTGCCTTCCGAATTACGGGTGGGAATTGTCGGGCTGGGTTCCCGAGGGTGCAGCATTCTGGAGCGGATCATCGCCCTGGCCCGGAAATCGGAGGCCGCGCTTTCCGTGCGGGTCGACATCATCGACCCCGTCCCGACCGGCCAGGGACTGCACTCGGTCGATCAACCGGATTACCTGCTCCTCAATACCCTCTGCGGCGAGATATCCATGTTCCCGGGACCGGAATCCGTGGGGGCCGACACGGCACAGGACGGCCCCGGCCTGCTCGCCTGGGTCACCGAGCGCGGGCTGCGGCTGGCCGCGGACGGTCACACGGTGACCCGGACCGGGGGCCGGGCCGTCGCACCCGACGACTTCCTGCCCCGGCGGATCCTCGGCGCGTATCTGCGCTGGTTCTTCGAGGAGACGTGCCGCCGGGCCCCGGCGGGGATGCGGATACGCGTACACCGCTGCGCGGCCGTCGACCTCGAATCGGACGAGAAGAACGGGGTTCGGATCACCCTGGCCGACGGGACACTGCTCACCACCGACTATGCCTTCCTCACGATCGGGCACGTCGGAAATGAACGGCGGGCGGATGCCCGGGGCACCGCACGCGCCGTCGCCGATCCCTATCCTCTGCCGGAAAGTGTCGCGGCCGTCGAGGCCGGTTCTTCGGTGGCCGTGGGTGGTTTCGGCCTTTCCGCCATGGATGTGGTCGCCGCACTGACGACCGGGCGCGGGGGCCGGTTCGTACGGGCCGCCCGAGATTCCGCAGCGGGCCGGGATTCCGAGCCGAGCCAGGAATCCGGAGGGGGTGGAGAACAGGCAGAACTCCGTTATCTGCCCAGCGGAGCGGAACCCCGGATTCTGCTGTACTCCCGCTCCGGAATGCCTTTCCGGGTCCGGCCGAGGCGCGAGGAACTGACGAGCCGGTTCCAGCCGCTGGCCCTCACCCGCGAGGTCGTGGCGGCGCTGCGGTCGGCCGGGCCGCTGGATTTCGACGAACAGCTCATGCCCCTGCTGCTGAGCGAGATGCGGATCGCCTACCACCGGTGCCGGACCCTGGTCGCCGAGGGGAGCGCCGCCGAGGAGGAACTGGCGGCGGGCCTCGCCGAGGCCGCCCGCGCGGGCGAGCTGACCGCCGCGCTCGACCGACTCGACGAGGTCGGCGGCGCCTTCGATCCGGCCGCCCTGTTCGATCCGTCGGCGGGCATGGACCTGCGGGACGGCCCGTCCTACCAGCGCTGGCTGACCGCGACGGTGCGGGCCGATCTCGCTCAGGCCGGGAAGGGGGTCACCGGCAGCCCCGTCAAGGCGGCCCTGGAGGCCGTCCGGGAGGTCCGTGACATCCTCCGCGACGCCGTGAACTTCCGCGGTCTGACCCCGGCCTCGCTCGACGGGTTCATGGGCCGCACGGTGCCGCTGATGAACCGCGCGGTGGTCGGACCCCAGAAGGAACGGTACGCCGAGCTGCTCGCCCTGGCCGACGCCGGAATCGTCCGCTTTCCCTTCGGGGCGGCTCCCCGCATCGCTGCCGAGCGGTCGGGGCCGGGGCACGGCTCCGGGGGCTGGACGGTGTCGTCGACCCGGCTGGAGGTCGCGCACCGCGAGCACGTGGACTGGCTGTGCGCGGGCAACGCGCCCTGGCCGGCCCTGGCCACCTCGGCGAGCCCGCTGGTGCGCTCGCTGCGCCGGCGCCGGGTCCTGACCCCGCACGTGCCGGGCGGTGGCAACGTCGCGGCGGCCGACGTCGATCCCTCGCTGCACCCCGTCGGGCCGGACGGGACCGGCGACCGCAGGCTCTGGCTGATCGGCCCGCTCTGCGAAGGGGCGACGTTCTACAACCACCTGATCCCGACGCCGGGTTACTCACGCGCCTTCGTCGACGCCCACCGCTGCGTGACCGAGATGTACGAACAGTTCGCCCAGGACGGCGGCGAGAGCCGCGAGCGCCGCGCGGGGCACACCGCGCGGCCCGTGCCGCCCACACCGAAGGAGAGGTCCTGCCCGTGACTGCCGAGACCACACCGGACGAGCTGGCCAAGGGGCAGTGGAACGACGCCTACCGGCTCGACGGCCACGCCAACCTGTGGGGCGATCCGCCGGTCCCGTACGCGGTGAACGCCGCCAAGCTCTTCGCCGACCACGAGGCCTTCGTCGTCCTCGACCTGCCGTGCGGCGACGGCCGGAACCTGCCTGCGCTGGCGCAGGCCGCGAAGGTCGTGGTCGGCGGTGACACCTCCAGGAACGCGATGGGCATCGCCCGTACGGTGGTCGCCAGGGCCGGTGCCGACAACGTGGTGTTCCAGGAGACCGACGTCTTCGCCACGGGCCTGCCGGACGACTCCGTCGACGGGATCTTCTGCTGGGACCTGCTGGGGCACCTCACCGAACCGGTCAAGGCGCTGAAGGAGCTGCACCGGATCTGCCGGCCGGGCGGCCACGTCGTGGCCAACATGTGGACCATGCGGGACTGCCAGGTGGCGGACCCCGGCATGGTGGCCGTCGGGCCCAAGGAGTACCGGGACCACGCCGGCTTCTACTGCAGGTTCTACGACCGTCCCGACCTGGACTCCTATCTCGCGCAGTGCGCTCTGGCCGACGAGGTCGCCACGATCGTGCTGCTGCGCTGGACGGAGCCCCCGCACGCCGCGTACCGGCCCTACTTCCACGAGCACGAGAGCCTCGCGTTCACCCTCCGCAAGAAGGGACGGTAGCTCTTGGACACCCCGCTCACCGGACGGATCTCCGCCGGACCGGACCGATTACTCCACGACGAGGTCCTGGCACCGCAGTTCGCCTTCGAGGCCGAGCACCTCCTGTCGGGGTACCTGGCCATCGAGAAGGTCCTCGCCCTGGAATACCGGCGGATGGGGCTGCTCAGCGCCGACCAGGCCCGGCGGATCGGCGCGGCGCTGCACGGGATCACCACCGGCACGCTCACCGCCGCCCCCGAACGCAACATGTCGGACATCGCCTTCGCCATCGAACGCGAGGTGGAGTCCCGGCTCGCCTCCCCGGTCGTCTCCTGGCACGTCGACCGCAGCCGCAACGACCTCCAGGCCTGCGCGCAGCTGATGTTCGCCCGCCGTCAACTGGCCCTCACGGCGGACTCGTTGCTGACCTTCGGCGAGGCGGTCCGGCGGACGGCGGCCCGGCACACCGAGACGGTGATGCCCGGCTACACCCACGGTCAGGCGGCGCAGATCATCACCGCCGGCTACTACCTGGCGGCGTTGTCCGAAGAGGTGGTGGAGGCCGCCGGGCGCCTTCTCGGCACGTACGACGAGATCGACCAGTGCCCGCTGGGGGCCGGCGCCATGGCCGGCCAGGAACTGGAGTGGGACCGGGAGCGCGCGGCCCGGCTGCTCGGCTTCCGCGGGCCGCGGCGGCACGCGCTCATGGCGGTGGCCTCGCGCGGCTGGGCGCTGCGGATCACCGGGGAGCTGTCCCTGTTCGGTACGGTGCTGAGCCGCTTCACCACCGACCTGATCACCTGGGGCGGCAGCGAGTACGGTTTCATCGACCTGCCCGACGCGTACGCGGGGATATCGTCCGCCATGCCGCAGAAGAAGAACTTCCCGCTGCTGGAGCGTGTCCGGGGCAGGACCGCGCACCTGACCGCGTTCCACGTCGACGCCCTGGCGGGCCAGCGGAACACCGCCTACTCGAACTCGGTCGAGGTCTCCAAGGAGGCGGGGACCCACGTCCTGTCGGCCTTCCGGACGGCGCGCTCCGTCCTCGCCCTGGCCACCGCCGTCCTGGAGCGACTGCGCTTCCGTACCGAGCGGATGGCCGAGGCCTGCACGCGCGAGTACTTCGGCGGCTTCACCCTGGCCAACCGGCTCACCCTCGCCGAGGGCCTGCCCTGGCGCACCGCGCAGGTGGTGGCGGGCGCGTACATCCTCGCGGCGCTGGAGGAGGGCGTGGCCCCCCGGGATCCGCGGCCGGACATGCTGCGCCGGGCCGCCGCGAAGCACGGCCACGACCTCGCGGCACCCGAGGAGGCCCTCGCCGAGGCGTTCGACGTCCACGGCGGTGTCGAGCGCAAGCTCTCCGCCGGCTCGACCCGCCCGGCCGAGGTGCGCCGGCTGCTCACGGCACAGGCGGACGCGCTGAAGGAGGCGGCCGCGGCCTGGGAGGCGAGACGAGAGCGTGTACGCGCCGCCATGACGCGGACCGACCGCCTGCTGGGCATCGCGTGAGTCCCACAACCGACGGGGAGTGGCACAGCCGTGGCAACACACGCGGGTTTCGGAACCGCCAACGGAACCTTCGGGGAACTGCTCCAGGGGATGCTGCCGGACGGACAGCGCTTTCTCGTGACGTTTCCCGTCGACGCCTGGGCGACGGCCACGTTCCGGCCGGCCGGCGGCGACGGCGCCGTCCTGGTACGCCCGGCGGGCAAGACCAAGTCGAGACTCCTGGCCACCCGCATGCTGGACGCCTACGGCCACCAAGGCGGCGGCGTCCTCGAACTGAGCGGCGGCATTCCGGAGGGCAAGGGCCTCGCGAGTTCGTCGGCGGACCTGGTCGCCACGGCCCGCGCCGTGGCCGACGCCCTCGGCGTGCCCCTGGGCGAGGAGACCACCGAGGACTTCCTGCGCGGCATCGAGCCGTCCGACGGGGTCATGTACGCCGGGATCGTGAGCTACCACCACCGCGAGGTGCGGTTGCGCGAGCGGCTGGGCTTCCTCCCGCCGCTGACCGTGGTCGCCCATGACGCGGGCGGCATGGTGGACACCGTCGGCTTCAACCACACCGCGCCGACGCCGGCCCGGCGTACGCGCGGCGAGTACGCGGCACTGCTCGACGCGATCTCCGCGGCGGTCCGTACCGCTGACCTCCCCGCGGTGGGACGGATCGCCACCCGCAGTGCCGAGCTGCACCTGGGTCCGGTCCCCGGCCTGCGCTTCGAACGGATGCGGAAGATCTGCCAGGAGGTCGGCGGCCTCGGTCTGGTGATCGCCCACAGCGGCACCTGCCTCGGCATCCTGATCGACGAGCACAGCGCCCCCGACAGCCCCTCGGAGCGTGTCGAGCGGGCACGCGCCCGGTGTGCCGAACTGCCCGGCACCGTCACCGTCCTCCGCTCGCTGGGGACGGGCGCGCTCGGCAGTCCCTCATCCGCTCCCCGCCCAGCAGGCCCCGCCGGAGGCGACCATGCTTTTTGAGAGCGTCACAGCCGCGATAGGCCACACCCCTCTGGTCCGCGCCCCGATGGAGGCGGCGGACGGCGTGGAGGTCTACCTCAAGCTGGAGTTCCAGAACCTCTACGGGATGAAGGACCGCGTCGCCCGGAGCATCATCCTGGAGGCACGCAGACGCGGCGTCCTCGCCGACGGCGCCCCGATCATCGAGAGCTCCTCCGGCACCATGGCCCTGGGCGTCGCCCTGGTCGGCGCGTCCCTGGGCCACCACGTCCACATCGTCACCGATCCCCGTATCGACCGCATCACCCTGGCCAAGCTCCGCGCCCTCGGCTGCGAGGTGCACATCGTGCGGGCGATGACCGGAAAGGGCTGGCAGAGCGCCCGGCTCGAACTGCTGCACCGGCTGCGCGCCGACCTGCCCGGGGCGTTCTGGCCGGACCAGTACGAGAACCCGGACAACCCCGCCGCCTACCGGACGCTGGCCGCCGAACTCACCGAGGACTTACCCCGGTTCGACGTGCTGGTGGGGTCGGTGGGCAGCGGCGGGTCGCTCTGCGGCACCTCACGCGCGCTGCGGCCGTCCCTGCCCGGTCTGCGGGTGATCGGCGTGGACAGTGTCGGAAGCGTCCTGTTCGGACAGCCCGACCGGCCGGGGCGCAGGCAGAGCGGGCTGGGCAACAGCCTGCTGCCGGGCAACCTCGACCGCCGCCTCATCCACGAGGTCCACTGGCTCAACGACCGGGAGGCCCTCTGCGCCACCCGTGAACTCGCCCGCGAACAGCAGATCTTCGCGGGCAACACCTCGGGGTCCGTCTACCGCATCGTCAAGCACCTCGCGGCGGGAGCGGCACCGGGAACCCGTCTCGTGGGCATCCTCCCCGACCGCGGAGACCGCTACGTCGACACCGTCTACGACGACGCCTACTGGGCCACGGAGGCCCTGGACACCCAGCCCCTCTCCCCCGCGCCCGCCACCATCTCGGCCCGTGCCGGGCAGGTCGCCGAGAGCTGGTCCCGGGCCGAGGACATCGAGCGCTCGCAGGACGGGCAGCGCCTGCTGTTCGTGGAGTCGAACACCACCGGCACCGGCATGCTCGCCCTCGGCCTGAGCCGGGAGCTGGGCCTGCGCCCGGTCCTGCTCACCAACGACCCCGGACGGTACCGGGGTCTGGCGCAGACGGGCGCCGACGTGGTCACCTGCGACACCAACTCCCTGACGCAGCTGCGGGGCACGGTGCTGCGGGAGTTCCGCCGGGAGCAGATCGCCGGCGCCACCACCACCAGCGACTTCTACCTGTCCCAGACCGCGGAGCTGACCGCCTGGCTCGGCCTGCCCGGCAGTCCCGTCGACGCGATCGCCCGCTGCCGGGACAAGTCCCGCACCCGCCGGGCGCTCACCGCGGCCGGGCTCCCCCAGCCCCGGTTCGCCGTCGTGACCGCCGGCGACCGGCCGGCGGCGGCCACGGCGGCGGCCGTGGCCCGCGCCGGGCTGCCGTGTGTCGTCAAGCCCGTGGACGACAGCGGATCGAACCACGTGCTGCTGTGCACGACACCCGAGCAGGCACTCGCCCAGGTCCGGCTGGTCCTGGGCGAGGAGACCAACGTCCGCGGCCAGTCCACCGCCGGTGCCGTACTGGTCGAGGAGTACCTCGACGGGCCGGAGTACAGCGTCGAGACCATCAGCCGGCGCGGCGAGTCACGGTGCCTGGGCATCGTGGAGAAGCACGTCACCGGCGCCCCGTACTTCGTCGAGCACCGCCACGTCTTCCCCGCCGCGCTCCCCGGGGCCGCCGCGGACCGGCTGACCGGCACGGTGCGCGACGCCCTCGCCGCCGTCGGCTTCACCGACGGCGCCGCGCACACCGAGGTCAGGCTCACCGCACGGGGTCCCGTGGTGATCGAGATCAACGCGCGTCCGGCCGGCGGCATGATCCCCGAACTGGTCCGGCTGACGACCGGACTGAGGATGCAGGAGCAGCAGTTGCGCCTCGCGCTCGGTCTGGAGCCGCACGCGGTCCCGGCCTGCGACGGCGCCGCGGTGATCCAGTTCCTGCTCGCGGACCGGGCCGGGACCCTCGCCCGGGTGGAGGGCGTCGAGGCGGCGCGCGCGGTCGACGGGGTCGAGCAGGTCGTCGTGACCGCCGCGCCGGGACAGCGGGTGCGGCCCGCGCGCAACGCCTACCACCGCCTGGGGTTCGTGATCGCACGGGCCGGGTCGGCCGAGGAGGCCGCCGCCGCCTGCGTCAAGGCGCACGCCCAGCTGAACGTCGTACTCGAAGACCCGGACGGCGCGCGGGAGAAGGGCACGTGACGAACGGAGGCGACCTCACGCCCGACACCGAACCGCGTGTCGTCCCGGAGGCCGACACGGACACGGCCGCGGACTGGCCCCGGCGCAGGGCCGCGGTGCTGCGCGACTCGGTCGGTGTCGGGCTGGCGGTCGGCGCTCTGGGGCTGTCCTTCGGAGCGCTGGCCGTGCTGGCGGGGTTCACCGTGGCGCAGTCCTGCGTCCTGTCCCTGCTGATGTTCTCGGGTGCGTCGCAGTTCGCCGTGATCGGCGTCATGGGCGCCGGGGGAAGCGCGCTCACCGGCGCCGCCACGGCGGCGCTGCTCGGCGTGCGCAACAGCCTGTACGGGCTGGCGCTGTCCCGGCTGCTCCGGGTCCGGGGAGCCCGCCGCGTCCTCGCCGCGCACCTCGTGCTCGACGAGAGCTCGGGCATGGCCATGGGCCAGTCGGCGCGGCGGGCGGCACGGCTGGCGTTCTGGGCGACCGGCACCGCGGTGCTCGTGTGCTGGAACCTGGCCACGCTCGCCGGCGCGATCGGCGCGAAGGCGCTGCCGGACCCGTCCGCCCTGGGACTGGACGTGGCCTCGCCCGCGGCGTTCGTCGCGCTGCTGATGCCGCGGCTGCGCGGGCCGCGGCTCTGGGCGGTGGCCGTGGGGGCCGCGGTGACCGCCCTCGTGACCTCCCTGGTCCTGCCCACCGGTCTCCCGGTGCTCGTCGCGGGGCTGGTCGCCTGCGCCGTCGGCTTCACGGCGCGCCGCGGGGCAGGCGACGGCGGGCGGGGCGCGGGGCGGCGGGATCCGGCCACACGACAACGTACGGAGGACTGATGTGGACCGCGATCGTCCTCGGCACGGCCGGGGTGTACCTCCTGAAGCTCGCCGGGCTCTGCATACCGGCGAAGGTGCTGGAGCGGCGGGAGGTGCGGGAGATCTCGGCGCTGCTCCCCGTGGCCCTGCTCGCCGCGCTGGTGGGGGTCCAGACCTTCACCACCGGTCACCGGCTGACGCTGGACGCCCGCGCCCTCGGGTTCGGCGTCGCCCTCGTCGCCGCGCTGCTGCGCGCGCCCTTCCTTCTGGTGGTGGCGGTGGGGGCGGCAACCGCCGCGATCGCCCGCCTGTGGTGGTGAGCGGACCGTAACCTGGCACCGGACCGCTCGGTAAGCAGTACGCACGGACAACGGGATCGAGAGAGGAGTCGGGGAACGGGCTCCGCTGGGCCTCGTACCTCCAACCGCTGATGGGAATGAGTCATCACGGCCGTACACACCGCCTGGACTGGGAAGACGCCACGCTCCGGGAATGGGACTGCACCGTCCTGTGGTCGGATCCCGCCGATCCGGAGGCCGGCGTCGTCCTGGACCGCTCCGCGTTCTACCCCGGCGGCGGCGGGCAGCCGCCGGACGAGGGTGTCCTGATCTGGGAGGGCGTGCGGACCCGCATCGTGGGGACCCGCAAGGGCGACGACCTTTTTCTGCTGCCCGCTCCGGGAGACCCCGTCCCGCGGGCGGGTACCAGGGTCACCGGCGCGCTCGACGACGAGCGCAGGTCCTCCCTGATGCGCACCCACTCCGGACTGCACGTGCTGTGCGGCACGGTGTTCCGGGACTTCGGCGCGCTGGTGACGGGCGGCAACATGACCCCCGGCGAAGCCCGCATGGACTTCAACCTGCCCGAGGTGCCGCCCGGTTTCAAACAGAGCCTGGAGGACGCGGTCAACGCGGAGATCGAGGCCGACCGCCAGATCGTCGTACGGGTGCTCCCCAAGGACGAGGCCCAGGCGATCCCCGATCTCGTCCGCACCCAGTTCGTCGCCCCGCCCGACCTCCCGGAGGTCCGCGTGGTCGACGTCGTCGGCCTGGACGTGCAGGCCGACGGGGGCACGCACGTGGCCTCCACCCGGCAGATCGGCCGCCTCACGGTGACCAAGGTGGAGAGCAAGGGCCGGCAGAACCGGAGGGTGAGGATCCGCCTCGACTCGTGAGCCGGGCCGCTCCCCTCCCGAGTCCCGCCACCAGCGGTGCCGGGACTCGGGACGAGCGCGGGGTCAGCCCGCGACCGACACCGACGGCTCGCCCGACTCCACGCCGTCCTGCTCCATCTGCTCGGCCAGCTTCATGGCCTCCTCGATGAGGGTCTCGACGATCTTGGACTCGGGGACGGTCTTGATGACCTCGCCCTTGACGAAGATCTGGCCCTTGCCGTTGCCGGAGGCGACACCGAGGTCGGCCTCGCGGGCCTCGCCGGGGCCGTTCACGACGCAGCCCATGACGGCCACGCGGAGGGGGACCTCCATGCCCGTGAGGCCCGCGGTGACCTCTTCGGCGAGCTTGTAGACGTCGACCTGGGCGCGGCCGCAGGAGGGGCAGGAGACGATCTCCAGGCCGCGCTGGCGCAGGCCGAGCGACTGGAGGATCTGGAGGCCGACCTTGACCTCCTCCGCCGGCGGAGCCGACAGGGAGACCCGGATGGTGTCGCCGATGCCCTGGGACAGCAGCGCGCCGAAGGCCACCGCCGACTTGATCGTGCCCTGGAACGCCGGGCCGGCCTCGGTCACACCGAGGTGGAGCGGGTAGTCGCACTGCTCGGCCAGCTGGCGGTAGGCCTCGATCATCACGACCGGGTCGTTGTGCTTCACCGAGATCTTGATGTCCCGGAAGTCGTGCTCCTCGAAGAGGGACGCCTCCCACAGCGCCGACTCGACCAGCGCCTCCGGGGTCGCCTTGCCGTACTTCTGGAGCAGGCGCCGGTCCAGGGAGCCGGCGTTGACGCCGATGCGGATCGGCGTGCCGTGGTCCTTGGCGGCCTGGGCGATCTCCCTGACCTTGTCGTCGAACTGCTTGATGTTGCCGGGGTTGACGCGGACGGCCGCGCAGCCCGCCTCGATCGCCGCGAAGACGTACTTCGGCTGGAAGTGGATGTCCGCGATCACCGGGATCTGGGACTTGCGGGCGATGGTCGCGAGGGCGTCGGCGTCGTCCTGGGTGGGGCAGGCCACGCGGACGATCTGGCAGCCGGACGCGGTCAGCTCGGCGATCTGCTGGAGGGTGGCGCCGATGTCCGACGTACGGGTCGTGGTCATCGACTGGACCGAGACGGGTGCGTCTCCGCCGACCGCCACGCTTCCGACCTGGATCTGCCGGCTCTTGCGGCGCTCGGCGAGCTTGGTCGGAACGGACGGCATGCCGAGAGAAATCGCAGTCATCTGCTGTGCAACCCCAAGTCGTGGATCAAGATCCGGTCCCGTGAACGGCGGGCTCCAGGCTTCGAGATTACGGCACCGGCCCCCGCGCCAGCACACCCCACCCGGCAAACCCACCCGATGGAAGGCGGCCCGGGAGGCATCGTTCAGATACCTTTCCGGGCCGCTTCGAACACGCGGTGGCTAGGAGATTTTCACCGGGTTAACCACGTCCGCGATGAGCACCAGGACGGTGAAGCAGACGAAGATCCCCGCCACGACGTACGCCACCGGCATCAGCTTGGCCACGTCGAAGGGGCCTGGGTCCGGGCGGCGCAGCACCCGGGCCAGGTTCCGCCGCAGCGCCTCCCACAGGGCGCCCGCGATGTGCCCGCCGTCGAGCGGGAGCAGCGGGAGCATGTTGAACAGGAACAGGGAGAGGTTGAAGCCGGCGAGCAGCATCACGAACATCGCCACCTGCTGGGAGGCGGGGATGTCGAGGGTGGCGATGTCGCCGGTGATGCGGGCGGCGCCGACGATGCCGACCGGGGAGTCGGGTTCGCGCGGGCCGTTGCCGAAGGCCGCGTTCCACAGCGCCGGGATCTTGGCGGGCAGGGCGGCCAGGGAGTCGACGGCGTCGCCGACGCGGTCGGTCATCCAGGTCACCGAGCCGCCGAAGCCCATCTTCACGACGCCGGTGGCGGAGCTGAAGCCGAGGAAGCCGGCCTTGACGTACTTGCCCCGGACGTACTGGCCGCTGGAGTCCTTCTTGGCGACCAGGTTCGTGGCGATGGTGGCGTGCAGGGTGACCTGCCTGCCGCCTCGGTCCACGACGATCGGGACCGTCTTGCCGGCGCTGTCGCGGATCAGGTCCGACAGCGTGTTCCAGTCCTTGGTCCGCTTGCCGTCGAAGGAGACGATCTTGTCGCGCTTCTGCATGCCGGCGGCCTGGGCCGGGGACGCGGGGTCGGACTTCCTGCAGCTGTCGCGGTTCTCGCTCTGGGCGATGACGCAGGGCGAGACGGAGGCGACGGTGGTGGTCTGCTGCTGGATGCCGAAGCCCATCAGGACCGTGAAGAAGAGGGCGACCGCGAGGACCAGGTTCATGAAGGGGCCCGCGAACATCACGATCACGCGCTTCCACGGCTTGCGCGTGTAGAACATGCGCGTCTCGTCGCCGGGCTGCAGCTCCTCGTAGGCGGCCGAGCGGGCGTCCTCGATCATGCCGCGCCACGGCGAGGTGGAGCGGGCGGAGACCCGGCCCTCGTCGTCGGGCGGGAACATGCCGATCATGCGGATGTAGCCGCCGAGCGGGATCGCCTTGACGCCGTACTCGGTGTCGCCCTTCTTCCGCGACCAGACGGTCGGGCCGAAGCCCACCATGTACTGCGGCACACGGATGCCGAAGAGCTTGGCCGTGGACAGGTGCCCCAGCTCGTGCCACGCGATCGAGACGAGCAGGCCCACCGCGAAGACCGCTATGCCGAGGATGAACATCAAGGTCGTCATGCACGCGCCTCCGCGCTCGCCGTCGTGGCTGTGAGTTCGCGGGCCCGGGCGCGGGCCCAGGTCTCCGCTTCGAGGACGTCCGACACGGTGAGCGAGGTTCCCGTGGCCGGGGTGCCGTGCTCCTCGACGACCCGGGTGACGGTCTCCATGATCCCGTTGAAGGGCAGTGCGCCGCCCAGGAAGGCCTCGACGCACTCCTCGTTGGCCGCATTGAACACCGCCGGGGCCGTGCCCGCGAGCCGCCCCACGTGCCGGGCGAGGCTCACCGACGGGAAGGCCTCGTTGTCCAGCGGGAAGAACTCCCAGGTGGAGGCCTTGCTCCAGTCGAAGGCGGGCGCCGCGTCGGGGACGCGCTCGGGCCAGCCCAGACCGATGGCGATGGGCCCGCGCATGTCGGGGGGCGTCGCCTGGGCGATCGTGGATCCGTCGGTGAACTCGACCATCGAGTGGACATACGACTGGGGATGCACGACCACCTCAATGCGGTCGAAGGGAATGTCGTAGAGGAGGTGTGCCTCGATGACCTCCAGACCCTTGTTGACGAGGGTCGCGGAGTTGATCGTGATCACCGGGCCCATCGCCCAGGTGGGGTGTGCGAGGGCGTCCTCGACGGTCACCTGGGCGAGGTCGTCCCTGCTGCGGCCGCGGAAGGGGCCGCCGGACGCCGTCACCACCAGCTTGCGGACGTCCGCCCGCGTCCCCGACGCCAGCGCCTGGAAGAGGGCGGCGTGCTCGGAGTCGACCGGGATGATCTGGCCGGGCTCGGCGAGCGCCTTGACCAGCGGGCCGCCGACGATCAGCGACTCCTTGTTGGCGAGGGCGAGGGTGCGGCCCGCCTCCAGGGCGGCGAGGGTCGGGGCGAGCCCGATGGAGCCGGTGATGCCGTTCAGGACCGTGTGGCAGTCGGAGGCGGCGAGCCGGCTGGCCGCGTCCGGTCCGGCGAGGATCTCGGGCAGCGGCTCCCCGGCACCGTACTCGGCGGCGAGCGCCTCACGCAGGGCCGGTACGGCGTCCTCGCGGGCGACCGCCACGGTGTGCACCCGCAGCCGGCGGGCCTGCTCGGCGAGGAGGGCGGTGCGGCCGCCGTTCGCGGACAGGGCGGTGACCCGGAAGCGGCCGGGGTTGCGCAGCACGAGGTCGATGGCCTGCGTGCCGACGGATCCCGTGGAGCCGAGGATCACCACGTCCTTGGGGCCGTCGCCCGCGAGGGGGTCGTAGACGCGGTGCGGGTCGGCGAGGGGTGCCGGATGGGCGGGGCTGTCGGTCATCTCTCCATTGTTGCCGCATCGGGCCGCGCTCCGGACAGGGCGTCCCCCGGGCGGGTGCGTTGACAGGTTTCGTGACTGGATGGAGTGATATTCCCCTTGTGAAATGCCGGTGAAGATCATGCGATGATCGGGCGGGATGCCGGCGGTGCCGGTCACCGGTGCTGCTGACGTACCGCGAAAACCCGCACGCCGGGGCGCGGTTGATGGCATCCTTCCCGTGGCGCCCGTCAAGTAGGGCGAAACGGGGAGGAGTCACCCTCATGAACCGCATGCGTACGACCACGGCCGTCCTGGCCACGACCGGCCTCCTGGCCGCCGCCCAGCTCGGGCTCGCGGGCGGCGCGGCCGCCGCCACGCGGACGCCGGAGGCCACCGGCTGCCCGATCGACATCGTCTACCCCAGCCGCTTCTACATCGACTCCCACAACTGGGTCACGAACGGGGGCCTGTACTTCGGGATCAAGAGCGGGACGACCAAGAGCTTCCGGAACGTCACCTTCAACGTCACCGACGTCAGGAACCTCCGCTTCGGCACGGCCCGGGCGACCGGCGGCCGGATCACCCACAACTCCTCGACGTCGGTGACCGTCGCCACGGGGACCTTCAAGGGCAGGGCGAGCCTCGGCATGCGGATCCCCGCGCATCTGCTCAGCACCCGCTCCTACGCGGTGAAGTTCACCCTGCACGGCTCGGGCTGGAACTGCGCCGTGAACCAGGGCACCTGGGGCCGCTGACCCCAGGCACCCGCCGGCCGGCGGACCGGCTCAGCCGCCGAAGGGGCGGCGTTCACTCTCCCGTGTGGCCGGTCCGGGGGTCGCGTCCGCGATCCACGGGCCGTCCCCGGACGGGTCGACGACCCCTTCTTCCAGCCAGGTGTAGGACCCGGCCAGGACGGCCTTGACCACCTTGCGGTCGAGGTCGTCCGTGTTGGTCCACAGCCGGCCGAAGAGTTCCTCGACCCGGACGCGGGCCTGCCGGCAGAAGGCGTCGGCCAGCTGGTAGGCCTCTCGGCCGTGCTCGCCCTCGCCCCGCAGCCGCTCGGCGCGGACACAGGCCGCGCTCATCGCGAACAGCTCGGCGCCGATGTCCACGACCCGCCCGAGGAAGCCCTGCTTGGTCTCCATCCGGCCCTGCCAGCGGGACATGGCGTAGAAGGTGGAGCGGGCCAGCTTGCGGGCGGTGCGCTCGACGTAGCGCAGATGCCCGGACAGGTCGATGCCGTTCTTGAACTCGCCGTACGCCATGGGCAGTTGTCCCGGCCCCGCGATCAGCTTCGGCAGCCATTTGGCGTAGAACACGCCCGCGTTCGCGCCCGCCCTCGCCTTGTCCGACAGGGGCTTGTCGGGGTCGATGAGGTCACCGGCGACCGAGAGGTGGGCGTCGACGGCCTCGCGGGCGATCAGCAGGTGCATGATCTCCGTCGAGCCCTCGAAGATGCGGTTGATGCGCAGGTCGCGCAGCATCTGCTCGGCCGGGACCGCCCGTTCGCCGCGGGCCCGCAGCGACTCGGCCGTCTCGTAGCCCCGGCCGCCGCGGATCTGGACCAGTTCGTCGGCCATCCGCCAGGCCATCTCGGAGCCGTAGAGCTTGGCGAGCGCGGCCTCGATGCGGATGTCGTTGCGGTCCTCGTCGGCCATCTGGGAGGACAGGTCGAGAAGGGCCTCCAGGGCGAACGTCGTCGCCGCGATGAAGCTGATCTTGGAGCCGACGGCCTCGTGCAGCGCCACCGGCTTGCCCCACTGCTCGCGCTCCGCCGACCACTCGCGCGCGATCTTCAGACACCACTTCCCGGCGCCGGCGCACATCGCGGGCAGCGACAGCCTGCCGGTGTTCAGGGTGGTGAGCGCGATCTTCAGGCCCGCGCCCTCGGGGCCGATCCGGTGGGCCGCCGGGACGCGGACCTGGTGGAAGCGGGTGACGCCGTTCTCGATGCCGCGCAGCCCCATGAAGGCGTTGCGGTTCTCGACGGTGACGCCCTCCGAGGTGGCCTCCACCACGAACGCGGTGATACCGCCCTTGTGCCCCTCCGACGCCGGCACCCGCGCCATGACGACGAGCAGGTCGGCGACCACCCCGTTGGTGGTCCACAGTTTCACTCCGTCGAGGACGTACGTGTCGTCCCCGTCGGGTACGGCCGTGGTGGCGAGGCGGGCCGGGTCGGAGCCCACGTCCGGCTCGGTGAGCAGGAAGGCGGAGATGTCGGTGCGGGCGCAGCGGGGCAGGAAGGCGTCCTTCTGCTCCTGGGTGCCGAACAGCTTCAGCGGCTGGGGCACGCCGATCGACTGGTGGGCGGAGAGCAGCGCGCCGACGGCGGGGCTCGCGGAGCCGACCAGGGCGAGGGCCTTGTTGTAGTAGAGCTGGCTCAGGCCGAGACCGCCGTACTTGGGGTCGATCTTCATGCCGAGGGCGCCGAGTTCCTTCAGGCCCGCCACGACCTCGTCGGGGATGCGGGCCTCGCGCTCGATGCGGGCCGAGTCGATCGTCGCCTCGCAGAAGGCGCGCAGTTCGGCGAGGAACTGCTCGCCGCGCCGGACCGACTCCTCGTCCGGGAGCGGATGCGGATGGATGAGGTCGAGCCGGAACCTCCCGAGGAACAGTTCCTTGGCGAAGCTGGGCTTGCGCCAGTCCTGTTCCCGGGCGGCCTCCGCCACCCGGCGGGCTTCCCGCTCGGTGACGGTGGTTCGGGGGGTGGTGGGGGCGGACATGAGGCTCACCTCGCCGCGAAGAGGGATGACTGCGGACCGTTCGCTACCGACCAGTGCTACTGGATCGTTGGTACCCGAAACGGGGCGACCCCACCACCCCTCGCGCGTCCGTTCAGCCGATATCGACCGGAAGCGGGACGCTGCGGGTACCGCCCCCTTGCGGTCACCGCCCGCCGAAGGGCTGCCGTAGCCTCGGTTTCCGGAAAACGCCGGAATCGCTGTCGAAGCGCTTCGACAGCCTATGGACACCCCACCCCCGCTGAAGCTAGTGTCAATCTCACCCTCACTCGCCTTAGTCGGTCACGCGCTCCGTCGAAGCGCTTCACATAGCCTGGAGAGCCGGATGGTCACCCTTGCCGAGGTCGCCCAGCACGCCGGAGTCTCGGCGAGCACGGTGAGCTACGTCCTCAGCGGCAAGCGGTCCATCTCCGCGACCACCCGGCAGCGGGTCGAACAGAGCATCCGGGAACTGGGCTACCACCCGAACGCCGGCGCCCGGGCGCTCGCGAGCAACCGGTCGAACATCATCGCGCTGATGATCCCGCTGCGCACCGACATGTACGTGCCGGTGATGATGGAGATCGCCATCGCGGTGGCCACCACGGCCCGGACGCACGGCTACGACGTCCTGCTGCTCACCGGCGAGGAGGGGCCGGACGCGGTGCGCCGTGTCACCGGCAGCGGTCTCGCCGACGCGATGATCCTGATGGACGTCGAGCTGGAGGACGAGCGGCTGCCACTGCTGCGGGGGACCGACCAGCCCTCGGTCCTGATCGGGCTGCCCGCCGACACGACCGGGCTGACCTGCGTGGATCTGGACTGGACGGCGACCGGCGCGCTGTGCGTGGAGCACCTGGCGGGCCTCGGTCACCGTGACATCGCTGTCATCGGCGAGGCCCCGGCCGTCTACGAGCGGCACACCGGCTTCGCCGAGCGCACCCTCGACGGACTGCGCTCCCGGGCCCGCGAGGCGGGCGCGCGGGTGCTGCACCGGCCGTGCGAGGGCGGGTACGACGCGATGGCCCTCACCCTGGCCCGGATCTTCGACGAGCGGCCGGGCACGTCCGGGTTCGTGGTCCAGAACGAGTCGGCGGTCGAGCCGCTGCTCGCGCTGTTGCGCCAGCAGGGCCGTGCCGTGCCCGAGGACGTCTCCGTGGTCGCGATCTGCCCGGACCAGGTCGCCGTCCAGGCCTCGGTGCGGCTGACCTCGGTCGCCATCCCCGCGCAGGAGATGGGCCGCCGCGCCGTGGAGCACCTGGTGGCCAAGCTGGACGGGCGGGGCGGCGACGGGGTCGCGCTGCTGGCGCCCGAGCTGACCGTGCGGGCGAGTACGGGACCGGCACCGGCCGTGTCCTGACCTTCCTCCGAGCTTCACCGACCGTGCCCCTGCCCGGGCGCACCCCCTGCCTGCGTCCCTGTCCGCACTCCTCATCCCGGGAGCCGCCGTGAACCAGTCCGCCGGTACTCAGCCTGCCCTCGCGCAGCCCAAGGTCTCTCTCGCCCAGTCCTCCCCCACCGTCGGCCGCGTCCAGGTGCGGGGCGGGGCGCTGGAGTGGAGCGGCCGTCAGGAGACGGTGCGGATCGAACCGTGGGGTCCGGACGCGGTCCGGGTGCGGGCCCGGCTCGGCGGCCCGGTGCTGGAGGGGCTGCCGGGGGCACTCCTCGACGCTCCGCCCGCCGCCGAGGCGACGGTCAACGCCACTGAGGCGGAAGGCGAGTTGACGGTCGGCGCGCTGACCGTCACGGTGAGCGCCGAGGGCATGCTCCGCTTCCTGCGCACCGACGACGGCGGCGAGCTGCTCGCCGAGGAGCGGGCCCACTTCTGGTGGCCCGGCCCGCGCCTGTACACGGCGGTCGGCAACGGCTACCACCGCCTGGAGCAGCGCTTCGCCGCCTACGAGGACGAGAGGCTCTACGGCCTCGGCCAGCACCAGCACGGCCGGCTGGACCAGAAGGGCCTGGTGCTGGACCTCGTCCAGCGCAACAGCGAGGTGAGCGTCCCGGTGCTGGTGTCCAGCCGGGGCTACACGCTGCTGTGGAACAACCCGGCGATCGGCCGCGTGGAGCTGGCGGGCAACGGCACGCGCTGGGTCGCGGACTCGGCCCGGCAGATCGACTACTGGATCACGGCGGGCTCCCCGGCCGACGGCCAGCGCAACTACAGCGCGGTGACGGGCCGTTCGCCGATGCTGCCGGAGTGGGCGGCGGGCTTCTGGCAGTGCAAGCTGCGCTACCGCACCCAGGACGAACTCCTCGCGGTGGCCCGGGAGTACAAGCGCCGGGGCCTGCCGATCTCGGCGATCGTGTGCGACTTCTTCCACTGGACGCACCTCGGCGACTGGACGTTCGACCCGAAGGAGTGGCCCGACCCGGCGGCCATGGTCCGCGAGCTGGACGAGCTGGGCATCAAGCTGGTCGTGTCCGTGTGGCCGTCGGTGTCCCCGCTCTCCGAGAACCACCAGCTCATGGAGCAGCGCGGCTGGTTCATCGGCACCCAGTACGGTCCGATGGCGCACGCCGACTGGCCGGACAAAGAGGTCGCCTCCACCGTCCAGGTGGCGTTCTACGATGCCACCAACCCCGAGGCCCGCGACTTCGTGTGGTCGAGGCTGCGGGACAACTACCTGGTGCCGTACGGGATCACGGCCTTCTGGATGGACGCGTGCGAGCCGGAGCTGAAGCCCGGCTTCGCCGAGAACCTGCGCTACTGGGCGGGCCCCGGCCTGGAGGTCGGCAACCTGTACCCGCGCGAGAACGCCCGCACGGTGCACGAGGGCCTGCTGGCGGCGGGGGAGACGGAGGTCGTCTCGCTCAACCGCTCGGCGTGGGCGGGCAGCCAGCGCCATGGCGCGGCCCTGTGGTCCGGTGACATCGGCACCGACTTCGCGACCCTGCGCCGGCAGATCGCGGCCGGCCTCAACACCGCGCTGTCCGGCATCCCGTGGTGGAACACCGACATCGGCGGCTTCCACGGCGGCGACCCGGACGACCCGTCGTACCGCGAGGTGATGGTCCGCTGGTTCCAGTTCGGCGCGCTGTCCCCGCTGATGCGGCTGCACGGCTTCCGTGACCCGGGCCTGCCGCTCGGCCCGGAGATGACCGGCGGCCCGAACGAGGTGTGGTCCTACGGCGAGGAGGCGGGCGCGGTCCTGGAGAAGTACCTGCGTCTGCGCGAACGCCTGAAGCCGTACGTCATGACCGTCATGCGCCAGGCGCACGAGGAGGGGCTGCCGGTGATGCGCCCGCTGTTCCTGGAGTTCCCGGACGACCAGGCGGCCTGGTCGGTGGACGACGCCTACCTCTTCGGCCGGGACCTGCTGGTCGCCCCGGTGCTGACGGCCGGGGCCACGGCCCGTACGGCGTACCTCCCGGCGGGCGCGAGCTGGACGGACGCCTGGACGGGCACGGTGTACGAGGGCGGTACGGCGGTGACGGTGGCGGCACCGCTGGAGCGGATCCCGCTGTTCCTGCGGGACGGTGCCGAGTTGCCGATCGCCGAGTAGGCGACAGGCGGGGAGGGGCCGGTCCCGCCCGGGACCGGCCCCTCTCGCGCGGTGCGGGCGGCTCAGCTGCTGCTGACGCTCTCGCTGTTGACGGTGAAGCCCAGCCCGCCCGCGGACGAGGTGATCTCGAAGCCGAACTGGAAGTCACCGATCGTCACGTCGCCGAACCAGCCCTTGGTGTCCTTGATCCACTTCAGGATGGGCAGGACGTTGACCGTGCCGGAACTGGAGTTGGCGCCGCGGACGAAGGAGAACACGTCGTTGGAGCCGTTGTTGCCCTTGTAGACGGTCCAGGTGGAGCCGCCGAGGCTGACGGTGCCCTGCGAAGTGCCGAGCGGGCCGACGGCGCCGGTCTTGTTGACCCACAGCATGATCTCGTACTTGTGGCTCGTGTCCCAGATGTCGTACGCCGTCTCGTAGGCGCCGGACGACGGGACGGTGACGTTGTAGCTGCTGGTGAGCGAGGACAGCGAGCCGACCGACTTGTTGATCGCCTTCGTGGCGTTGGGGTAGGACTTGATGCCGCCGGTGTTGGGGTGGTTGGCGTTGACGCCCCAGTTGGTGCCGGAGTTGGCCCAGATGCACTGGGTGCCGGCGCCGGAGCCCCAGATGTCGTTGTAGAGGGTGTAGCCGTTCAGCGTGGTGCTGGCCCACTGGCCGCAGGAGGACCAGACGGCGGCGGAGGCGGGGGCCGCGGCGAGGCCGACGCAGGCGCCGAGGGCCAGGGCGGGGGCGACGAGGGCCGTCGCGATCCTGCTCAGTGTGCGTGTTGCCATGGTGTCCCTTTCCATGGGTGGGGGGAGTTGCGGGGAGTCACCACGTCCCCAGGGTGAGGACGCGGTCTTCTCCGGCGACCAGGTCGAGCGGCCTGGCGCCGGAGGAAGTCCGCAGTTCGACGCGGGTGGTGCGGCTCGGCCGGAGCACGGCGCGGGCGCCGTCCGGGCCCCAGCTCAGGTCGATCACGGTGCCGAACCGGGTGCGTACGCCGCGCAGTCGGCCGGACGGGAAGGCGTCCGGCACGGCGGGCAGCAGGACCAGCCGGCCGGGGGTGGACTGGACGAGCAGTTCGATCAGGAGGCCGGGCAGGGTGTGCGCGGCGTCCGCGTTGTAGACGTCGCGCTGCGGGTAGTGGGCGCTCATCAGCGAGGCGTGGAAGAAGTCGCCGTCGAGGACCTGGCGCAGGGCGTGTGCGGCCAGCGCCGCGTCCCGCAGCCGTGCCGCGATCAGGGCGCGGTGCAGATGGCCGTGCGCCGAGTGGTTCTCCGCGCCGCGCAGGGCGAGGGCGCGGTGCGCGGCGGCGGCCAGGCGGGGGGTGTCGTAGGGGTTGATCTCGTCCAGCGGCCAGACGCCGTACAGGTGGCTGAGGTGGCGGTGGTCGTAGGTGTCCTCCAGTCCCGGCCAGGCCCACTCGGCGAGCGCGCCGTCGGCGTTGATCCGGTGCGGCGGCAGCCGTTCGGCCAACTCCCGCCAGCTTCGGGCGCGTTCGGGGTGGTAGCGGGCCGCGGTGAGCAGGGCATGGCGGGCGGCGGAGAGGTCCATGGCCGCGTTGAGAGCGCCCCAGCTCGCGTTCGCGGGCCGGTTCTCGGGCGAGTAGGAGGGCACGACGACGAGCCGGCCGTCCGCGTCGGTGCGGCTGAGGAAGTCCTCGTAGAAGACGGCGGTCTCGGCGAGGGCGGCGGCGGTGCGCGGGTCCCGCTCGCCTCGGGTCTCGTCGTGGTCGACGAGCGGCTTGAGCAGCCAGTCCGCGCCCGCCGTCCACAGGTGCAGCGGGTACTCGCGGCTGAAGTGGTACGTCAGCCCGGACTCTCCGTCGGTGTGCGAGGGCGCGACCACACCCCGGGTGCCGAAGAGCGCGCGGGCGTTCTCCCGCCAGTGCGGCAGTTGCCCGGCGACGAGGCGGGCGAGCGCCTCGGTGACCTCGGGCAGTGCGGCGGCGGCCGCGGCGGCGGTCTGCAGGTTGAGGTTGGCGTTGGCGGTGAACGCCCCGGACCAGGCGGTGTCCCAGTCGCCGGTCCACACTCCGGTGAGCCGGGGCGGCAGCAGACCGCTGCTGGAGAGCAGGTGGTAGCGGCCGGCGGCGAAGAGGCGTTCCAGCAGGGCGGGGCTGTGCGGGCGCGCCAGCAGCTCCGAGCCGGGCAGCGCGCGCTCGGCGGGGTCGGCCCCGAGGTCCAGTGCGACCCGCCGGTAGGCGGTGCCGTGCAGGGCCAGGTGCCGGGCGAGGAGGTCGTCGTACGGCCGCTCGGGGGCGGCTGCCAGGTGCCGCAGCAGCCGGCCCTCGGCGACCACGTCGGCCTCGCCGGTGTGCCGCAGCACGCGGGTGAGCAGCAGCACCGAGCGGGCGCCGGTGACGCGGACGCCGGGCGGGGCCAGCTCGGCGCCGCCGCCGACGGCGACGACGAGGCTCACCCCGGTGTAGGCGCGGTCGCTGCCGGGATAGCGGGCGCGCAGGCTCAGCAGGGCGCCCTCGGGGGTGAGCAGCGCGCCGTGGCCGACCCGCAGCCCGGCAGGGGCGCCCGGCAGCCGGTGGTCGAGGCGGATGTCGAGGTCGGCCCCGGTGATCTCGTGCACGATCACGTCGTCCGCGCGGGAGACGAAGACGCGGGCACCGAAGTCCTCGCAGGCGGTGGTGACTTCGCCGGTGCGGAAGTCGACGGCCCGGCGGTAGCCGGCCAAGCCACCGCCGCCGGTGCGGCGCAGCCGGATCTCGAACGCGGGGTGGAAGGGCTGCACCCACTGCAGCGGCCGGCCGTCGGTGAAGCCCTCGGCGGCGGTCGGCTCCCCGGCGAGCAGCCGGTCCTGGAGATCGGTGAGCCGGTCGGCGAGCCGGGGCGGCCGGGCGTGCTCGCCGCCGTTCGGCCGGACCAGGGTGTGCTGGGTGACGACGACCCGTTCCTCGTCCGGGTCACCGAACACAAGGACGCCGTGGTGGCCGTTCCCGCTCAGGAAGGCGTCCTCCCAGCGCGCCGCCGGCGTCGGCTCCCAGGTCCCGTGAACGGGTCCGCGGGCCGGGGCGTGGCTCATGACCGCAGCACCGCCGCTCCGTACCGGCCGAGGGTGAGGGACCCGGTGACCGTCCCACCGCCGAGCAGCTCGCGATGGCTGCCCGGCACCTCGACGGTGGCCGGCTCCCGCCCGTGGTTGAGCAGGAACAGCAGCTCGCCCCGGCGCACCGCCTCGACCCCGACCGGCAGCCCCGCCAGCACCGGGCGCACCCCGGCCCCGGCGGCGACGGAGGCGAGCAGCTCGCGCAGGGCGTCCGGCTCGGGCAGCGTGGAGACGTACCAGGCGCGGCCGTTGCGCAGGACTGCGGGCAGGCCGTCCAGCTCGCCGCCCCGGTACGGCACGGCCTCGGCGACCCCGGGCGCGGCCTCGATCTCCTCCGACCACAGCGTCCCGCGGAAGCCCTCGCACGCCACCGTCTCGCCGGCCTCCAGGGGCCACCACTCGTGCAGGGTGCGGATGCCGAACAGCTCGCGCAGCCGGGCGTCCATGCCGCCGGGCCTGACCCGGTCGTCCTCGTCGGCGACACCGGTGAGGAAGCCGCAGACGAGGGTGCCACCGCCCCGGACGTAGGCCAGCAGGTTCTCGACGGCGGTGTCGGTGAGGAGGTAGAGCTGCGGGACGACGACGAGCCGGTAGCCGGACAGGTCGTGCTCCGGATGGGCGAAGTCGCAGGTCAGGTGGGCTTCCCAGAGTGCCCGGTGCCAGGCGGTCAGCACCTGGGGCAGATCCACCTCGCCCGACAGCCGTCCTTCGTGCGCACCGGCCCACCAGGAGTGCCAGTCGTGCAGGACCGCGACCTCGGCCGGTGTCCGCGTGCCCGTCGCCTCTTCGCCCAGCGCGGCGAGTTCGGCCCCGATGCGCCGGACCTCCTGGTAGGTGCGGCCGTCCTCCCCCGCGTGGCTGACCATCCCGGAGTGGAACTTCTCGGCGCCCTGGCGGGACTGGCGCCACTGGAAGTAGCAGACGGCGTCGGCGCCCCGGGCCACGGCCTGCAGGGTCCACAGCCGGTTGAGGCCGCGCGGCTTGGGGTGGTTGACCCCGCGCCAGTTGACCGGTCCGGCCGCCTGCTCCATGAGCATCCACGGCCCGCGGGCCTGCGAGCGGGTGAGGTCGTGCACGAGCGCACCGCGCTGCCCGCCGAGCGGATCGCGCGGGTCGGGATAGAGGTCGACGGAGACGACGTCCTCCTCCGCGGCCCAGCGCCAGGCGTCCTGGCCGATCCACAGCGGCATGAAGTTGCTGGTGACGGGGATGTGCGGGGTGTACCGGCGGACGATGTCCCGTTCGGCCGTGAAGCACTCCAGGAGCATGTCGGAGGTGAAGCGGCGGAAGTCCAGCACCTGAGTGGGGTTCTTCAGATAGTGCGCGTGCCGGGGCGGGAGGATGCCGTCCCACGTGTCGTAGCCCTGGCTCCAGAAGGCGGTGCCCCAGGCCGAGTTGAGCGCGTCCAGGGTGCCGTACTTCTCCCGCAGCCAGCGGCGGAAGGCCGCGGCGGCCTCGTCGCCGTAGTCGAAGGTGCAGTACTCGTTGTTGATGTGCCACATCGTGAGGGCCGGGTGGGTGCCGTAGCGGGCGGCGAGGTCCTCGGTGATGGCGGCGGCGTAGCGGCGGTAGGTGGCGCTGGAGTGCGAGAAGTGCTGCCGGCCGCCCCACCACTCGGTCCGCCCGTCGGCGTCCCGGGGCAGGGTGTCCGGGTGCAGCCGCCCCATCCACGGCGGCGGGGAGGCGGTCGGGGTGGCGAGGACGACGCCGACGCCGTGGCCGTGCAGGAGGTCCATGAGCCGGTCCAGCCAGCCGAACTCCCGTGCTCCCGGCTCGGGTTCGAGCTTCGCCCAGGAGAAGACACCGAGGGTCACGGAGTTGACCCGGGCCTCCTTCATGAGCCGGACGTCGTCCTGCCAGGTCTCCTCGGGCCACTGCTCGGGGTTGTAGTCGCCGCCGAAGAGGATGCGGCCCCGGGTGGCGTCGGCGAGGGTCGGTCTCATGCGGGCTCCCCGTACTGGACGCCGCGTCCGTTGGTGGCGAGGTACACGCGGCCGTACAGGCGCGGATCGCCGGTGATCGCCTGCCCGGTCCAGCCCCACTGGTGGGCGTCGTCGTTGATGCGGACCCAGGACGCGGCCTGGTCGTCGGAGCGGTGGACGGCGGTGAGGGAGCCGTCCGTGCTGCCGACGAGGTAGATCGCCGGGTAGCCGGCGCCGGGTGCGGCCATCCCGAACCCGAGGGTGTGGGCGGCCCGGGCACTGCCGACCCTGGCGAAGCTCCTGCCTGCGTCGGTGGACCGGTACAGCCCGTTCCCCTTGGTGCTGAGCCACAGGTCACCGCCGCCCTGCGGGGCGATGGCGAGCTGGAACTGGCTGTCCCCGGAGGGCAGTCCGGTGGCGCGGGCGGCGAAGGTACGGCCGCTGTCGGTGCTGGCGCACAGGGTGCCCGTGTCGGTGTCGTAGGCGTAGAAGACGGCGGGGTCGGCGGGGTCGGCGAGCGGGGTGGCGCCCTTCGGGTACCTGGCCACCTCGGCCCAGGTCGCGCCCCCGTCGGCCGAACGCTGGGCGGGGTACTTGGTGCCGTCCCCGTGCACGAAGGTCCACAGCAGCACGCCGCCGTCGGCGCTGACGGCGATCGGTCCCGGGGCGTCCTTGCCGAGAGACGGCTGGCTGGGGAAGGGCGCCCAGGTCTGCCCGCCGTCGGCGGAGAAGGCTCCGTTGCCGTGGTCGCCCCAGCCGGTGCGCACGACGTACGACGGTTTCGCCGCGGCCTGCGCGAGCCCGGTGGCCGTCCCGAAGACGGGGTTGGTGGCCATGCCGCTTGCCGGGGAGGCCGTGAGGCGCTCGTGGTAGAGGACGCCGATGTCGCCGTTGCCGCTGATCAGGTGGGCGGTGCCGGTGGGCGGCGAGATGAGCTGCCGGACCGAGGTCTCCTCCAGCCCCCGGATCCGCGGGGCGAAACGGCGCAGGTCCCGGGTGCCGTAGATGGTGGCGCCGGTGCCGTAGAGGACGTTCCGGCAGTCGTACGGGTCGACGGCGACGGCCTGGATCCACCACCCGAACGTGGGCGCGGCCTCGCCCCACGTCAGGTACGGCGTCTCGGAGACGTCGAGGACGGCGGTGTCCTTCAGCGAGACCCAGCTGCGGCCGCCGTCGGTGCTGCGGTACAGGGTGTCGCCGGCGGACCAGCGGTTGTTGGTGGAGACGACGACGGTGCCGGGGCGGTGGGCGGTGACGGCGACTGCGCCGTACCCGAAGGTGTCGGTGCCGCCGGGGGCGACCGGGGTGACGTCGGTCCAGGTGCCGGTCGCGGTGTCCAGCCGGCGGACGCTGCCGTCGGTCTGACCGTTCGGGCCGGGGGCGTTCGCGTACGTCACGTACAGCGCGCGGGTGTGCGGGTCGTGGGCGGCGCGGATCGGGACCTTGGCGGTGGCGCCGGAGGGCTGTCCGGGGACGGGTTCCCAGCCGGTGCCGCCGGCGGTGGTGCGGAAGAGGTTCGCGGTGGTGCCGTCGGAGTCGCCCCAGCCGGCGTAGACGGTGCGTCCGACGGCGAGGAGGAGGGTGACGCCTTGGCCGCCGGCGGCCGGGGTGACCGGGAAGGCGGTGTCCTTGGCCCAGGTGACGCCCCGGTCGGTCGACGTGAGGAGTCCGTCGTGGCGGGTACCGAGCCAGAGGGTGTCGCTGTCCCGGGGGTCGACGAGGAGGCGTTCGCCGGTGCCGCGGCCGTCCTCGTTGGCGCCGAGTTTCACGGTGAGATCGGTGCGCTGCCAGGTCGCGCCGCGGTCCCGCGACCGCAGGACGGCTCCGTTGCCGGCCCAGGACTGGGCGTAGGTGCCGAGGGCGAGGTAGAGCCGGTCCGGGTGGGCCGGATCCACGGCGAGGGCCTCCACACCGAGGAGGTTCCAGTCGTCCCAGCCGAGTTGGTCGGTGAGGGGGGTCCAGCGGGCGGTGTCCTCGTCCCAGCGGTAGGCGCCGCCGATGTCCGTGCGGGCGTAGGCGAGGCCGGGGGCGGTGGGGTGGAAGAGGATTCCGGTGACGAAGCCGGTGCCGCCGATGACGGCGTTGCGCCATCGGTATCTCTGCGAGGCGCCGGCCGTTTCCTCCGCTGCTCTTGCCTGGGTGGGGAGGGCGAGCACGGCCGCGGTGGCCGCGGTGCCGGCGAGGACGGTTCTGCGGGTGGGGGTGGGCATGGGGACACCTCGGTGGGCGGGGGCGGACTGGTGGGCGGGGGGTGGGGACGCCTGCCGGCGCTGTGCGGCTGCCGCCTTCGCCTCGGGCCGGGAGCCGCCCCCACGGCTACGCGAGCCGTGCCGCGCGGGCGCCGACGGCCGGACGGGGTCTACGGCCGCAGCCGCCGGGCGGGCACCGCCCCGCCGGCACGACTGACCGCGGCCGAGCGAGCCGCGCCCGGTGGAGACCGATGGCCGGACCAGGCCTACGGCCGCAGCCGGGTGAGCGCCGATCCGGCGGTGCGGCTGACCGCGGCAGACCACGCGCGAAGGGGTGCGGGGCCGTGTCGGAGGCGCGGCTGCCGGCGCGTGGGCGCGACCGGCCGCGACGCGTCCGCGGTCGCCGACGAGGCGGAACCGCCCCTGTCGGCAGGCGCCCGGTCATCCCTTCACCGCCCCCGTCAGCATCCCCTTCCTGAAGTGCTTCTGGACGAACGGCGACAGGACCGCCACCGGCAGCAGGGCCATCACCATGACCGCCATCTGCACCGCCAGCCCCGACAGTTGCCCCGTCTTGATGGCCTGCGAGAGTCCCACCGGGGCCTGCTGCTTCTGCACCAGCTGGATCATGACGTTCTGCAGCGGCATCTTGTCCTGGTCGTTGAGGTACAGCGACGCGTTGAACCAGGCGCTCCAGTACCCCACCGCGTAGAACAGGGTGATGACCGCCAGCACGGCCCGCGACAGCGGCATGACGATCTGCCACAGGATCCGGAAGTCCCCTGCGCCGTCGATGCGCGCGCTGTCGATCAGCTCCTGCGAGATGCCCATGAAGAACCCGCGCAGGACGAGGATGTTGAACACGCTCACCGCGCTCGGCAGGATCAGCGCCAGGTAGCTGTCCATCAGGCCCAGGGACTGGACAAGAAGGTACGTCGGGATCAGACCCGCGCTGAAGAACATCGTGGCCAGCAGGAACATGAGGAACCAGCGGTGGCCCAGCGAGCCGATGCGGGACAGCCCGTACGCGCACAGGACCGACACCGCCATCGAGAACAGCGTGCCGACCAGCGTGACCAGGATGCTGATGACCGCGGCCCGGGTGACCTGGCCGCCGCTCAGCAACTCCTGGTACGCGACGAACGTGATCCCCTTCGGGATGATCACCAGCCCGCCCGCCGCGTCGATCGTCTTCCGGGACGACAGGCTGGTGACGATCACGATCCACAGCGGGAAGAGGATGCCGAGGCAGGCCAGGGTCAGGACGAGGCCCTTGCCCGCCAGGCCGGCCCTGCTCGGTTCCTCCTCCCACACCGGGCGGGGCGGGGCGGCCCACCGGGACGGCCGCCGCTCCCGGACGGCCGGCTTGTCGATGACGGCGGTCACTTCTTGTACACCCCCTGCTCGCCCATGAGATGGGCCACCTTGTTCGCGGCGAGGACCAGTCCGACGCTGACCACGCCCTTGATCAGACCGGCGGCGGCCGCGTAGCCGAAGTCCTGGTTGCGCACGCCGTTCCACCAGACGAAGGTGTCGAGGACCTCCGCCGCGCCGGGGCCGACCGCGTCGCGCTGGAGCAGGATCTGCTCGAAGCCGACGGTCAGGGCGTCGCCGACCCGCAGCACCAGCAGCAGCGCGATCACCGGGCGCAGCGCGGGCAGCGTGACGTGCCACATGCGGCGCCAGCGGCCCGCGCCGTCCATCGCCGCCGCCTCGTACAGGTCGGGGCTGACCGAGGCCAGCGCGGCGAGGAAGATGATGATCCCCCAGCCCGCGTCCTTCCAGACCCCCTCCGCCGTGACGAGGAACTTGAAGGTGGAGGGGTTGGTCATGATGTCCAGGCCGTTGTACCCGTGCCGGCGCAGCAGTTGCGACAGCACGCCCGCGCCGCCGAAGAGCTGCTGGAAGACGGCGATGACCAGCACCCACGAGAAGAAGTGGGGGAGGTAGAGCACCGCCTGGGCGAACGCCCGGACCCTTGGCCTGACCACGCTGTTGATGAGCAGCGCGAGCAGGATCGGAACCGGGAAGTAGAGGACGAGCTGCAGGACGAACAGGACCAGGGTGTTCTGGACGGCGTTCCAGAAGGCCGAGTCCGCGAAGATCCGCTGGAAGTTGTCCAGGCCGACCCAGGCGCTGTGCAGCATCGAGACGATGCCGTTGTCGCTGACGTAGGGGTCGTAGTCCTGGAACGCGACGATGTTGCCGAGGATCGGCACGTAGTTGAACACCAGGATCAGCAGGACCGCGGGCAGCGTCATCAGCAGCAGGACGCGGTCCCGTCTGAATCTGCGGCGCAGGCTCGGCTTGCCGGCCTCCGTCGTCCTGCCGTCCTTACGGGTCCCGTCGGCGCCGTCCGGTGCCGGCGGGGTCTTCCCCGCCCTGTCGTCCGCCCCGGCCCTGCTCCGAGGCGCCGTGCTGTGGGACACGGCCGTCTCCTTGCCTCGTGCCTCGCCTCAGCCGGCCGCCGTGCCGTTCTCGTCGAGGAGCTTCTTGTACCAGTCGCGCAGCTTGTCCCCGCCGCCGCTCTTCCAGTCGGAGACGGCCTGCTGCATGTCGCTGATCTTCTTGCGGCCGCGGGTGATGTCGTCCTCCAGCTGCTCGAGGTCGTTGCCGAGGTTGGTGTAGCGGGAGGGCTCGGTGATCATCTGGCCCCAGAAGCTGGACTTCTTGGTGAAGGAACCCATCCGCTGCTGCCACTCGACCTGCGCCTTGGCGACCTCGGGGAAGTCGGGGTGGGCGATGGTGGCGGCGGGGCTCGCGACCATGACGTAGGCGTTGAGGACCTCGTTGTTGCCCTGGGTGGTCTTGACCGGCACGCCGTTCTTGACCGTGTAGTCGGCGCCCTGCACACCGTAGTTGGTGAGCATGTACTCCTTGGTGCCGTACGGCGCGGCGGTGACGTTGGCGACGGCGAGCGCGTCGCGGATCACGGACTCCGATGCCTTCTTGTTGATGAAGGCGAAGATGCCGGCGGGCTGTTCGGCCCACAGGTGCGGGTCGCCGCCGTCGTGGCCGTAGACGTCCATGCCCCAGATCTTGAACTGCGGGTTCTGTACGGCCTGTTCGGCAGTGCGGCCCCACCACTGGCTGATGTTGTTGGAGTAGATCAGGAACTCGCCGGCCGCGAACTTGGGTCCCGGGTCGGGGGCGTTCTTGCCCATCATGGCGTCGGGGTGGACGTATCCGGCGGCGAAGAGCTTGCGGGTCCACTCCAGCGCTTCGAGGTACTCCTGGGTCTCGATGCGGTTGACCAGCTTGCCGTCGACGAGGTTCCAGCCGAGCGGCTTCTCGCTGCCGGAGAGCACGCCGAACATCTGCCAGGCGGTCCACTTCATGTCCAGGCAGGCCCAGCGCCTGGCCTTGGCGTTGGTGATCTCCTTGCACAGGGCCGTGAACTCGTCGGCCGAGCGCGGGACCTGGTAGCCCTGCTTGTCGAAGATGTCCTTGCGGTAGAGCGGCACGATCCCGGTGACGTACGGGGAGGGCTGCGGCAGGCCGCGCAGCTTGCCGCCGATGATGCAGCGCTGCCAGGCGTCGGTCGGGATCGCGGCGAGGTTGGGGTAGTCCTTGACCTTGTCGCCGGAGAGGTAGGGGCCGAGGTCGGCGAACTTGTTGATGATGGCGGTGGGTATCTTGCCGCCCATGTTCCAGCTGGGGACGACCACGACGTCCGGGACGTCGCTGGAGGCGAGGACGGCGCCGAGCTTCTGGTCGTAGGTGTTGCCGTCCTGGTTCTGCCAGACGACGTCGACGCCGATCAGGTCGTTCATCGCCCGGTAGTAGGCGTTGTCGCCCTTGGGCGGGGAGCCCCAGAACGGCGACATGACGGTCACCTTGCCGCCCTTGCCGAGCTTCTTCGGCACCGAGGTCTTCAGGGTCGCCAGGTCGAGCTTGCCCGTGAAGCCGATCGCCGAGCCGTTCTTCGCGGGGATGTCCGGCACCACCACGTTGCCGGCGACGTAGGACGGCAGCAGTTGCTTGTCGCCCTTGCCGCCGGAGGAGCCGCCGCCGGACCCGCTGTCCGACGCCCCGCACGCGGTGAGCAGCGGCATCCCCCCGGTGACCGCCGCGGCGGCGACCGCGGTGGAGGCGAGGAAGCTCCGCCGGCTGGGAGAGCTTCTCCGGCTGGGCGCGGAGGAGGCGGAGGCGGCGTTCGGCGTCATTGCGTCAACCCTTCATGGCGCACCAGGACACCCGGCGGTGGCCGTCGGCTGCGGTGTCTCGAGTGGATCTGGCTGAGCGGGAACATGCTGCGAAGCGCGCTTCGGTGTAAATCGGTCAGTCGAAGCGCTTCGATGTTGCTGCGAGGTTAAGTGAACACATGGGGGCGCACAAGGGTCGCTTCCAAGATTTCCGCGATGCGCCGGGCGGTCGCGCCAACGCCAGCACCCCTTGGCATGTCGGCCGGATGTGCACCTTCTTCACGCCGGGTACCTTGACACTCCAGTGGTGCTCGACCGAGCATCGAAGCGCTTCGAAAGCGTCTCGTCGCTCCATCCGCAAGGGGAACCGCTCGTGACCGTTGACTCGCCGTCCGCCCTGCCGTTCCGCGATCCGCGTCTGCCCTTCGCGAAGCGCATCGACGACCTGCTGGCCCGGCTCACCCTGGACGAGAAGATCTCCTTCCTGCACCAGTTCGCACCCCCCGTCGAGCGCCTCGGCATCGCCGCCTTCCGCACCGGCCAGGAGGCGCTGCACGGCGTGGCCTGGATGGGCCCGGCGACGGTGTTCCCGCAGGGCCTCGGGCTCGGCGCCACCTGGAACCCGGAGCTGGTGCGGCGGGTCGGCGAGGCGGTGTCCAGGGAGGTCCGCGCGATGCGGGCCCGGGACGAGCGGGTCGGCCTCAGCGTCTGGTCCCCGACGGTGAACCTGCTGCGCCATCCGCTGTGGGGCCGTAACGAGGAGGGCTACGCGGAGGACCCGAAGCTGACCTCGGCGATCGCCACGGCGTACACGCGCGGTCTGCGCGGCGACCATCCGCTGTACTGGCGCACCGCGCCCGTCCTGAAGCACTGGCTGGCCCACAACAACGAGACGGACCGGGCCACCTGCTCCGCCTCCGTGCGCCCGCGCGTGCTGCACGAGTACGATCTGCGCGCCTTCCGGGAGACGGTCGAGGCGGGCGCGGTGGCCGGGGTGATGCCCGCGTACAACCTGGTCAACGGCCGCCCCAACCACGTCTCGCCCTATCTGCGCGACCCGTTGCGCACCTGGACCGAGGAGGACCTGCTGGTCTGCTCGGACGCGGGCGCGCCCTCCAACCTGGTCGACGCGGAGCACTACTTCGACACCCACGAGGAGGCCACGGCGGCCGCCCTGCTGGCCGGTGTGGACAGCTTCACCGACCACGGCACGGACGGCTCGCAGATCACCGGACGCGTCCGGCGGGCCTATGAGCAGGGCCTGCTGACCGAGGCCGACATCGACACCGCCGTACGCCGCCAGCTCTCCGTCCGCTTCCGGCTCGGCGAGTTCGACCCGCACTACGACCCGCACGCCGGCACCGGCGAGTTCGACACCCCGGCCCACCGGGCGCTCGCCCGGGAGGCGGCCGAGCAGGCGATCGTGCTGCTGAAGAACGACGAGGACCTGCTGCCGCTCGCCCCCGACACCCGGATCGCGGTGGTCGGCCTGCTCGCGGACGAGTGCAAGCTCGACTGGTACAGCGGCAGTCTGCTGCACCGCTCCACTCCCCTGGAGGGGTTGTACGAGCGGTTCGGCGCCGAGCGCGTGGAGTTCGCCGAGGGCGTGGACCGGGTACGGCTGCGCACCGCGGCGGGAGCGTTCCTGCACGTGCCGGCGACGGACGCGCCGGACGAGGCGCGCGGCGCCGAGGGCGCGCTGGACCCGGCCCTGCTCGCCGGCCGCACCGATCTGCCGCCGCTCACCACGGACCCGGTCGGCACCGAGTTCGCGCTGGCCGACTGGGGCGAGGGCGTGCTGACGCTGCGCGCGCCCGACGGCCGCTACCTCTCGGTGGCCGAGGACGGCCGCGTCCGCGCCTCCGCCGACCAGCCGGGCGGCTGGGTGGTCCAGGAGACCTTCCGCCTCGAACCGCACCGCGACGGTCACCTCCTCAGGGCTCTGGGTACGGGTCGTCATGTGCAGGTCGCCGCCGACGGCGTGAAGGTTGCCGGGGCCGGGGACGCCGGTGACGTCTTCGAGGTGATCACGGTCGAGCGGGGGGAGGACGCCGTGGCGCGGGTCGCGGCTCAGGCGGACGTGGTCGTGGTGGTCGCGGGCAACGACCCGCACATCAACGGCCGCGAGACCGAGGACCGTACGACCCTCGAACTGCCCGGGCACCAGCGGCGGTTGCTGCGGGCGGCCCGCGCCGCGAACCCGCGCACGGTGCTGGTGCTGACCTCGGCCTATCCGTACGCGGTGGACGTGACCCGGCTCCCGGCCGCCCTGTGGACCGCGCACGGCGGGCAGGCGGCGGGCGCGGCCCTGGCCCGCGTCCTGGCCGGCGACGTCTCCCCCGCGGGCCGGCTCCCGCAGACCTGGTACGCCTCCGACGCCGACCTGCCCGACCTGCTCGACTACGACGTCATCGGCGGCCGCCAGACCTACCTCTACTTCGAGGGCACCCCGCTGTTCCCCTTCGGCCACGGCCTGTCGTACGCGTCGTTCGGCTACGCCGGCCTCACCGCGCGGATCGACGAGGGCACCCTGCGCGTGGCGTGCACGGTGACGAACACCGGGGACCGGGCGGCGGACGAGGTGGTCCAGCTCTACGGCCGGGCCGTGGAGCCGTCGGTGCCCCGCCCGCGCCGGGAGCTGCTGGCCCACCGCCGGCTCGGCCTGGCGCCCGGCGAGCGGGCCGAGGTGTGCTTCGAGGTCCCGCTGTCCGCGCTGGAGTTCTGGGACGTGGCGGTCGGCGGCCCGCGCCTGGAGACGGGCCCCTACGAGCTGCTGGTCGGCGCCTCCAGCGAGGACATCCGGCTGCGCACCACCCTCCGCGTGGAGGGCAGCGCGCCGGTTCCGCGTCCGGTGGCCCGGCGCGGTCTCGCGGGCGCGGACTTCGACGAGCAGTCGGGCGCCGCGATCGTGGACCGGACGCGGACGGCGGGCGACGCGGTGACCGCGGCGCAGGGTGGTACGGCCGAACTGGTCTACCGCGCCTGCGACTTCGGCCCGGGCGTGCGCGAGGTGACCGCACAGCTCGCGGGCGAGGGCGTCCTGGAACTCTCCCTGGACGGCGGACCGGTGCTCGCGACCCTGCGCCTGGACATCCCGACCGCCGGCCCGTACGCCTACACCACGCTGGGCGCGGGCCTCGTCGCCGAGGGCGTGCACGACGTCCGCATCGGACTGCGCGGGCCCCTGCGGCTCGCGCACGTCGGCTTCTCCGGTTGAGGGTCCGGAGAGGTCCGGCGACGGAGAGGGGTCCGGCACCGGCAGGCAGCGGCGCCGGACCCCTCCCCCCGGACGTCCGCGGGTGCGGGCGGCACGGGGACGGCCCCGGATCGGGGATCCGGGGCCGTCGTGGACGCGACTCTTCGAGGAGCGTCAGCCGTGGCTCGCGCGCGCCAGGGCGGGGACGAAGGTCAGGGCGTTGAGCGTGCCCACGCCGGTGGCCATGTCGTAGCCCTTGACGGCCTTGTAGCCCTGGACTCCCTGGTAGCTGTTGTCCGTGCCGTCGTTGACGTCGACGACGCCGGAGCCCTTGCGGCCCTGAAGCGTGTACAGCGCCTGGTTGATGTCGCCCACCCGGTGGCCGCCCGCCTGGTCGGCGAGGGCGACGATGCCCGAGAACAGGGGGCTGGCCTCGCTGGTGCCGCCGACGACGCCCCAGCCGGTGGCGGTCGGGTCGTAGCTGGAGTACGTCCAGGCACCGCCGTTGACCGCGGCGGCCATCGAGATGTCCGGGGTGCCGCGGCGGGTGCCGACGACGTTCTTCACCCGGTTCTGGAAGGACGGGCGGGTGAAGACGTGGGACTGGCCGCCGCCGCCCGCGCCGTAGTCGTTGTAGACGCTGTCGGGCTTGACGCGCTCGCCCTTGTCGTTCAGGTGGAGCTGCGTACCGCCGATGGAGGTGACCAACGGGTCGGAGGACGGCCAGGAGTTGACGCGGTACTTGTAGTAGCCCTTGCCGTCCGCGGTGCTGTCGGTGGCGCCGCCGTCACCGGAGGAGGCGAGGACCGTCACGTGCTTGCGGGCCGCGTCCTCGAAGGCGTAGCGCAGCTTCTTGATGCTGGAGAAGTCACCCTTGTCGAAACCGGGGAACGTGTTCTCCGTGGCGCCGAAGCTCTGGCTGATGACGTCGCCGACGCCGTGGTCGATCATGTACTTCTCGGCGCTCATCATCTCCGGCAGACCGGTGGTGCCCTCGGTCTCGGCGACGGCCGTCTCCACCAGCACGATCTTGGCGTCCGGCGCGACGGCGTGCGCCATCTCGACGTCGAGCGTGGTCTCGCCGGCCCAGCCGGTCATGTCCGCGTTCTTGGGGTCGAACGGGGGCACCTTGCCCCACTTCACGACATTGACCTTGGTGCTCTTCAGCCCGAACTGCTTGCTGTAGACGTCCAGGTCGTGCTGGATCGTCGGCGAGCCGAAGGAGTCCACGATGACGATCGTGCGCCCCTTGCCCGTGATGCCCTTCTTGTACAGCGCGTTGAGGTTGTACGCGGTTCTGTACTGGAGCGGGTTGTAGCAGTTGATGTGCCATTTGGCCTGGCACTGGGCGATGGGGAGCGGGCTGGCCACGCCGCGAGCGAACGTGTGCCCGGCGATGGCCGGCTGCGCGAAGGTGTGCGGCACACCGGCGGGCGCGGCGCTCGTGGCGCCGGCCGAGGAGACGGTCGCCAGACCTGCGGCGACGAGTGCGGCGGTGGCGGCGGAGGCCGCGAGGCCGCGCCCGGTACGGGCTATGTGCATGTGTTCCCCTGAGTGGTCCGAAGTCGGACGTATGCGGTCGCCCTAGTCGACACTCAATCCCACGAGCGAGTCATGCACAGAACAAGATTCTTGACCGGCGGATGCCGAATCCTTTACCGGCACACATCATTCGGCGAACGGCGCGACCGGCCGCGGCCCGGGCAGGCGCAGCCGCTGCCGCCCTTCGCACCTCCGCGCCCCCGCGCGGTCGGGAACTCCGCGCCGCAGGTCAAGCCGTTTCGCCCGCGGCGGGAGGCTGGGCGCCCCCCGACGGGCAGCCCTGCCGTCCGCGGGCCTGGGACGTCGTCCCCGGATGGCTCGCCCGAAGAGCGCGGTGCGATATGTCGATCTAGCCTTCGAAATGAGCGCTTAGTGGATCTTTTGACGGTGCGCTCTACTGAAAGGAGGAGACATGCGCAAGCTTCACAAGGCCGCTGTCGCGGCCGCCCTTGTCAGTGGCATCAGCCTGATGGGCGTCGGCTCTGCCACCGCGCTGCCCGCCGGAGGACACGGCGGCGGATGCAAGTCCCACGACTTCAACCTCGACATCCTCGGCGAGGTGGGCATCCTCAACGGCCTGGCCGGAAACCTGCTGAACGGCGAGGGCAATCCGGGTGCGCAGGGTACCGAAATCGGCTCCGAATGCGGCTGACAGCCGCGTCGCGTGACGCTCGTCACCGCGTCTCGGTGCCGGGGCCGTAGGCCCCGCGCCCGCCCCGTCGTTCCCTGGCCGTTTCGCCCCGTCGATCGTTGGGTCGGTGGGGCGAAGCCGTGCGGCACGGGGCACCGGCGGGCGGTCGGACACGTCGATGTCCGCGATCGCCCGCCCGATGAGCTGCGCCCGGACGCCGAGGCGTATCGCCGCCGCAACGGCGGTTCGGATTCCGGAAGTTGTGTTGCACCGGTCCGCCCCGCCCACGCGCACGCTCGCCGGACTGCGCAGTGCTCTCGGCACCTGGGGGTTTCCCGGCCACCTGGTGCAGTTCGAGGAGGAGCCGGCCGCCGCCGGCCTCGACGGCCTCCCCAAGGCCCGGGAGATCACCCGGGCGTACCGACACCGCGTCCTGCTCCGGTTCGACTCCCAGGCCATGGCCGAGGCCGACGCCCAGCGCCCCACTCGCTCCCGCGATACCGTCGGCAGGGCCCTGCGCGCGCGGCCTCCCGGGCGCGGATCCGCGCAGCGGGTCCTGCGCCATCGGGCTACTGCCGGAGCGCATCCTGTCGCTCATAGCCGGCGTCGGTCATGACCGGCGCTTCGTCACCGGCGCACCGGGCGCCCCGGCCAACTCGCCGTCCGCTGCCCGGGGTTACGGCCAGTTGCACCTACGCCAGGCGTGAAAGGCCCCGGTCGCGATCACCACTCGCGGCTGACCGGCCCCGGCCGGAAGCGCCGGTGCAGCACCCCTCCGGCCGGCACCCAGGGGCCGCCTGCTCCGGTGCGGGCGAGCGTGGCCTCGGTCCGTTGCGCCACCACGCCGGTGCTGGACCGCCTCGGCGCCGGGTGGGCTGTGACCCGAGTGGTGACGCTGGTGGCGCACGCGCGGCGTGGACGGGGCGGGCCGGCCGGGCTGGTCGTCCGAGCCGTAGGCGTCCACGCCGTTGTCACTGAGACGCACGGGCAGGTCGGCCGAGGGCTGGATGGCGTGGCCGGAGAGGCGATCCACGCAGACGTCATGGATTTTCAGTCGTTTGGCCCGATGCCGGCCTGGGCACGTGCGCGTCGGCGCATGATCGGGGCCCCAGGAGGTCACGGCGGATCCCCTGGGGCCCTCGACACGTCGGTCAGAACGCCTGGTTGTTGCAGCCCATGTTCGAACCAAGGTGGCTCTGCTGCGCGCCCGGGTTGCCTTCGCCGTTCAGCAGGTTGCCGGCCAGGCCGGTGAGGGCGCCGACACTGCCGAGCACCTCGATGTTCATATCGTGCGAACGGCACTCGGTGCCCTGCGTGACGTCGATGTCATGGCCCGGCTCACCGTGGGCGAAGGCGGTGTTGCCTCCGAAGGTGCAGACACTGCCAATGACGGCGGCGCCCACGAGGACTGCCTTCTGGAACGTGCGCATGGATTCTCCGTTGGGTCGAGCAGATGTGATCTGCAACAGAACGAGTCAGGATTTTGGTGCCTACGGGGCAGATCAGCCGAGTCGGGGAAGGCCGAGCTGGCCGACGGGGGGTGCCGCGACCTGTCCGAGGCCGACCGGGGCCAGCTGCGGAACGCTCGGCTGCCCGACGATCGGGTTGACGAGTGGGTTCACCTGAGGGTTCAACTGGGGGTTCACCTGCGGGGCGACACGCATCGGCGTCTCCGGGGTGAAGCCCTGCGGCATGGCCACCTGCGGGGCTACTTGCGGCATCACCTGGGGCATGACCTGCGGCACGACCTGCGCCGGCTGGGGGCCGGGCTGCGGCTGCGCGTACATGGGGGCGGGCTGCGGCGCGTACTGCGGCTGCGCGTACTGCGGCGCAGGGGCCATCTGCTGCTGCGGGTAGGGCGAGGCAGTGGCTTGCGCCGCGCCCTGCGACGAGGCCGAGGCCGAGGCGTAACCGGTCTGCTGGGGGTACTGCGGCGCAGGAGCGGCCTGCTGCGGGTACTGGGGCGCAGCAGCGGCCTGTTGCGGGTACTGGGGAACGGTGGCCCGCGCTGAGCCCTGCGTCGACCCGGCGGCGTACCCGGTCTGCTGGGGGTACTGCGGCGCAGGAGCGGCCTGCTGCGGGTACTGGGGCGCAGGAGCGGCCTGTTGCGGGTACTGGGGAACGGTGGCCCGCGCTGAGCCCTGCGTCGACCCGGCGGCGTACCCGGCCGACTGGGGAGCAGGTGCCGGGGGGGCGCCCTGCGGAACCTGGTCCGGAGCCGGCACCGGAGGGGCACCGCCATATCCCACAGGCGAGTCGGCATGGCTGATGCCGGCGCCCATGGCGGACAGACCACCGGCCGCTGCCAGAACGAGCGCGGCCTTGTGAAGCTTGCGCATGAAACCCTCGGCCCTTCGATACCTGATTTAGGGAAGTCCATTGCACGCCGTGCGGTCACGCGTGCGGTCGGTGCGGTAACCGCACTGCAGATCAGCAGCGGTACACCTGAGCAGCACGCGGACTTCGCGTCGAGTCGGCAGCGATTCGCCTCTCCCTGCTCGGGGCCAGGGCCGCTGCCTTCTCCCCGCTGGAACGAGGAATTCCTGGCCGCGGTCACGGGCCCCCGAGGCCTGTCACCCATTTGCCTGGAAAGGAGGAGGGGTCCGCCGCCTGCGCGGCCTTGCGGCAAATGGGTGACCACGGCGCGGCGCCCGTATCCCGCTCCGCACACCCTCGTTCCCCACGGGGCGAAAACAATGGTCCATGGCAACCGCTCAGGACAGCGGTGACAGCGACAACTGCGCTGTCCCGTCAGTCGTTTCACCATTTCCGCACACAGGTCAATGAAGGGCCGAGGATTCCATGCGCAAGCTTCGCCAGGTCGCGCTCATCGTCGCAGCAGCCGGCGGTCTGTCCGGCGTCGGGGCCAGCCCGAGCTCCGCCGTCCCCGCCACCTACAACGGGCCGGGGCCGGCTCCCGTTTCGCAGCCTGACGCCCAGGCCGCCTCGGCCACCTCGGCCCAGGCGACCGCGCAGACGTACGGCACTCCGGCCCCTCAGCAGCCACGGGGCACCGAGGTGGCTCCGCAGGTCAACCCCCAACTGAACCCGCAGATCAGCCCCCAGATCTCCTCGCCGGCCCCACAGACGGCAGAGGGTGGCCCGGTGCATCAGGCCAACCTCTTCCGTCCGTCCCAGGAGTGCAGCCCGCAGTCCCTGCTCGGCGCGAACGTACCGGTCGCCCTCCTCGCGGCGGCCGAGACGCGGGGCATCGACTGCACCCAGGCCAATAGCCAGTCGAATTCCCTCGCCAGCGCGCAGTACCAGGGCTGACGGCCACAAGTCGCCATCCGGCACGGGCCTTTCGGGCATCGCTCCCGTGGGGCCCGTTCGCATGCGATACGGCTTTCGGGTGTTTCTGCGGCGCGATCAAGAAAACGGCGCGTCGATGCCGGGCGAAGTCGTATTTCGTACTAATCTCCCGTAACTGTAAAAAGTCGATCTGCCCCAGATCGCACCCCTTCACTCCACGGAGATGAACATGCGCAAGCTTCGCAACGCTGCCGTCCTCGTCGCCGCGCTCAGCAGCATCGGGCTCGTGAGCGGCACGGCCTACGCCGGCGGCCAGGGCGAGGGCAAGGACCACGGCGACAGGTTCAACATCACGCAGAGCTCCCACTGCAAGTCGCACGACCTGAACCTCGACGTCCTCGGCGAGGTCGGGATCCTCAACGGCCTGCTGGGCAACGCCCTCAACGGTGAGGGCAACCCGGGCGCCCAGGCGACCAACCTCGGCTCGACGATGGGCTGCAACAACAGCGCGTTCTGACGTATCGTCCGGCGCCGGGGCGCCGGACAGTAAATGGTCCCGACACCGGGCCGAAGGCCGGGTGCCGGGACCATTCATATGCGCCGACGGGTATCCGATTCCAACGAAAATCAATCGTCTTCGGCGCGCCGCTCGATCATTTCGAGTATTTCGTATCAGCCTTTATGGCACAGATGGCGATTTCTCTCACAGATCGCATCCTCCTCATTCCATCGGAGATCACATGCGCAAGGTCCGCACCACCGCCGTTCTCCTCGCCGCGTTCGGGAGCCTCGGACTCCTGGGCGCCGGCACCGCCCACGCCGGCCAGGGCGGGGGCAGGGGCGACGAATTCAACATCTCGCAGAGCAGCACCTGTCGGTCGCACGACCTCAACGCCGACGTCCTCGGCGAGGTCGGGATCCTCAACGGCCTGGGTGGCAACCTGCTGAACGGCGAGGGCAACTCGGGTGCGCAGCAGTCGTCGCTGGGCTCGTCCATGGGCTGCAACAACTCGTTCAAGTAGGACCGTCAACGACGATCCCCGGTATCCCGACCAGCGGTTGGGGTACCGGGGATCGTCGTGTGGGCCGACGCTCAGAGCTCGATGTGCGGCTTCCTGAAGCCCTTGGGCAGCTTCGCGGTGTTGGAGCAGTCGACGACCTCCCCGGCGGTGGCGGAACCGCCGCCCATCAGCCGGTCGTCCGGGAACACCACGCGCGGACGGTCCGTCGTCGAGCAGTCCTGCGCCTGCCTGAGGATGTGCACGCCGCTCTTGTCGGTGCGGGTCTCACTCTTGTGGACACAGACGGTGCCGCCCTGAGCGGTGGTCCTGCAATCGCCCGGGGAGCTGTCCGCGTACGCGTGTCCGGCGCCGACGCAGAGTGCGGCGAGACCGCCGACGAGACCCGAGACAGTGGCGATCTTCCGTGCAACGAACATGAGTTGTCTTCCTTTGCGATGGGGGCCGGGGCGCGTGCCGTTGATCGGCGCGCACCCGGCCCGATCAAGTCCGGACAGCGCCGCAGCCCGGACGCAGGCCCCGACAGGGTCGGGGTGCTTCCGGGCTGCCTTCGCCATGGATGTCACTCAGTGCACCGGCATCCCGGACCGAAGGGGCGCCGGTCCGGGATGCCGAGGTCGTACGACGTACGCTTTTACTCGTCACCCTGGTGCTGGTCGTAGCCACCCTGCTGGGGACCCTGGTCACCCTGCTGGGGACCCTGGTCCCCGTGCTCCTGCGACTTGGGCTGCGGCACGGTGTAGTAACCGCCGCCGACGGCCACCGCGTTGGCGGACGAGTTGGCCACGGCGGTGATCTGCGGGGGCGCGTCCTCGCCACCGGCGGCGGAGCTGACCCCGGCACCGACGAAGGAGAGCCCCGCAACCGCCACCGCTACGACCGCAGCGCGCTGAAACTTACGCATGGATTGACCCTTTCTTGCCCAGGCGAAAAACGCCCGGCTCGACTACTTAGTGTGAGCATATACACACACTCCGTAGTTACCGTGGATCTGCGCTCCACACGTGGCGCGTCGCCCCCGTCCGCCGTACCGGCGCTACGAGGCGCCGACCGGAAGGAGTCGGCCCATGAGGCCGGGGGCGTCACCGCCGGGCGCCTCCCGCCCACCGTTCTCCGCGGGCGGAACTCCCACCGTCTCGGAGGAACAGGTCACCGTGGGCCCGAGCCGCTCCTCCCCCTGCCCCAGGAAGGCGGGCAGCCTCACGGGCTGCACCGGCTTGCAGGTCTCCTGATGCGGGAGGGTGCCGCCTTCGGGCACCTCACCCTTGATCCGCTGGGTACAGGTGAGGTTGCCCAGGAGATCGCGCGTGCAGGTCCCCGGACCTCCTGCGGCATGCGCCGGAGTGAGGCCGATGCAGGTCACGGCAATGCCGCCGACGAGACCCGAGACAGCGGCGATCTTCTTCCTGCTGAACATGTGATGCGCTTTCCGTCGTAGGGATGCCCGCCGGACTCAGTGGGTGAAAGCGTTGTTGAACTGACCGCAGTTGGTGTCCAGGGTGTCGGAGAGTCCGAGCACGCTGAGCGGGACGTCGTTCTGGGACACCGTCTGCGGACTGCACTCCTGGTAGGGACGGTAGAGATCGGTCACCTGCGGCCCGCTGTCGTAGGCGTCGGCCATGGCGGGAACGGCACCGATGGCGGACAGGCCGCCGGCGGCCGCCACTGCTGCGATCACGACCTGCTGAATCTTGCGCATGGAACTCTCGTCCTTTGCTCATACGGCGAAACTGATTGCCGACCGTAACTGCGCGAACACTAGCAGTAACAGCAGGGGCGTTGCACACGGACATCCACAACACGGGTGAACCGGGCGAAAGTTGCGTCAGGAGAACGCCGACGCCGCGAGACGCGAGCAAGCACGTGCGGGCACGGAGACGATCAGGTCCCGCAGCGCCTCCTCATACCGCCGCACGTTCTTGTACGCGACGTCGGTGTCCGGATACCGGCAGGCGAACCACAGCCCCTCGTGCAGCCGGTTGACCCAGGCGCACACCTGGTCGCCGTAGGAGACCCGGATCAGCCCGTACGCCTTCTGCCGGGTCCAGGCGGCCGATCCGGGAATGAGGCGGGCATCGACATACGAGATGATCGAGTACATGTCGGGCGAGGTCGGGCGGAAATCCGTGCCGAGCAGCCGCAGCACGCGGGCCAGCGGAATGCGCGCCAGCGACCGGTTGGCCCGGAGTTCGGCGCGGACCATGCCGAGCGCATCCGTCAAGTCCCGTGCCGCGGGGACCTCGATGGGCGCGCCGCCGACGTACCAGCCCACGGAGTCCGACCACGCGGACTTCGAGCGGGTGTGGAACGGCACCACCGTGCGGTAGACCGGCTGCCCGCCGAGTTCGTGGACGATCAGACTGGTCGCGGCCAGGATGCCCACCAGACTGCCGCCGTAGGGACGGCAGTACGCCTCGAACGCGGCGGCGGCGTCCGCGTCGACCAGCGGGCCGCACGCCAGCTTCTGGGCGGGCAGCGCGCCGCCTGCCCGCAGACCGAGGTCGATGGGCAGTTCCGGAAGCCTGCCGTCGCACCGGGCGATGAACTCCCGCCAGCGCGCGACGATCGCGTGGGTGTCGTCGATACCGTCCGCGTTCGCCCGCTCCTGTTCGCAGAAGTCCACGTAACTTCCCACCGACGGGCCGATGACGGGCAGCCCCGCGGCGCCCGCCGTGTACAGTCCGTGGATCTCGCCGGGGATGCGTTGGATGGAGTAGGCGTCGACGTTGGTGTGGTCGAAGGCCATGTACACACTGGTCGAGTCCTCGCGTACGACGGCCGCGTAGATGAGGTTCGGCCAGCCGAGCGCGTCCGCCGCGGCGTCGAACCGGTCCTGCAGGTAACGGGTCAGCGCTTCCGGGTCGGCGAAGTCACCGACCACCTCGCGGCGCAGCGACACGTCGCTCTCGTCGAGCGTGAATCGCTGCATGTCGTCACCGGCCCACCTGAAGCCGCTGCGCAGCGTCTCGTGACGCAGCGTCCAGGCACGCAGCGCCCGTTCCAGCGCGTCGAGGTCCACCCGGCCCGGCAGGTCGAACGCCGTACCGAGCCAGGTCGGTACGAACAGTCCGTCCTCGCGCACCGAACGGGCCGTCCTGATATGCGACTCCTGGATGTACGCCGGCGGCCGCGGATCCGGTGGCAGCGCTGCCGCGGCCGCGATGGTCGCCGGGCTGAACCTCCACTCGACGAGCCGTCCGGGCCGGATGTGGCAGCGCTGGATGTCAGAAATTCGCACGGTGGCGTCTCCTTCGCAGAAGACACAAGCTTGATCAAGGGGAAGCCGTACACGAGCGGTGTTCACTGTGTCGTCCGCTTTTCAGCGGGATGTGTGACGCCTCGAACGGAGAAGCGACGCACCTCACGCGTAGCGGTAGACGCCGCCCATTTCCTCCAGTTCGTCCGGCGTGACGTCCCACGGCGGCAGCCTCTCGTAGCGAGCCACGATCCGGCCGTGCTGGGGGTCGCGCCTGCCGGGAGGCTCGGCGGGGAGGTACCGGTGATCGCGGTGCCGTCGCTGCCAGCGGGTCCACTGGAGGTCGACGAAGGAGTGATGCAGCCAGAAGACCGGGTCGTTGGGGGAGGCGGCGCTGCGCATCACCCCGCCGACCCAGTGGTGCACCCGGTTGTGGTTCTGCCAGGAGACGCTGCCCCGGCCCCTCCCCCATCCCTCCAGCTTGTTGCGGAACCCCTGGGTGACCTCCGAGTTCCAGGGCCAGGTGTCGTACTCCGGGTCGGCCAGGGCCAGTTCGAGGTCACGGCCGGTCGGCAGCTGGATCGGGGCGCGGGCGCGGCCGAGGTCGCGGGTGAGGTAGGGCACGTCGGTCACGTTCTCGGTGATCTTCCAGTGGCCGCCTCGGTAGGCGAACGGGCCCGTCATCACCTGCCGGTCCGTGTGCCGTCCGTTGCCGCCGAGCAGGTCGTCGGTCCACGGCAGGGAGTGTGCCGTGCGGTCCCGGGTCCAGTCCCAGTACGGCACCGTCACCGACGCGTCCACCCGGCGCAGCGCCCGCTCCAGCTCGAGCAGGAGCTTGCGGTGCCAGGGCAGGAAGGACGGTGTCATGTGGGCAGTACGCAGGGCGTGTTCGCCGTCCGCGGAGTTGTGCGCGATGTGCATCCGTACGAACTCGTCGTACACACCCCGGCGTTTGACCTCGAGCAGAGCTTCGACGAACCGCCGCCGCTCGGCGCGGGTCAGGTCGGTGACGTTCTTACGCGTGTAGACCACGTGCGCCTCCCTCGTCCATTGGCCGAAGCGGTAACCGCCGAACGATCCTTCGGGTCACTGCGGTGCGGCCGGACCGGTGACGCGACGCCGCGCCGCGCTCGAGGCGGGCCTCTTCGGCGGCGCGGAGACAACGAACGGCCGAGCCCCCGCACAGTGGGCTCGGCCGTTCTGTTCCTGACCTGTCCGTGGCAGGTCAGAGCGCGAGACCGGTCAGGACCAGTACGCGCTCGTAGGTGTAGTCCTCCATCGCGAACCGCACGCCTTCGCGGCCCACGCCGGACTGCTTGGCGCCGCCGTACGGCATCTGGTCGGCGCGGTAGGACGGGACGTCGCCGATCACCACGCCACCGACCTCCAGGGCGCGGTGGGCGCGGAAGGCGGCCTGGAGGTCGTGGGTGAACACGCCCGCCTGGAGGCCGTACTTGGAGCTGTTGACCGCGGCGAACGCCGCCGCCTCGCCGTCCGCCTTCTGCACGCTGAGGACGGGTCCGAAGACCTCCTCGCGGGCGAGGGTGGTGTCGGCCGGGAGGTCGGTGAGCACGGTCGGCGCGTAGGAGGCGCCGTCGCGCTTGCCGCCGGTCAGGAGCTGGGCGCCGGCGTCGACCGCCTCGTTCACCCACGCCTCGACACGCTTGGCCGCGTCCTCGCTGACCAGCGGGCCGACGTCGGTGGCGGCGTCGCTCGGGTCGCCGGTGACCTGGGCCTCGACGGCGGCGACGATGCGCGGCAGCAGCCGGTCGTAGACCGACGCGTCGGCGATCACCCGCTGCACGGAGATGCAGGACTGGCCGCCCTGGTAGTTGGAGAAGGTCGCGATGCGGGTCGCGGCCCAGTCCAGGTCGGCGTCGGAGGCGTAGTCGCCGAGGACGACCGCGGCGCCGTTTCCGCCCAGCTCCAGCGTGCAGTGCTTGCGCGGCACCGAGTCCATGATCGCGTAGCCGACCTTGTCGGAGCCGGTGAAGGAGATGACCGGCAGGCGCTCGTCCTGGACGAGGGCGGGCATCCGCTCGTTGGTGACCGGCAGGATCGACCACGAACCGGCCGGCAGGCCCTCGGTCTCGGCGAGGAGGTCACCGAGGATCAGCCCGGACAGCGGGGTGGCCGGGGCCGGCTTGAGGATGATCGGCGCGCCGGCCGCGATCGCCGGGGCGAGCTTGTGGGCGCACAGGTTCAGCGGGAAGTTGAACGGCGCGATGCCGAGCACGACCCCCTTGGGGAAGCGGCGGGTGAGGGCGAGGCGACCCTGGCCGCCGGCGTCCGTGTCGAGGCGCTGGGCCTCGCCGCCGTTGAACCGGCGGGCCTCCTCGGCCGCGAACCGGAACACGGAGACCGCACGCCCGACCTCGCCCCGGGCCCACTTGACGGGCTTGCCGTTCTCGGCGGAGATCAGCTGGGCGATCTCCTCGGCCCGCTCGGCCAGCCGCTTGCTGACGTGGTCGAGGGCGGCGGCCCGCACGTGCGCCGGGGTGGCGGCGAACTCGTCCCGCACCGCGTACGCCGCGGCCACGGCCTCCTCGACCTGGGCGTCGGTCGGCACGCTGACCGTGCCGACGAGCCGGCCGTCCCACGGGGAGGTGACGTCGAAGGTGTCCTCGCCGGTGACCTGGCGGCCGGCGAGCCAGAAGGCGTGGGTGGAAGTCATATGTCGAGTCCCGGCCCTTCCGTGTCGGAGGTGTGCTTGGCTTGCGTGCTCAACGGTAGGGCGGGGGCGCACGGCGGTCGTTTGTCCGAGTCGTAGCAGTGAACGTCCCGCGCACTACTGTTTGGACTACTGGACCGCTGGACCGCCGACCCGCCGGGTTTACTCCGTGCCGCTGCCGGTCGCCTTCAGGGCGAGCCACAGCTCCATCCGTACGTCCGGGTCGTCCAGCGAGCGCCCCAGGATCTCCTCGACCCTGCGCATCCGGTACCGCAGCGTGTGCCGGTGCACGCCGAGGTCCGCCGCGGCCGCGTCCCACTGGCCGTGCCGCGAGAGCCACGCGCGCAGCGAGGCGACGAGGTCCCCGCGGCCCGTCGCGTCGTGTTCGTACAGCGCCCGCAGCAGGCCGTCGGCGAACGCCTTGACGGCGTCGTCGGCCAGCAGCGGCAGCATCGAGCCGGCGGCCAGCTGCTCGTGCTCCACCAGCACCCGCCCGCGTCGCCGCGCCACCGACAGCGCCTGCTCCGCCTGTTTGTAGGCCGCCGCCGCGGCGATCGGTCCGGCCGGCGCGGACAGCCCGACTTCCAGCTGCTCCTCCTCGCCCCCGGCCTGCTCGGGCCCTGACCCGGCCCGCGCCGTCTCCAGCGCCGCCGCGTAGCGGGTGCAGGCGGCCACGGCGGCTCCCCCGTCGGCGGCCAGCACCACCAGCCGCTCCCCCTCGGGCACGACCAGGACGGCCTCGCCGGAACGGGCGGCGGCGGACTCCACGCTCTCGACGAGCCCGCCCAGGCTGTCGCCCCCGGCGTCGGGGACGGACGGGACGGCGCCCCCGGACGGCGCGCGAGCGGCGGATCCCCGCACGGACTCGGCGACGATCATCCGGAACGGGGCGTCCAGGAGCCCGCCGTACAGGTCCCCGGCGACGGCCCGGGCGTGGTCGGGCTCCCCGGCGAGGAGCATGCGCAGCACCGCCGCGCCGACGCGCTGTTCCGCCGCGTGCAGGGAGCGGGAGCGTTCGGTGGTGAGGGTGAGCAGGGCGATGGCGGAGTGCACGGCGTAGCGCTCGGCGGTGCCGAGGGCGGCGGCCGTGCCGACGGCGAGCGCGGCGCGCGGCCGGCGGCCCGTGCCGAGGGAGTGCAGCTCCACCCGGTCCTCGTGCTCGGGCCCGCCGACGACGCAGGAGGCGGGCGCGGGCCGCTCCCGCAGCCGTTCCACCTCGGCGGTGAGGCGGGCGGCGCGGCGGCCGGCCCACTCGGGCGCGGCGGCGACGACGGCGCCCGAGGCGTCGTACAGCGCGGCCCAGCCGTCGAGCTGCGCGGCGAGCGCCCCGAGCAGTCCCTCGGGGCCGGCGTTCAGCGCCTGCTTGGTCAGCTCCCGCTGGGCGGCGAAACCCGCTGTGACGGCCCGGTACTGGTCGGCGGCGATGGCGGCGGAGACGGCCTTGCTGATGGCGAGGAAGGGGGTGCGGCGCGGCACCTCCAGCAGCGGCAGGCCCTCTTCCCGGGCGGCGTCGACCAGCGCCTCGGGGATCTCCTCGTAATTGACCCCGACGGCGAAGCCGAGCCCTACGACACCGGCCCCGACCAGCCGTTTCACATACCGCCGCATGGCCTCACGGTCCTCCGCGTCCAGCTTGAGGGCGGTGATCAGCAGCAGCTCGCCGCCCTCCATGTACGGCACGGGGTCGGCCAGCTCGCTGACGTGGGCCCAGCGGACGGGCACGTCGAGCCGGTCCTCGCCCGCGCGCACGGTCAGCTTGAGCGCGGAGTGGTGGACGAGCGAGGCGAGGGTGGGGGGCATGGGACCTTCACGATGAGGGGAATCCGCCGATCACGCACGCACGCCGACGGCTGATCATGGTGATCTTTTGGCCGCCGCGTATGAACGGCCTATCCCGATTCTGCCTCACCGTACGATCCCACGCCGCCCCCTTCAGCCCCGCAGATCCACGAGCGACGGCGGCGCGTGCTCCCCTCGCACAGTGGTCAACGACAACACCGCGTGCCCGGCGGGCACCCCGTGCGCCAACTCGGACGCGGACCACCGCTCACGTTCGACTTGGCGGACGGTGACGGCCTCCGTCGTCACGGCCTTGCCGGTGATCAGCTTGCGCAGGGCGTGGATCGCGCGCGTCATCGGCTGGTTCGCGAAGACGGTGTGCCGGGCCACGTCCCGGGTCTCCACCCACTCGGTGCCCCAGGCATCCGCGAACCTGCCCCCGTCCCAGGTGGCGACGCCGGAGAACGCCATGCGGCAGCCGACGGCGGCGTAGAGCGGGCCGTGCAGCGCCTCGGGGACGTCACCGACCGTGCGCAGGGCGAGTACGACCCCCGCGTTGCGCGAGCGCAGCCGCGGGATGCGGCGCAGGGACTCGCTCGTCACCGCGCCGGTGGCGTCGTCCAGGACGAGGCAGAGGAAGTGGTCACGGTCGCCCGCCGTCGCGACCGACCCGAACTGGGCCAGCACCAGCCGGGTGACGATCCGTGCCGCCTCCTCGTGTCCGCGCTCGGGCAGGTCGATACGGACCCGCAGCGGATGGTGGGCGACGGCGCGCAGCGAGAACGGCCGGGCCCCCGCGCCGTCCGCGCCGAAGAACCCGGCGAACGCCGGGCGGTCCAGCACGGCGAGCCGGTCGGCCAGCACCGGTCCGGGATCGCCCGCGCTGCCCGACTGCCGGGCGCGCGCCTCCAGCTCGCGGCGCATCGAGCCGTGCTCGTCGCCCGCGAGGGCCGCGCGCAGCTCCGCCAGGGCCGACGGCTCCCCTTCCAGAAGTTCACGCAGGGCGGGCAGGGTCGGAAAGCGTCCGTGCGCCGCCCGGTAGGGACCGAGGAGCTGGGCGAGCGCGGTGACCGCCCGCTGTCCGCTCACCGTGTCCAGATCACCGACGAGCCCTTCGGCCAGGAAGGCGGCCGCCTCGTCGGGGTCCTCGGACTCGGCGTAGGGGTCGAGGTCGTGGACGGAGGCTGGGTCGCCGAGGCGCACGACGACGTCGTGGGCCGAGTCCGGGCCGAGCGGGGTGCCGGCCGCGCAGACGGCGACGACGGCACACTGCCCGGTCAGCGCCTGCAGACCGAGCGACTCCACGACGGGCTGGATCAGATGGCGTGTCTTGCCGGAGCCGGACGGTCCCACGGCCAGCAGCGAGGTGCCGAGGGTCTCCGGTGCGAGGGCGGCTCCCGCGCCGCCGTATCCGGATGCGGTGCGCTCTGCCGCCACCCACTGCCCGATACGCACCTGCCCGGCGAGCAGATCGTGCCGCGCGGTCCGGCCGGGCAGGTCACGGTGGCCGGACGGATGGGTCCAGGCGGCTCCGCCCTCACGCAGGACCGTGTCGGAGAAGGAGGAGACCCGGGCCAGGGCGCGGGCCCTCGTCCACATGTGGCCGACCCGCGCGCAGTCCACGTCGTTCATCCGGCCGGCGTCCACCTCGGCACTGAGCAGGTCCGCGGCCTGGTGCTGACCGGCCTCCCTGAGGTCGGGCCACTGCGACGGCCGCCGGTCCACGGCCGGCTGTGCGCTCTGCCCCGCCTTCGCCCGCCCGCGTGCGGCGAGGGCCTCCTGCGCGAGGGGCCGCCAGCCACCGATCCGGGCGAACGGCCACAGCACCAGCGCGGTGACGAGCGCGTACAGCCCGTCGGTGAGCCACTGCGACGCGAACACGCTGTAGTCGCCGGTGATCAGCACGATCAGCGAGAACAGCGGATCCTGGACGGGCAGGGCGTTCCAGCCGAGGCCGAACGCGCTCGGGAAGACGAAGGCCAGCGCGATCAGCGCTCCCACGGCGGCGACCAGGGCGCGGGCGGGCTGCTCCCTGCGGCTGACGAGGTGCCGGATGATGTCGCCCCAGCTGCCCAGGCGTGCCATGGCGTACAGGAGGACCGCGAAGACCACGCCGTCGGCGACGGTGAGGGCCTCGGCCCCCTTGAAGCTCTTGGGTGTCGTCGTACCGCCCCACCACCAGTCGTCCGGCGTGAGCAGTTTGAGGACGGTCCACTGGTAGGGAAGGCTGCCGTGCCGCCACAGTGACCACAGCAGCAGCCCCGCCGCCAGGGGGACGACGAAGCCGACGATGGTGACGGGAGCGAGGCGCTGCGCCGGGCGTGCGTCCTTGGGCGGGCGGTAGCCGTAGCGCCAGATGCCGGGCCGGACGGCCGGGCGGGGCTGGTCGAGCCACTCGGCGACGGGCGAGCGGGACGGCGCGCCGTGGGGGGCGTGCGCGGGCGGGTGCGGTGGCACGTCCGGCGCGCGGGACGGCCGCGGCGGCACCCCCCCTCCCTCCAATGGCGGAGCCGGGCGCGGGACTGGGTGGGCGTGTGTGCCGCGTGCGTCCCGTGTGCCGTCGCTGTCCATCGCCCTTGCCCCCTGACCAGCCGTTCCGTCCACCGTCAGCGAGCCAATCTAACGCCCTCGCCCGGGGAGTTCAGCGATTACGGGGCCGACGGCGCCGGGCGAGCGGGTGGAGTTCGGGCGGGCGGCTATGTCCACCGCGGACAACCGGCCGCGCCGACAACGCCCACATGGAGCATGCCCACCCCCTTCCCCCGGCCCTAGCCTGCGAAGAAAGACACGTAAGCGGCCGAAAACGCACCGCCCGGGACCCCCCGGAAGCCTCCGGTACACGCCGGACGGACCGCCCGTACGCAAGATCGTCAGGAGCCCCCTCATGACCGCACTGCCCCAGGAGCGCCGCGTCGTCACCGCCATCCCCGGCCCGAAGTCGCAGGAGTTGCAGGCCCGCCGTACCGCCGCGGTCGCGCAGGGCGTGGGCTCCACGCTGCCGGTCTTCGTCACCCGCGCCGGCGGCGGCGTCATCGAGGACGTGGACGGCAACAGCCTCATCGACTTCGGCTCCGGCATCGCCGTGACCAGCGTCGGCGCGTCCGCCGAGGCCGTCGTACGCCGGGCCTCCGCCCAGCTCGCGGACTTCACCCACACCTGTTTCATGGTGACCCCGTACGAGGGGTACGTGGCCGTGGCGGAGGCGCTGGCCGAGCTGACGCCCGGCGACCACGCCAAGAAGTCCGCGCTGTTCAACTCCGGCGCCGAGGCCGTCGAGAACGCCGTCAAGATCGCGCGTGCGTACACCAAGCGGCAGGCCGTGGTCGTCTTCGACCACGGGTACCACGGGCGCACCAACCTCACCATGGCGCTGACCGCCAAGAACATGCCGTACAAGCACGGCTTCGGCCCGTTCGCGCCCGAGGTGTACCGGGTGCCGGTGGCCTACGCGTACCGCTGGCCGACCGGGGCGGAGAACTGCGGTCCCGAGGCCGCCAAGCAGGCCATCGACCAGATCGCCAAGCAGGTCGGCGCGGACAACGTCGCCGCGATCATCATCGAGCCGGTCCTCGGCGAGGGCGGCTTCATCGAGCCGGCCAAGGGCTTCCTGCCGGCCATCCGCCAGTTCGCCGCCGACAACGGGATCGTCTTCGTCGCCGACGAGATCCAGAGCGGGTTCTGCCGGACCGGTCAGTGGTTCGCGTGCGAGGACGAGGGGATCGTCCCGGACCTGATCACGACCGCCAAGGGCATCGCCGGCGGTCTGCCGCTCGCCGCCGTGACCGGCCGCGCCGAGATCATGGACGCCGCGCACGCCGGCGGCCTCGGTGGCACCTACGGCGGCAACCCGGTCGCCTGCGCCGCCGCGCTCGGTGCCATCGAGACCATGAAGGAGCAGGACCTGTGCGGCAAGGCCAGGCGCATCGAGGAGGTCATGAAGGGCCGCCTCACCGCCATGGCCGAGAAGTTCGACGTCATCGGTGACGTGCGCGGCCGCGGCGCCATGATCGCCATCGAGCTGGTCAAGGACCGGGCGACCAAGGAGCCGGACCCGCAGGCCACGGCCGCGCTCGCCAAGGCCTGCCACGCGGAGGGCCTGCTGGTCCTGACCTGCGGCACCTACGGCAACGTGCTGCGCTTCCTGCCCCCGCTGGTCATCGGCGAGGAGCTGCTGAACGAGGGTCTCGACATCATCGAGCAGGCCTTCGCGCGCATCTGAACCACGGGTCGCTCCCCGCTGACGGGACGTACGGCAGGCCGTGTGAAGAAGGTGTGCGAGGTGGATGGCGGGACGCCGTTCCGGCTGCCCAAGCACGTCCGCCTGCCGTAGGTTCTACGCAGATGAGAGATACACCCCGCCCACAGGGGACTGTGGGCGATCTCAGGCCGGGGCCTCCCCAGCTACGGCCTGGCCGTGCCCTCGCGCACACAACCGGCGCCTGACGGCTCCGGGATCTCCTCACCGATCGGACGGTCGCCGCCCCAAACCCCCCGGGGCGCGCGACGTTCCGATCCGGACGGCCGCCTCGGAACCACCCCCCCTGTTCCGGGGCGGCCGACCTCCTTCTCCGCGCCGCGTGCCGACTCTGTCAAGCTGGGCGCCGTGTCGACCGTCCGCCGCCGTGCCCCGCTGCTGATCCTCCCGGCCGTGCTCTTCGTCCTGCTCACCTGGCAGGTCATGGCGCACGGTCCGCTGTTGCGCCTGGACGCCCGCGTCAGCCGGGCGCTCGTGCGTCCGGACGGCTTCGCCGAGGTCCTCTCGGACCTCGGCAACGTCCAGGTCGCCGTGCCGGTCCTCGTGTTCGCCCTGGTCCTCGTCCTGTGGCGGGGCCGTCGCGCCGGTCCGGAGCGCTGGTGGCTGCCGCCCGTCGCCGCCGCAGCGCTGATGGCGCTGGTCCCGGCGATCGTCGTCCCCCTGAAGGAGTGGACCGCCCGGCCGGGGACCCCCGTGGTGCCCCCGGGCACCGGCTACTTCCCGTCCGGCCACACGGCGACGGCCGCCGTCGCGTACGGCTCCGCGACCCTGCTCCTGCTGCCCTGGCTGCGCTCGGCGGCCGCCCGCCGCACCCTGGTCGCCGTCTGCGCGGCCCTGGTGCTCGGCGTGTCGTACGGCCTCGTCCGCCACGGCTACCACTGGCCGCTGGACGTGGTGGCCAGCTGGTGCCTGTGCGCCGTGCTGCTGACGGCCCTGTCCCTCGTGCCCGGTGCCGGCCGGGGCGCGGCCCTCAGCCGAAATACGCGTCGAAGTTCTTCTGGAACTCCCAGTTCGCGTAGCGGTCCCAGTTCACCGACCACGTCATCAGACCCCGCAGCCCCGGCCAGGTCCCGTGGGTCTGGTACGAGCCGCAGTTCGTCCTCTTCGTCAGGCAGTCCAGGGTCTTCGTGACCTCGGACGGCGGTACGTAGCCGTTGCCCGCGTTCGTCGAGGCCGGCATGCCGATCGCCACCTGGTCGGGGCGCAGCGGCGGGAAGACGTTGGCCGGGTCGCCCGCCACCGGGAAGCCGGTGAGCAGCATGTCGGTCATGGCGATGTGGAAGTCGGCGCCGCCCATGGAGTGGTACTGGTTGTCCAGGCCCATGATCGGGCCCGAGTTGTAGTCCTGGACGTGCAGCAGGGTGAGGTCGTCGCGCAGGGCGTGGATGACCGGCAGGTACGCCCCGCAGCGCGGGTCCTGGCCGCCCCACTTGCCGGTGCCGTAGTACTGGTAGCCGTTCTGCACGAAGAATGTCTCGGGCGCCATGGTGAGGACGAACCGGGATCCGTACCTGGCCTTGAGGGTCTTCAGGGCCGAGATCAGGTTGACGATCACGGGGGTCGTGGGGTTCTTGAAGTCCGTGTCGTTCGTGTCCAGGGACAGCGAGTGGCCCTCGAAGTCGATGTCCAGGCCGTCCAGGCCCCAGGTGTCGATGATGTCCGAGACGGAGGAGACGAAGGCGTCGCGGGCCGCGGTGGTGGCCAGCCGGACCTGGCCGTTCTGGCCGCCGATCGAGATCAGCACCTTCTTCCCGGCCGCCCGCTTGGCCTTGACGGCCGCCTTGAAGTCGGCGTCGGACTCGGCGTTCGGGCAGTCGGTGACCGGGCAGCGGTGGAAGCGGATGTCGCCGGAGGTGGGCGAGGTGGGCTCGCCGAAGGCCAGGTCGATGACGTCCCAGCTGTCGGGGACGTCGGCGAGGCGGGTGTAGCCGGAGCCGTTGGCGAAGCCGGCGTGGAGGTAGCCGACGAGGGCGTGCGGCGGCAGGCCGGACGAGCCGCCGCCACCGCCGCCGGCCGCGGTGGTCGTCGCGGTCACCGCCGCAGACCTCGCGGACTCCCCCGCGTCGTTGCCCGCGCTGACCTGGAAGCTGTACGCCGTCGCGGCCGTCAGGCCCGTGACGGTGGCGGACGTGCCGGTCACCGTCCGCGCCCTCGTCCCGTCGCGGTAGACCGTGTAGCCCGTGGCGCCGGTCACCGCCGACCAGGACAGGGTGACGGAGGACGCGGTGACGGATCCGACGGTCAGGCCCGCGGGTGCGGCGGGCGGCTGTCCGGTGCCGCTGCCGCCGGGGCCGACGAGGGAGAGGTCGTCGGCGTCGTAGGCACCGGTGCCGTACCAGCCGTGGGTGTAGACGGTCACCTGCGTGGTGGTGGCACCGGTGGTGAAGGTGGTGCTCAGTTTCTGCCAGTCGGGGGCGGACGGGGTCCAGGTGGAGACGTCGGTGGTGCCGGTGCCGTTCGCGCCGAGGTAGACGTAGGAGCCGCGGACGTAACCGGACAGGGTGTACGTCGAGCCGGGCCGGACGGCGACGGTCTGTGCGCACTGGGCGTCGTCGCTGCCCACCGGGGTCGCCTGGAGCGCGGAACTCCCGCTGTGCACAGGCGAGTTGACGACGGTACCGGCGGTGCAGGTCCAGCCGTCGAGGCCGGACTCGAAGCCGCCGTTGGTCAGGACGTCCGCGTCGGCCGCACGGGCGGCCGACGAGAGCGCGGTGATGCCGGGCACGGCCGGCAGGGCGGCCGCCAGCAGGGCGAGGAGGAGTCCGGGGCGTCTGGCGCGGTCCACAAGGGCCTCCGGGGCGGGGGGAGTTGGGGCGGAGCGGCTGTTCCGGGCGCACCCTCAATTTGGTCCAGACCAATATCCTTGTCAAGGCGTCCCGCCACCCCGGCCGGCGGCGAGCCCCGCGGCCGCCTCGTGCATCGCCAGTTCCAGCAGCGCGGGATCGGTGAGCGTGCCCGAGCCGTCCGGTGGCACCAGCCAGCGCACCCCCCTGGTCGTCCGGCCCGGGTACGGCACGACGATCCAGGTGCCGGGTCCCGCCGTGCGGATACCGGTGCCCACCCAGCGGGCGGCGGTGCCCGGCGACACGAAGAACCCGACCCGGCCGTCGCCGAAGCCGGCGAGCACCGGGCCGGGCCGGCCGAGGACGCGGGTGAGCACGTCCAGGGTCGGATACCCCAGCTCACCGGGGACGATGAGCACGTCCCAGGCCCTGCCGGCGGGCAGCAGCGCGACCCCCGAGGGGTTTCGCTCCCACTCCCGGCGGCAGGCGTCGGGGTCCGGTGCGACGGATGCCAGCCATTCGACGGCCGTCTTCGCCCCAGTCATCAAGAAGGCCTCCTTCTTCTCCTGTCGACGCGGTCGATCGCGTCAGCAGGAGAGAGGGAGGCCTTCCGGGGGCATTACGCGGGTTCCGCGGCCCCTTGGGAGTGATCTGCGTCACACATCGGCATCACGTCGGCTCAGCTGTCGAAGCCGAGCCCCAGCCGGTCCATCGCGCGCAGCCAGAGATTGCGCCGGCCACCGTGCGCGTCCGCGCGGGCCAGGGACCACTTGGTCAGGGCGATCCCGGTCCAGGCGAACGGCTCCGGCGGGAACGGCAGCGGCTTCCTGCGGACCATCTCCAGCTCCGTGCGCTCGGTGCGCTCGCCGGCCAGCAGGTCCAGCATCACGTCCGCGCCGAACCGGGTCGCGCCGACGCCGAGCCCGGTGTACCCGGCCGCGTACGCGACCCTGCCCTGGTGCGCGGTGCCGAAGAAGGCCGAGAAACGCGAGCAGGTGTCGATCGCGCCGCCCCAGGCGTGGGTGAAGCGGACGCCTTCCAACTGCGGGAAGCAGGTGAAGAAGTGGCCCGCGAGCTTGGCGTAGGTCTCGGGGCGGTCGTCGTACTCGGCGCGCACCCGGCCGCCGTAGTGGTGCACGGCGTCGTAGCCGCCCCAAAGGATCCGGTTGTCGGCGGACAGCCGGAAGTAGTGGAACTGGTTGGCGCAGTCGCCGAGTCCCTGGCGGTTCTGCCAGCCGACGGACGCGAGTTGGCCCTCGCTCAGCGGCTCGGTCATCAGGGCGTAGTCGTAGACCGGGACGGTGTAGGAGCGTACCCGGCGCAGCAGGCTCGGGAAGATGTTCGTGCCGAGGGCGACCTGGCGGGCGCGGACCTGACCGTAGGGCGTGGTCACGGCCATGCCCGCGCCGTACGGCCTCAGTGTCAGGGCGGGCGTGTGCTCGTACACCCGCACGCCGAGCGCGCGGCAGGCCTTCTTCAGGCCCCAGGCCAGCTTCGCGGGGTGCAGCATGGCCACGCCCCGCCGGTCCCACAGGCCCGCCTCGAAGGTGGGCGAGTGCACCTGTGCGCGCACGGCGTCGGCGTCCAGGAACTCGATGCCCTCCGCGAGGCCCTTCGCCTCGAGTTCCCGGTGCCAGTCCTTGAGTTCCCAGGCCTGGTAGGTCTCGGTGGCGACGTCGATCTCGCCGGTGCGCTCGAAGTCGCAGTCCATGCCGTACCGGGCGACGGCGGCCTCGATCTCGTCGAGGTTGCGCCGACCCAGCTCCTGCAGTTTCCCGATCTCACCGGGCCAGCGGGTCAGGCCGTTGGGCAGGCCGTGGGTGAGGGAGGCGGCGCAGAAGCCGCCGTTGCGGCCGGAGGCGGCCCAGCCCGCCTCGCGGCCCTCCACCAGCACCACGTCGCGCCGCGGGTCGCGCTCCTTGGCGTTCAGCGCGGTCCACAGCCCGCTGTAGCCGCCGCCGACCACCAGCAGGTCGCAGGTGTCGGTGCCGGTGAGGGCCGGCTCGGCGTGGGGCTTTCCGGGGTCTTCCAGCCAGTACGGGACCGGCTGGGCTTCGGAGAGAGAGGCGATCCAGTTGTCTCTGCCACGGCTCATGGCGCTCGGGGCCATGATTTCAACTCCCTACGAGGGTTTTCCTGAAAGGCTGCCCGGAACGGCTCACGCCTTTTGCTTGTTGTTGCGGCGGTTGGTGACGAGCATCGAGAACAGCGTGATGAGGACGGCCACGAGGAACATGGCCGTACCGATCACGTTGATCTGCACCGGGGTTCCGCGCTGGGCCGAACCCCAGACGAACATCGGGAAGGTGACGGTCGAGCCGGCGTTGAAATTGGTGATGATGAAATCGTCGAAGGACAGCGCGAACGACAGCAGCGCGCCCGCGGCGATCCCGGGTGCCGCGATGGGCAGGGTGACCCGCAGGAAGGTCTGCGCGGGACCGGCGTACAGGTCCCGGGCGGCCTCCTCCAGGCGCGGGTCCATCGACATCACGCGCGCCTTGACCGCGGTGACGACGAAGCTGAGGCAGAACATGACGTGCGCGATCAGGATCGTCAGGAAGCCGAGCTGGGCGCCCATGTTGAGGAACAGGGTGAGCAGCGAGGCGGCCATGACGACCTCGGGCATCGCCATCGGCAGGAAGATCAGCGAGTTGACGGCACCACGCGCGCGGAAGCGGTAGCGGACCAGCGCGAAGGCGATCATCGTGCCGAGGATCGTGGCGCCGATCGTCGCCCAGACCGCGATCTGGAGGCTGACGGACAGCGACCCGCACATGTCGGCGACGCCGCACGGCTGTTTCCAGGCGTCCAGCGAGAACTGCTGCCACGCGTAGTTGAAGCGCCCCTTCGGCTTGTTGAAGGAGAACACGGTGACGATGACGTTCGGCAGCAGCAGGTAGGCGAGCGTCAGCAGTCCCGCCAGCACGACGAGATGGCGCTTGAGCCAGTTGACGAAGGGCATTTAGACCAGATCCTCCGTCCCGGCCCGGCGGATGTAGATCGTGACCATGGCCAGGATGGCGGCCATGAGGATGAAGGAGAGGGCCGCGGCCGTCGGATAGTCCAGAATGCGCAGGAACTGCGTCTGGATCACGTTTCCGATCATGCGCGTGTCGGTGGAGCCGAGCAGTTCGGAGTTGACGTAGTCGCCGGCCGCCGGGATGAACGTCAGCAGCGTGCCGGAGACCACACCCGGCATCGACAGCGGGAAGGTCACCTTGCGGAAGGTCGTCCAGGGCCTGGCGTAGAGGTCGCCGGCCGCCTCGTGCAGCCGCCCGTCGATCCGCTCCAGCGAGGTGTACAGCGGCAGGATCATGAACGGCAGGAAGTTGTACGTCAGTCCGCACACCACCGCCAGCGGTGTGGCGAGGACACGGTCGCCCGCCGTCCAGCCGAGCCAGTCGGTGAGGCCCAGGACGTGCAGCGAGCTCAGGGTGTGCACGACCGGGCCGTTGTCCGCGAGGATCGTCTTCCAGGCGAGCGTGCGGATCAGGAAGCTGGTGAAGAACGGCGCGATCACCAGGACCATGATCAGGTTCCGCCAGCGGCCCGCGCGGAACGCGATGAGATACGCCAGCGGGTAGCCGAGCAGCAGGCACAGCACCGTCGCGGCGGCGGCGTAGAGGACGGAGCGCAGGAACTGCGGCCAGTACTCGCTCAGCGCGTCCCAGTAGGTCGCGAAGTGCCAGGTGACCTTGTAGCCCTCCTCCAGCGAACCCGTCTGCACGGACGTGGAGGCCTGGTAGATCATCGGCAGCGCGAAGAAGACGACCAGCCAGAGCAGGCCGGGCAGCAGCAGCCAGTACGGCGTGAAGCGGCCGCGCCTGCGCGGGGGTTCGGCCTCCGGCTCGGCGGGGGCGAGCGGGGGTGGTGCCTCGGTGATCGTCGACATCAGGCGGCCGCCTCTTCCTCGGTGCCGGCGTCGATGTCCTGCGCCGCGTCCAGGCCGAAGGTGTGCGCGGGGCTCCAGTGCAGGACGACGTCGGCGCCGGGCACGAGCCGGCCGTCGCGCTCGACGTTCTGGACGTAGACCGAGAGTTCGGCGCAGACCGGGCTGTCGATCACGTACTGCGTGGAGACGCCGATGAAGCTCGCGTCGGCGATCGTGCCGGTGAGCCGGTTGCGGCCCTGCGGTATCCCGCCCGCGTCGTCGGCGTGGGTGAGGGAGATCTTCTCGGGGCGGATGCCGACCAGCACCTTGCCGCCGGCCGGCGTGGGCGCCGAACATCGCGACCCGGGCAGCACGAGCTTGCCGCCGCCGGCCTTGAGGACGATGTCGTCCCCGCTCTTGGTGTCGACCTCGGCCTCGATGAGGTTGGAGGTGCCGAGGAAGTTCGCGACGAAGGTGGTGTTCGGGTTCTCGTAGAGGTCGGTGGGCGAGCCCAGCTGCTCCACGCGGCCCGCGTTCATCACGGCGACCGTGTCGGCCATGGTCATGGCCTCCTCCTGGTCGTGCGTGACGTGGACGAAGGTGATGCCGACCTCGGTCTGGATGCGCTTGAGCTCCAGCTGCATCTGGCGGCGCAGCTTGAGGTCGAGGGCACCGAGCGGCTCGTCGAGGAGCAGCACCTTGGGGTGGTTGATGAGGGCGCGGGCGACGGCGACGCGCTGCTGCTGGCCGCCGGAGAGCTGGTGCGGCTTCTTGCGCGCCTGCTCGCCGAGCTGGACGAGGTCCAGCATCTCCTCGACCTGTTTCTTCACGCTCTTGATGCCCCGCCGGCGCAGGCCGAAGGCGACGTTCTCGAAGATGTCCAGGTGCGGGAAGAGGGCGTAGGACTGGAAGACCGTGTTCACCGGCCGCTTGTACGGCGGCAGGTGGGTGACGTCCTGGTCGCCGAGGCGCACGGTGCCGGAGGAAGGTTCCTCCAGGCCCGCGATCATGCGCAGGGTGGTGGTCTTGCCGCAGCCGGAGGCGCCGAGCAGGGCGAAGAAGGAGCCCTGCGGCACGGTGAGGTCCAGCGGGTGCACGGCGGTGAAGCCGTTGTCGTAGGTCTTGCTGATACCGGAGAGGCGGACGTCGCCGCTGTTGTCTGGTGTCGTCATCGTCGTCACGCCCCTGTGAGCTTCGAGAACTTCTGCTGGTAGGCCGTCTCTTCCGCTTGCCTCAGCACGCGGAAGGCATGGGACTTCGCCTGCATGGCCTTGTCGGGAATGATCAGCGGGTTCTTCGCCGCCGAGGCGTCGATTTTCGCAAGGTAGGGCTGTACTCCGGCGACGGGGCTCACGTAGTTGATGTAGGCGGCCAGCTCGGCGGCGGGCTCGGGCTCGTAGTAGTAGTCGATGAGCCGCTCGGCGTTGGTCTTGTGGCGGGCCTTGTTGGGGATGAGCAGGTTGTCGGTCGAGGACATGTAGCCGCTGTCGGGGATGAGGTAGCCGACGTCCGGGCTGTCCGCCTGGAGTTGGACGATGTCGCCGCCCCAGGCAAGGCAGGCGGCGAAGTCGCCCTTGGTGAGGTCGGAGGTGTAGTCGTTGCCGGTGAAGCGGCGGATCTGGCCCTTGTCCACGGCCTTCTGCAGGCGGGCGATCACCTGGTCGAAGTCGTCGTCGGCGAACTTCGCCGGGTCCTTGCCCATGTCGAGCATGGTCATGCCGATGCTGTCGCGCATCTCGGTGAGGAAGCCGACGCGGCCCTTGAGCCGGGGGTTGTCCAGCAGGTCGGAGACCGACTTCACCTCGACGCCGTCGAGCGCCTTCTTGTTGTAGGCGATGACGGTCGAGATGCCCTGCCAGGGGTACGAGTAGGCGCGGCCCGGATCCCAGTCGGGGGCGCGGAACTGGTCCGACAGGTTGGCGAAGGCGTGCGGCAGGTTGGCCGGGTCCAGTTTCTGGACGTACCCGAGCCGGATCATGCGGGCGGCCAGCCAGTCGGTGAGCACGACGAGGTCGCGGCCGGTGTCGTGGCCGGCGGCCAGCTCGGGCTGGAGCTTGCCGAAGAACTCGTCGTTGTCGTTGATGTCCTCGGTGTAGGTGACCTTGATGCCGGACTGCCGCGCGAAGTGATCGAGCGTGGGACGGCCCTTGCCCTTGGCGTCCACGTCGATGTACTGGGGCCAGTTGGAGAAGTTGACGATCTTCTCGGTGGCGGAGTGGTCGTCGGCGGAGACACCGCCCTGGGTCTTGGTCGCCGCGGGGATCCCGCAGGCGCTCAGGCCCCCGAGTCCGCCGGCCGCGAGCGCGCCGCCCGCGGAGGCGCGCAGCAGCGACCGGCGGGTCAACGCGGCCCGGCCCTGACGGAGACCGCGCCGTACGGCGGCGAATTCGACCGGCGTCACAGGGCCGGGCTCGTGACTCTCCATGCGCGTGGTGCCCTTTCGGGAGGGGTGGGCCGGGTCGGGGCCCGATCGGCTATCGGTCCCCGAAGACGGTGCGGTGCCAGTCCTTCGCGGCCACCGCGGTGTTGTCGAACATTACGTGCTTGACCTGCGTGTACTCCTCGAAGGAGTACACGGACATGTCCTTGCCGAAGCCGGACGCCTTGTAGCCGCCGTGCGGCATCTCGCTGATGATCGGGATGTGGTCGTTGATCCACACACAGCCCGCCCTGATCTCGCGGGTGGCCCGGCCCGCCCGGTACACGTCGCGGCTCCAGGCGGAGGCGGCGAGGCCGTACGGGGTGTCGTTGGCCAACCGGATGCCGTCGTCGTCGCTGTCGAACGGCAGGACGACCAGGACCGGGCCGAAGATCTCGGACTGGACGATCTCGCTGTCCTGGGCCGCGTCGGCGATCAGCGTCGGCCGGTAGTAGGCACCGCTCGCCAGGTCCCCTCGCGGGGCCTCGCCGCCGGTCACCACGCGCGCGTAGGCACGCGCACGGTCCACGAAGCCGGCGACCCGGTCGCGCTGGACGTGCGAGACGAGCGGCCCGAGGTCGGTACCGGGCGCGAAGGGATCCCCCAGCCGCACGGTCTCCATCAGCGCGGCCGTCCGCTCCACGAACGCCTCGTACAGCGGGCGCTGCACGTACGCGCGCGTGGCGGCCGTGCAGTCCTGCCCGGTGTTGATGAGCGCGCCGGCGACGGCGCCGTGGGCCGCGGCCTCCAGGTCGGCGTCGTCGAACACCACGAAGGGTGCCTTGCCGCCCAGTTCCAGATGCAGGCGCTTGACGGTCGCGGTGGCGACCTCGGCGACGCGCCTGCCGACGGCCGTGGACCCGGTGAAGGAGGTCATGGCGACGCCGGGATGCCCGACGAGGTGCTCCCCCGCCTCCTTCCCGGTCCCGGTGACGATGTTGACCACACCGTCCGGCAGACCGGCGTCCGTGGCCGCCTGGGCGAACAACAGCGAGGTGAGCGGCGTCGGCTCGGCGGGCTTCAGCACGATCGTGTTGCCCGCTGCGATCGCCGGGAGGATCTTCCACGCGGCCATCTGGAGGGGGTAGTTCCAGGGGGCGATGGAGCCGACGACTCCGATGGGTTCCCGGCGGACGTACGAGGTGTGGTCACCGGAGTACTCGCCGGCGGACTGGCCGGCCAGGTGCCGGGCGGCGCCCGCGAAGAAGGCCGTGTTGTCGATGGTGCCCGGCACGTCGAACTCGCGGGTGAGCTTCAGCGGCTTGCCGCACTGCAGGGACTCGGCGCGGGCGAACTCCTCGGCCCGGTCGGCGATTACGGCGGCGAACCGGTGCAGGGCGTCGGAACGCTCGCCCGGCGTGGCCGAGGACCAGTCCCGGAACGCCTCCCGCGCGGCGGCCACGGCCGCGTCGACGTCCTCGGTGCCGGCCAGTTCGTAGGTGTACACCTCCGCGCCGTTCGCCGGATCGACCACCGCGTGCGTGCGGCCGGAGGTGCCCTTCGTCAGGCGGCCCGCGATGAACTGCGCGCCCTCGGCGAACCGGTCCCGCGCGGGAAACCGTTCCGGGACGGTACCCGGGTTGTGCATGTCGCCCTCCTCCGCCGTGTGCCCCGTCCGGGGGTGGGTGGCGTAGCTCCAGCTCGAATTGAGTGCCGATCCTGACAGAGCTACGGGACTCCAACAAGTGATTCCGTTGTTGCCTTTTGGTTACGCGACGGAATCTGTCGACCAGGTGTCGAGTCGTACCGGAAAAGGGCGGACGGAGTGTCAGTGGTGCGTGCCAGACTCGCGTGCATGGGGAAGATCGACGGGGTGGAAGCCCTGATCAGCGAGGTCCGCGCGGGCACGCACATCAGGTACCTGCACTTCTGGGGGCACCGGCCGCGCAAGGACGGCGGCGTCGGCGCGGGCTGTCTGAGCCAGTGGTGGCCGTCGCCGTTCGTGGTGGGCGGGGTGGAGTACGCGACGGCCGAGCACTGGATGATGGCGGGCAAGGCGCGGCTCTTCGAGGACGCGGAGGCCGAGCGCAAGGTCCTCGCCGCCGGGCATCCCTCGCAGGCGAAGAAGGCCGGCCGGCTGGTCCGGGGCTTCGACGAGGCGATATGGGAGCGGGAGCGGTACCGCATCGTGGTCGAGGGCAGCGTGCACAAGTTCGCGGCGGACGACGCCCTGCGCGCGTACCTCCTCGGCACCGGTGACCGTGTGCTGGTGGAGGCGAGCCCGGTGGACCGGGTCTGGGGCATCGGCCTCGCGGCGGGCGACGAGGCGGCGGCTGACCCGGAGCGCTGGAGAGGGCTGAACCTGCTGGGCTTCGCGCTGATGGCGGCCCGCGACAGGCTCGCAAAGGCCTGACCCGGCGACAGGGGACGCCGGGCTCTGCTCGGTGCCCCGCCTCGCGGGCTCAGCGGGTTCGGCGAAGTCCGGGTGCGCTTCGGCAACGCCCCGAAGGGGCGCGGGGAACCGCGCGATGAGCCGCGGCGGACCCGCGGCCGACCGACGGCATGTCGCGCGCTGCCGGCGGAGCGCTCAGGTGGCCATGGCCACGAAGAAACCGATGAACGCCACCACCAGCGCGATGCCCGCCGCGCCGCAGATCAGCCCCGCCAGGGCCATCCCGGGGTTCGTCGCCTCGCCCCGCTTCGCCTTCCCGCGGCCGATGGCGCCGAAGATGATCGCGAGGATGCCCAGCACCAGGGCGACCGGATACGCCACGAAGCCGACCACGGACAGGATGCCGCAGACCAGGGCGGCCGTACCGAGGCCGTTGCTCGGGGCCGGCTGCATGCCGGGCCAGCCGTAGAGGTTCGCGGCCGGATAGGCGGGGTACGGCGACTGCGGTCCGCCCGGATACCCGTAGGACGACGGCGCGCCGGGATAGCCGTACGGCACCTGGCCGGGGCCGTCGGGGGCGATGGGCGGCGGGGGCACGGGCTCGGCCGCCGGGTGCGGGGCGGCGTACGGCTGCGCCGTGGCGACCGGCGGGGCGAACGGGCTCGGCGGGGCGGCCGGGGGCGCGTACGGACTCGCGGGCGGCGCGGCGTACGGATCGGCCGGCGGCGCGAAGGGGTTCGCCGGGTGCGTCGGGCCGGTGGCCGGTGCTGCCCAGGAGGCGGGTACGGCGTCCGTGGGCAGCGAGGTCACCGTCTGCTGGTCGTGCACGGAGCCGAAACCGGGGGCGTGGCCGGCAGCCGGGGCCTGCGGGGCGGCGTCCGCTGCGCTGTCCTGCGCGGTCTTGCCCAGGGACACCCCGGGTGCCGCGGGCCGCTCGCCGGCGGGCGGCTGCTCCGGTGGTGTGAACTGCGGCCCCTCGTCGGACATGGTGGACGTGCCCCCCTCTGCTGGATGTGCCTCATGCTACGGGCCGCTCCGGACGGCACGGGCCGGGGCCTACGATGATCCCGCGCACCGATCAGCCGATCACCGCGCCCGCACCACGGACCCCCTGCCGCCACCGGCGGGTTCCACGGACCCGGTCCCACCGGCCGGGTCGCCGCGGGCGCCCGTCCCGGGGAGGACCCCTTGACCGACCACAGCTCCGCGCCCGCCGCCGGCACCGCCGACCCCGACCTGCGGCCCTTCATCGCCGGCCTCCCCAAGGCCGAACTGCACGTCCACCACGTCGGCTCGGCCTCCCCGCGCATCGTCTCGGAGCTGGCCGCCCGGCACGCCGACTCCAGGGTCCCGAGCGACCCCGAGGCCCTGGCCGAGTACTTCACCTTCACCGACTTCGCGCACTTCATCGAGGTCTACCTGTCGGTGGTGGACCTGATCCGCACCCCCGAGGACGTCCGGCTGCTGACCTACGAGGTGGCCCGCGACCTGGCCCGCCAGCAGGTGCGGTACGCCGAGCTGACCATCACCCCCTTCTCCTCCACCCGGCGCGGCATCGACGCGCCGGCCTTCATGGCGGCCATCGAGGACGCCCGCAAGGCGGCCGAGGCCGAGTTCGGGACCGTGCTGCGCTGGTGCTTCGACATTCCCGGCGAGGCCGGGCTGGAGTCCGCCGAGGAGACCGCGCGGCTGGCCACGGACGACCGGATCCGGCCGGAGGGCCTGGTGTCGTTCGGGCTCGGCGGGCCGGAGATCGGTGTCCCCCGCCCGCAGTTCAAGCCGTACTTCGACCGGGCCATAGCGGCCGGTCTGCACTCGGTGCCGCACGCCGGGGAGACGACCGGACCGCAGACGGTGTGGGACGCGCTGACCGAGCTGCGCGCCGAGCGCATCGGGCACGGCACCAGCTCCGCGCAGGACCCGGAGCTGCTCGCGCATCTCGCCGAGCACCGGATCCCGCTGGAGGTCTGCCCGACCTCCAACATCGCCACCCGCGCGGTCGACACCCTGGACGAGCACCCGATCAGGGCGTTCGCCGAGGCCGGGGTGCTGGTCACGGTCAACTCCGACGACCCGCCGATGTTCGGCACCGACCTCAACACGGAGTACGCGGTGGCGGCCCGGCTGCTGGAGCTGGACGAGCGCGGGCTCGCCGACCTCGCCAAGAACGCCGTCGAGGCGTCCTTCCTGGACGCGGCGGGCAAGGCGCGGATCGCGGCGGAGATCGACGCCTACACCGCCGCCTGGCTCACCCGCTGACGCCTGCCGTTCGTCCGGCCCCGCCACAATGGGGCCATGCAGACCGTGACCGCCGTGGCCCATCGCGGCGACCCCTACCGCTTCCGCGAGAACACGACCGACTCGCTGCGTTCCGCGCTCGACCAGGGCGCGGACGTGGTCGAGATCGACGTACGGCTCACCCGTGACGGCGTGCCCGTGCTGTTGCACGACGAGACGCTGAAGCGGTTGTGGGGCGTCGACCGGCCGCTCGCCGCGCTGTCCGCCGAGGAGCTGCGCGAGCTCACGGCGGGCGGCGTGCCCACGCTCGCGGAGGCGCTGGCCGCGACCGGCGAGGCCCGGGTGATGCTGGATCTGTGCGGGCGGGTCGAGCGGCGGACGGTGGACCGGATCATGGACGTGGTCCGCCAGGGCGGCGCCCGGGAGCGCGTCTACTACTGCGCGGGCGCCGAGGCGATGCTCGCCGTGCGCGCCGCCGACCCGGCCGCCGAGATCGCCCTGACCCGGACGACGCTGGCCCCGCCCCGGCCCGTGCTGCTCGACGCGATCAGGCCGCGCTGGCTCAACTACCGCTTCTCGCTGGTCAGCCGGGAGCTGGTGGCCCGGGTCCACCACGACGGCCACCTCGTCTCCGTCTGGACCCCGGACACCCGCAGGTCGATGAGCCGGCTGCTGGACCTGGGCGTCGACTCGATCACCACGAACCGGGTCGACGTCCTGCACGCCCTGCGCTCGCGCGGCTGAGCGCTGCGCCGCAGGCGCCGCGGCGTGACGTCGGGCGGCCGCGGGTCGGCCCCGGCCGGTCGCGCGGTTCCCCCGGACCCGTCAGACGCGGGAGCGCTGGGCGACCGTCGCGGGGTCGGCCGGGGTGGCGCGGGTGAGGTACTGCGGGACCGGGGTGTCGTCCCCGCCGGTGTCCCGGACCAGGCCGTAGCGCCTGGCGCCCTGGGCGGGGCCGGTCGTGATGTCCTTCTCGGCTGCCTCCCAGCTGCTCGGGAAGACGGTCAGGCCGTAGTCGGCGCCGCGTTCGTTCACGGTGAGGGTGACGGCGCCGTCGAGGCAGAAGTACTCGTTCTGCCACATCTGCTGGGTGCCGGGCGGCAGGACGTCGTATCCGGTGGCCTTGCCGCCCGTGTCGGTGGCGGTGGGGTCGGTGGGGCTGACGGGGTCGTCCATGCGTCGGCCGCCGCCGGAGGCCACGTGGAAGAGCCTGCCCCGCAGCCCCGTCCAGGCCGGCATGACCAGGCTGCCGGAGCGGTACCGCGGTGAGAGCTGCCAGCGGACCAGCACATAGCCCGTGCCGCGCAGCGTCACGCCGTCCCCGCGGTGGTTGAGCACGGCGTGCGCGCCTGCGGGCTTGTGACGCCCCTCTCGGGCCGGTGGGGCAGGGCGGCCGGGGGCGTGTCGGGGTCCGGCGCCCGGTCGGCGGTGACGACGACCGGGCCGTACCGGCCGGCCGTCCGGGCCGGGGAGGTGCCGGGTGGATCTGCGCCGCATCCTCGTCCGCTCGGCCGGCGCCACGGACGCCGACGGCGAGTCCGTGAACCCGGTCGCCGCCCGCATCGTCCGGGCGGCCGTCACAGGGCCGCGGCCGGGGCGGCGTTCGGCGTGCCGAGCGCCGCCAGCCGCTTGATCTTCCGCCGTACGACGTACAGCGGGACGACCCCGAAGAACCCGAAGGACATGTCGATCAGGCTCCACCAGAAGGGGATTGCGCGAATGGGCCCGCAGATCAGGGCGAGGGGGATGATCCCGGCGCAGGCGATCATCCCGAACTCGACGACCCAGATGTTGCGGACCGGGTCGCGGTACGGACCGTAGAAGGCGACCGCGATGACGAGGTGGGCGAAGGCCAGCCAGTCGGTGCCGTAGAGGAGGAACGGGTAGTCGGCGTCGGCGGTGTCGAGCCCGTGGCGTACCCGCACGATCCAGTCCGTCAGCCCCGGCAGCAGGTCCGGCACGGACAGCGCGCGCAACGCGCTCTCGCTCCAGCGCAGTTCGTGCACCAGGGGGAAGGCGGTGGCCCCGCTGAGCACGAGACACACCACGAAGAGGACCAACCAGACGCGGATGCCCCGGAGCAGGGCGGCTCTGTCGCTCATGGCAGCAGCGTACGCCGTCAATTGAACACGTTCAAAAGACTTCTCGCGGCAGGGTCTGCCTTGCTAGGGTGCGGCGATGTCATCGATCAAGAAGTTCCAAGTCACCTTCGACTGCGCGGAACCGGAGCGCCTCGCCCGCTTCTGGTGCGAGGTGCTGGGGTACGTCGTACCGCCGCCGCCGGAGGGCTTCGCCACCTGGGACGACTACGAGCGCTCGCTGCCGCCGGAGCGCCAGGGCGCGGGGTTCGTCTGCGGTGACCCCTCGGGCGAGGGTCCGCGGCTGTACTTCCAGCGCGTCCCCGAGGGGAAGGTCGTCAAGAACCGGGTGCATCTGTGCGTGCGGGCCGGCACCGGGCTCGTGGGGCAAGAGCGCCTCGCCGCGCTGGAGGCCGAGTGCGCACGGCTGGTCGCGCTCGGCGCGGTACGCGAACGCGTGCTGCTCGCCGACGACTACAACGAGTCGTGCATCGTGATGCAGGACATCGAGGGCAACGAGTTCTGCCTCGACTGAACGTCCCCGCTCTTGTCGCGTCGACGGCGGGCCGGCCCCGCACGGGAGCCAGGACCCCGCCGTGCGTCCGCCGTCGCGGTCACCCCGGATCACAGACCCACGATCTCGTTCCACCGCTTCGCGAACTCCACCCGCTCCGCGGAGGTGATGTCCCGGGCGACGGCGAGGCGCTCGCGCATCGTTGTGTCGGGGAAGATCAGGGGGTTGTCGGCGAGGGCGGCAGTGTCCTTGTCCTTGGCGGAGGCAAGGACCTCCTTGGCCGCGGGGACCGGGCAGACGTAGGTGACCCAGGTGGCGAGCTTCGCGGCGACCTCGGGGTCGTAGTAGTAGTCGATCAGGCGCTCGGCGTCGGCCTTGTGGCGGGCGCGGTCGGGGATCATCAGGGAGTCCGACCAGAGTTCGGCGCCCTCCTCGGGGACGACGAAGCGGATGTCGGGGTTGTCCGCCTGGAGCTGGATGACGTCGCCGGAGTAGGCCTGGCAGGCGAGCACGTCGCCGCTGACCAGGTCCTTGGTGTAGTCGTTGCCGGTGAAGCGGCGGATCTGGCCGCGGTGGACCTGCCGTTCGACCTCGTCGCAGACCCGGTGGAAGTCGTCCGCCGTCCACTTCCTGATGTCCACGCCGTTGCCCTGCATGAGCAGCGCGAACGACTCGTCCAGGCCGGACAGGAGGGTCACGCGGCCCTTGAGGTCGTTCGCCCAGAGGTCCTTCACCCGCCGGATCTCGCGGCCGAGCCTCTTGCGGTTGTAGGCGATGCCGGTGATGCCCGACTGCCAGGGCACGGTGGACAGACGGCCCTTGTCGAAGGCCGGTGAGCGCAGCAGCGGGTCGAGGTACTTCGCGACGTTCGGCTGGTGGGCGCGGTCCATCCGCTGCACCCAGCCCAGGCGGACGAACCGGGCGCACATCCAGTCGCTGATGACGATCAGGTCGCGGCCGGTGGGCTGGTGGTTCATCAGCGCGGGGCTGATCTTGCCGAAGAACTCGTCGTTGTCGTTGATCTCCTCGACGTAGTCGACGGAGATGCCCGTGCGCTTCTCGAACGCCTCCAGCGTGGGCCGCCGGTCGGGGTTCGCGTCATCGGCGTCGATGTACAGCGGCCAGTTCGCCCAGATCAGCTTCCGGTCGGCGGCGGACTCGTCCGGCACGGCGCGGTCACCCGGCTCGACGTAGGCGGCGGGCACCCCGCAGCCGGCCAGGGCGCCCAGCGCGGCGGTGCCGCCGAGGGCGCGCAGGAGGGAGCGGCGGGACAGAGCGGACGTACGAGAAGAAGTCTGGGGCACCCCGGAAGGATGCCCGCCCGCCGGGCGCGGCGACAATCGACGCTGCGTCCAGACCCTCGCACCGGAGCCGACACCTTGTCGACCAGGGCCGGCGGAGCAGCCCCCGCTGTCCCGGCCGACCGCTGCGCCGAACCCGAACTGCCGAAGCAGGAACCGGAGTTCGCGGCCGGGGGACGACGCGGCGCGGCCCTTGGACGGGGAGGTGAACCCGTCCGGGGGCCGCGCCGCTGTGCGCGGTGGCTACTCGCCGATGGACGTCATCACGTGCTTGATCCGCGTGTAGTCCTCGAAGCCGTACGCCGACAGGTCCTTGCCGTAGCCGGACTTCTTGAAGCCGCCGTGCGGCATCTCCGCGACGAGCGGGATGTGCGTGTTGATCCACACGCAGCCGAAGTCGAGTTTCTTGGACATGCGCATCGCGCGGGCGTGGTCCTTGGTCCACACCGAGGAGGCGAGGGCGTAGTCCACGCCGTTGGCCCACTCGACGGCCTGGTCCTCGTCCGTGAAGGACTGGACGGTGATGACCGGGCCGAAGACCTCGTTCTGGATGATCTCGTCGTCCTGCTTCAGGCCGGAGACGACGGTCGGGGCGTAGAAGTAGCCCTTGTCGCCGACCCGTTGGCCGCCCGCCTCGACCTTGGCGTGGGCGGGCAGGCGCTCGATGAAGCCGGAGACCTGCTTGAGCTGGTTGGGGTTGTTCAGGGGGCCGAAGAGCACGTCCTCGTCGTCCGGCTGCCCGGTCCTGGTCTCGGCGGCGGCCTTGGCGAGCGCGGCCACGAACTCGTCGTGGACGGACTCCTGGACGAGGACCCGGGTGGCGGCCGTACAGTCCTGGCCGGCGTTGAAGAAGCCCGCGACGGAGATGTCCTCGACGGCCTTGGGGATGTCCACGTCGTCGAAGACCACGACCGGGGCCTTGCCGCCCAGCTCCAGGTGGACCCGCTTGAGGTCCTTGGACGCGGACTCGGCGACGGACATGCCCGCGCGGACCGAGCCGGTGATGGACGCCATGGCCGGGGTGTCGTGCTCGACCATCAGGCGGCCGGTGTCGCGGTCGCCGCAGATGACGTTGAAGACGCCCTTGGGCAGGATCGAGCCGATGATGTCGGCGATCAGGACCGTCGACGCCGGGGTGGTGTCCGAGGGCTTCAGGACGACCGTGTTGCCCGCGGCGATCGCCGGGGCGAACTTCCACACGGCCATCATCATCGGGTAGTTCCAGGGGGCGACCTGGGCGCAGACGCCGACCGGCTCACGGCGGATGATCGAGGTCATCCCCTCCATGTACTCACCGGCCGAGCGGCCCTCCAGCAGCCGCGCCGCACCCGCGAAGAAGCGGATCTGGTCGACCATCGGCGGGATCTCCTCGGAGCGGGTGAGCCCGACCGGCTTGCCCGTGTTCTCCACCTCGGCCGCGATCAGCTCCTCGGCGCGCTCCTCGAACGCGTCCGCGATCTTCAGCAGCGCCTTCTGCCGCTCGGCCGGGGTCGTGTCGCGCCAGGCCGGGAAGGCGCGGGCGGCGGCCTCCATGGCGGCGTCGACGTCCGCCTGCCCGGACAGCGGCGCGGTCGCGTACGCCTCGCCCGTCGCCGGGTTGACCACCTCGGTGGTCCGTCCGTCGGCGGCGTCCCGGAACTCACCGTCGATGTAGTTGCGCAGACGACGCAGCTCGGTGCTCACTGCCGGCCTCCTGATCTGGTTCTCACTGTCCGACTGCTGAGACACCCACCCTAGCCGTCAGGCCCACGTTTTCAACACCCCCATCGGCATCAGTTCTGCGAAATCCGCAAGCTACGAAGTCTCAAACAACGAATTTCATCGATCAGGCCTTGCAAAACTGTCGAGACGTCGTGCACAGTGAGCTGGTGGCCAGTCGAAGCGCAGACCAGAGGGACTCCACCCGCGAGTCCAGGAACGGCGGCACCCCCCAGCTGGACGCCGTCTCCCTCGCCATCATCCAGCAGCTCCAGGAGGACGGCCGCCGGCCGTACGCCGCGATCGGCAAGGCCGTCGGCCTGTCCGAGGCGGCCGTGCGCCAGCGCGTCCAGAAGCTGCTGGACCAGGGCGTGATGCAGATCGTCGCCGTCACGGACCCGCTCACCGTGGGCTTCCGCCGGCAGGCGATGGTCGGGATCAACGTCGAGGGCGATGTCGAGTCGATCGCGGACGCGCTGACCGGCATGTCGGAAGTCGAGTACGTGGTGATGACCGCGGGCTCGTTCGACATCCTCGCCGAGATCGTCTGCGAGGACGACGACCACCTGCTGGACGTCATCAACAAACGCATCCGGGCGCTGCCCGGGGTGCGCTCCACCGAGAGCTTCGTCTACCTGAAGCTGAAGAAGCAGACCTACATGTGGGGAACCCGATAACCGTGACCCAGAAGGACCTCAGCCGCACCGCGTACGACCACCTGTGGATGCACTTCACCCGCATGTCCTCGTACGAGAACTCCCCCGTCCCGACGATCGTCCGGGGTGAGGGCACCTACATCTACGACGACAAGGGCAAGCGCTACCTCGACGGTCTCGCCGGGCTGTTCGTGGTCCAGGCCGGTCACGGCCGCACGGAACTCGCCGAGACCGCCTTCAAGCAGGCGCAGGAGCTGGCCTTCTTCCCGGTCTGGTCCTACGCCCACCCGAAGGCCGTGGAGCTGGCCGAGCGCCTCGCCGACTACGCGCCGGGCGACCTGAACAAGGTCTTCTTCACCACCGGTGGCGGCGAGGCCGTCGAGACCGCGTGGAAGCTCGCCAAGCAGTACTTCAAGCTGGTCGGCAAGCCCACCAAGCACAAGGTCATATCCCGCGCGGTCGCCTACCACGGCACCCCGCAGGGCGCGCTGTCCATCACGGGCCTGCCCGGTCTGAAGGCGCCGTTCGAGCCGCTCGTGCCCGGCGCGCACAAGGTGCCGAACACCAACATCTACCGCGCCCCGATCTTCGGCGACGACCCGGAGGCCTTCGGCCGCTGGGCCGCCGACCAGATCGAGCAGCAGATCCTCTTCGAGGGCCCGGACACCGTCGCCGCGGTCTTCCTGGAGCCGGTGCAGAACGCCGGCGGCTGCTTCCCGCCGCCGCCCGGCTACTTCCAGCGGGTCCGCGAGATCTGCGACCAGTACGACGTGCTGCTCGTGTCGGACGAGGTCATCTGCGCCTTCGGCCGCCTCGGCACGATGTTCGCCTGTGACAAGTTCGGCTACGTCCCCGACATGATCACCTGCGCCAAGGGCATGACCTCGGGCTACTCCCCGATCGGCGCGTGCATCATCTCCGACAGGCTCGCCGAGCCGTTCTACAAGGGCGACAACACCTTCCTGCACGGCTACACCTTCGGCGGTCACCCGGTCTCCGCGGCCGTGGGCCTCGCCAACCTCGACCTGTTCGAGCGCGAGAACCTCAACCAGCACGTGCTCGACAACGAGGGCGCCTTCCTCCAGACCCTGCAGAAGCTGCACGACCTGCCGATCGTCGGCGACGTCCGCGGCAACGGCTTCTTCTACGGCATCGAGCTGGTGAAGGACAAGCACACCAAGGAGTCCTTCAACGACGAGGAGACCGAGCGCGTCCTGTACGGGTTCCTCTCCAAGGCGCTGTACGACAACGGCCTGTACTGCCGTGCCGACGACCGCGGCGACCCGGTCGTCCAGCTGGCCCCGCCGCTGATCTCCGACCAGGAGACCTTCGACGAGATCGAGCAGATCCTGCGCGCGACGCTGACCGAGGCGTGGACGAAGCTCTGACCAGCCGAAGCTGCGATCATCCGACCGGATGACCGACCCCGGCCCCGGTGCCGTCCGTTCGAGTGGGAACGGCGGCCCGGGGCCGTGTGCTGTCCGGCCTCCCGGCACCGGCTGCCTAGCGTTCCAGTGACCGATCGGCCCAGCCGTCGTTCGCCCGTACGGGGGAACGGACGCGGGAAAACGGAGCAGAACCGAGGTGTACGCCCATGGAGGCCCCGCCGGACAACGATGTGCTGTGGGCACGCTCGCTGCAGTTCAGGCACCGCGACGGCTCCCCCGGGCTCGCCGGGATCTCGCTCGGGGTGCGCGAGGGCGACATCCTCGCCGTCACCGGCCCGCGCGGCAGCGGCAAGACGACCCTGCTGTCGTGCCTGTCCGGACTGGTGCCGGTGCGCGAGGGCGAGGTCTGGTTCAACAGCACGCCCATGCACACCCTGGGCCCGATGGCCCGGGAGCGGCTGCGCCGGGAACGGTTCGGCTGGATCGACCCGGCGCCGGTCCTGGTGCCCGAGCTGAACGCCTGGGAGAACGCCGCGCTGCCCCTGATGCTGCGCGGCGTCGGACGCCGCCGGGCCAAGGTGGCCGCGCTGGAGTGGCTGGAGCGGCTCGACGTCGGCGCCGCGTCCCGCGCCCGCCCGCACCGGCTGACGCAGGCCGAGCGGCAGCGCGTCGCCATCGCCCGGGCCCTCGCCCCCGCCCCCACGGTCCTGTTCGCCGACGAGCCGACGGCCCCGCTGCACCGCGCCGACCGCACCCAGGTGCTGCGCACCCTCACCACGGCCGCCCGCTCGCACGGCATCACGGTCGTCCTCGCCACGGCGGACCCCGACACCGCGGCCGGCGCGGACCACACGGTCTCCCTGCTGGACGGCCGGCGCGTGCACACGCTGAACCTGCCGGAGACCCCGGAGACGGAAGGCCGGGCCGCGTGCTCGCTCTCCGCCTGACCCGCGCGGCCCGGCCCGCCGTCCAGCTGCGCCGCCTGCTGGTGGCCGCAGCCTCGGCGGGCACCGGATTCCTGCTGCTGTCCTGCCTCGGCTACGCCCTGAACCACCCCGAGTCGGCCGATGCCGCCGCGCTGCGCCTGCTCTGGTGCGCGGTGCCGCTCGCCGCCACGGTGCACCTCGCCCTGGCGGTCGCCCGCACCGACCCCGGTACCCGGCCGCGCACCGGGCTGTCCGCGGTGGGGCTCGGCCCGGCCCGCCTGATGGCGATCTCCGCCCTGACCACCGCCCTGTCCTGCACGCTGGGCTCGCTGCTGGCCCTGCTGGTCTTCCTGCACCTGCGCGGCGACCCGAGGGGTCTGCCCTTCGGCCGCGCGGCCGCCGACTTCCTGGCCGCCGGCGAGTCCCTCCCGGTCGCGGCGACCCTGACCCTGCTGACCCTGGCCCCGGCCGCGGCGGCCACGACGGTGGCGCTGGCCCTGCGCCCGAGGGACCCCCGCCCCGCCGCCCCGGGCCGGCGCCGGTTCGGCCGCTTCGGGGCGTACGGCTACGCGCCGGCACGCGAGACGTTCGGGACGTACGGGAGGTTCGGGTCGCGCCGGGACCGCGCACCGGGGAACGGCGGCGTCGGCACGGCGCCGGATGGCGCGCCGCACGCCGCCACGGAAGGCGGCCCGCACGCCGAACGCCCGGCTCCGGAAGGCGAGTTGCGCTCCCTGGCACCGGCCCCGGACGGCGAGTCCCGTCCCGAGCCGCCGGCCGGCGGGGGCGAACACCGGCCCGGGTCACCGGCCCCGGAAGCCGACTGGACCGGCGGCGCCCTCCGGCCGCCCGGGGACACCCCGGTCGGCCTGCCCTGGGGCATCACCCTCGTCACCGGCGGCCTCGCGGCCCACGCCTATGCCGAGCGGGACGACCGCGTCGTCCTCCTCGGCTGGCTCCTGATCGCCGGCGGCCTCGTCCTCGCCGCCCCCGGCCTCGCCCATCTGTGCGGCCGTCTGCTGCAGTCCGTACGCCCCGGCGCCCTGCGCCTCCTCGCCGGCCGGGTGCTGATGGCGGAGGCCACCCGCATCGGCCGCCCCCTGGGCGTCGTGTGCGCGGTCGCGTCCGCCGGCTACGCCATGACCTCGCTGTACGCGGGCTCGGGGGCGGCGTTCGGCCCCCTGGCCGCCCTCGGCGCGCTGGTCGTGGGCGGCTGCACGGTCGCCACCCTGCTCACCGCCGCCGTGGAGGCCCGCCAGTGCCGGGCGGCCACCACCTCCGCGCTGCTGCGCCTCGGCGCCCGGGCCACGATGCTGCGCGCCGCGGCGGCCGTGCGCGCGGCGGCCCTGCTCGCGCTGTTCGGCCCGCTCACCCTCGCCGTCGCCGCCCTCGCGGCCCTCCCCGCGAGCCGCTGAGAAAAGTTCCGCGATCGCCGATGAGTTCGAGGCGGGCCCGGGGTCTACCTTGTCGAACACGCTGACCGCAGCGACGCATACCTACGGGAGAGACCCTGATGTACCAGCAGATGATCTTCGTGAACCTGCCCGTGAACGACCTCGACGCCTCCAAGAAGTTCTTCACGGAGCTGGGCTACACGATCAACGCCCAGTTCAGCGACGAGAAGGCGGCCTCCGTGGTGATCAGCGACACCATCGTCGCGATGCTGCTCACCAAGCCGTTCTACGCGACCTTCACCAAGAAGGAGATCGCCGACGCCACGAAGACCAGCGAGGTGCTGGTCTGTCTGAGCGCCGAGAGCCGCGCGAAGGTCGACGAGCTGGTGGACCGGGCGATCGCGGCGGGCGGCACGGAGACCGGCCCGACCCAGGACCACGGCTTCATGTACGGCCGCGCCTTCGACGACCTGGACGGCCACACCTGGGAGGTCATGTGGATGGACCCGGCCGCGATCCAGGGCTGACCCGTCATCCCTCCTCGTCGAGCAGCCCCTGCTGCTGGATGAGGCAACCCAGGTGCACACGGCTGCGGGCGCCGAGGCGGTTCATGATCTCGGTGATGTGGCGCTGGCAGGTGCGGATCGTCATGCCCATCCGGCGGGCCACGGCCTTGTCGTCGTGGCCCGCCGCCAGCAGCCGGACGATGTCCGCCTTGATGTCCTCGGAGGCCGCGATCGCCTGCGCCCGGCCGTGCTCCGCGGGGAAGGGCACGGCCGCCGCCCAGGCGCGCTCGAACGTCGCCACGACGAAGTCGACCACGTGCGGGTCCCGGATGAGCGCGGCGCCGCGCGGATTGCCCCGCAGCGGCACCACCGCGACGTCCCGGTCGAAGACGATGGTCCGCGAGAAGGCGTCCCCCAGCGTGCGGACCTCCGCGCCGAGCGGCGTGACCTGGTCCACGTAGGCGACGGTGGTCTGGCTGAACTGGGCGGTGTGCTGGTAGAGCGTGCGCATGCTGATGCCGCGGGCGAGGACCGCCTTGGTCCGCTCCATCGCCTCCGTCAGCACCTCCTCGGGACGCGCGCCGCCCGGCTGTGAGGTGAGCACCTCGGTGCGTACGTTCTCGGACAGCTCGGTGAGCCGCTTGCGCACGTCCTCCAGGTCCGGGAGCGCCTCGACGCCCTCGCGGCGCATCCGGTGCGCCGCGCCCTCGTCGTAGAGCGGGACGAGGTGGGCGAGTTCGTCCCGCAGCCGGTCCGCCGTCTCCTGAAGCGCCGACATCTGCCGCCGCACCGGGCGCGTCAGCTGGTCGAGGGCGCTGTCGGGCGAGACCGTCGTCAGCAGCCCGGGGTCGTCGGCGCTGCGCCGCAGCAGCCGCAGTTCGACCAGGTGCGCGGCGGCACGCTCCAGGTCCGCCCGGGGCAGGCGCACTCTCTCCGCGAGGTCGTCGAGGGAGAAACGGATCAGCTGAGCGGCACAGCCGTACACACGTCGCTCGGTCGCACCCAGATCCGGCAGGTCGCCGACCGGGGATTGCCCCTTTTCATCCATGTTCATCCACCCGTCCGAATTCACGCTTACGCAAAAAGATACGTGATACCGGATGAATATCCACTGGTCCCGCTGCCATGATCGGACCGTGCCGCTTCGCCGGAACCACCATCGGCACAACGGCGTGACGAGCCGGTGGCGGAGCACCGCGCACATCACACACGCAACTGGGGGAGAAATGAAGCGACGCACCACCGCCCTCGTCCTGGGACTCGCCGCCCTGGCCCTGCCGCTCCTGCTCCAGGCGGGCCCCGGCACCGCCGCACCGTCCACCGTGGCGGCGGCGCGGGCCGTCCCGGCGAACGACCTCGGCTGGGGCTGAGGCAGTGGCGCGGCCGGGCACCGTCCTGGGCTACGAACTCGGCGTGGCGGAGCTGCGGCAGATCGCCGGCCTCGTGGACGACCTGCTGGACACCCGGCTCGACCCGGCCGAGAGCACGCTGTACCGCCTCGGCTGGGAACTGCCGGGCCTGCTGCCGAGCGCCCTGCGCCGGACGCTGTACGAACTGCGCACCGAAGCCCGCGCGCCCGCCTGCCTGATCCGCGGCATGTACGTCGACGACACGGCCCTGGGCCCACCGCCCGCCGGCCGGCCCGCCGGCCGCGGCTTCACCCGGACCCGCCAGGAGGAGCTGTACCTCGCCGTGGTCTCCATGGGCCTGGCCGAGGCCTTCTCCCGGGGGGACCGCATCATCGACGACCTGCTGCCGGCGACGGCCGCCGGGGACCGGGCCCTGGGCACCGCCGACGGGCCCGGCCCGGACCGCTGCGACTACCTGGGCCTGCTCTCCCTGCGCGGCGGACCGTCCGGCACGCCACTGGAGCTGGCCGCCGTCCGGGACGTCGGGCTCGCCGGTGACCAGGCCGAGGTGCTGCGGCAGCGGCGCTATCACGCGGCGGGGCGGCCCGGTGCCGTACTGGCCGGGCCGGCGGAGGCGCCCGGCTTGCGCCTGGACCCGTTCCGCGCCGCTGCCCGGGACGGCGACCGGGAGGCCGCCGGCGCGCTCGACGCGCTGCGCGACGGGCTCGGCCGCTGCCGTCAGGAGATCGTCCTGCACCCCGGTGACCTGCTGTTCGTGGACAACTTCCAGGCGCTCACGGCGGGACCGGCGGTCCCGGGCGGCTGGCTGAAGACGATCCTGCTCATCCGTGACCTGCGCCGGCTGCGCGGGCCGCGGTCCGGGGCCGGGCCGGCCCCGGCTCTCGTGGACGTGGGGGACGACCACCGATGAACGACACCAGCGCCGCCGCCGCGCGCGGCGGCGGCGCCCCGCGCGTGGGGCTCAACCTCACGCTCCAGTACCTGCCCGGCGAGGATCCGGGCCGGGCGCTCGACGACCACCTCACGCTCGTCGCCGCCGTCGCGGAGGCCGGCTGGGACTCGGTGTTCGTCGCGCAGCACTACCTGAGCGAGGAGCTGGCCCACCTGCAGCCGCTGCCGCTGCTCGGCCGCCTCTCGGCCGTCACCGGCCGGATGCGGCTGGGCTCCGGCATCTGCCTGCTCGCCCTGCAGAATCCGGTCGACGCGGCCGAGGCCTACGCGACGGCGGACGTGCTGAGCGGGGGCCGGCTGGTCTTCGGCGCGGGCCTCGGGTACCGCGACACCGAGTACGAGGCCTTCGGCATCGGCACCACGGGCCGGGTCACCCGGCTGACCCGCAACCTCGACCTGGTGCGCCGGCTGTGGGCCGGGGAGAGCGTCGACGCGGACCTGCCCTGGTGCCGCCTGGACGGCGCCCGGCTCACGGTCCTGCCCGTGCAGCGGCCCGGGCCGCCCGTGTGGCTCGCCGCCAACAGCGACAAGGCGGTCCGCCGGGCGGCACGGCTCGGCGACGCCTGGATGATCAACCCGCATGCCGCGATGACCACCGTCGAACGCCAGCTGGGGCTGTACCGGCAGGCCAGGGCCGAGGCCGGGCTGCCCGCACCGGCCGACGTACCGCTGATGCGCGAGGTCGTCTGCGCCCCGGACCGGGCCACCGCCCGCGCGCGGGCCCGCCGGCATCTCGCGGCCAAGTACGCCACGTACAAGGCCTGGGGACAGGACACCGTCCTGCCCCGGGGCGACCGGTTCGACCCCGACCTCGCCGCCCTCTCCCAGGACCGGTTCGCGGTCGGCGACCCCGCCGACTGCCTGGCCGCCCTGCGCGAGTGGACCCGGCGCACGGACGCCACCGAGCTGATCCTGCGCGTGCACTGGGCCGGTGCGCCCCTCGCGGAGGCCCTGGAGTCCGTGGCCCTGCTCACCGAGCACGTCCTGCCCCACCTGTGACATCCCCCCGTATCCGGGGGCATCCGCCCGTATCCGGGGGCATCCGCCCGTACCTCCGACGTTCCGCCGTACCTCTCGGGCCTGCCCTGCCGTTCTCGAAGGCCGCAAGGAGACCTACACATGACGCACGACCCCCGGGTGCTGGTGATACGCCCCGCCAAGGAGCGCGAGGCGGCCTTGCGCACCCTCGCGCGGACCGGCGCGGAGATCGTCGTGGCCGACCATCCGGACAACGACCTCTCGGGCTTCGCCGACGTCCAGCTGCCGCTGCCGCGCGTCCCCACCGCGTTCCGCACCGGCGCCGTCGGCGAACTCCAGGCCCGCATCCTCGACTTCCACGCCGAGCGCCCCTTCACCGCCGTCATGGCCGACTTCGACTATCTGCTGCCCCTGGTCGGCCGGATCAACGAGCGGGCGGGCCTGCGCGGGCACACCGAACGGTCCGGACTGGCCTGTTCCAACAAGCGGCTCCAGCGCGCCGCCCTGGACCGGGCCGGCGTACCGCAGCCGCGCTGGATCTCCGGTCAGGACGCAGCGGCGGCACGGGACTTCGTGAAGTCCGCCGGGTGGCCCGTCGTGGTCAAGCCCGCCGACCGGGCGGCGAGCTGTGCGGTCGCCGTCGTGTCCGACGAGGCCGCGCTGGACGCGGCCGTCGCCGCCGCCCTCGCCGAGTCCTGGGAGCGGGACGTGATCGTGGAGGAGTACCTGGACGGGCCGGAGTTCAGCGTCGAGGCGGTCGTCGCCGACGGCCGGGTCACGACCGTCGCCGTCACCGGGAAGGGCATCGGCGGGCGCACCGGGGTCCTCAAACTGGACGCGGAGATCCCCGCCCCGCTGCCCGCCGCCGACCGCGGCGCCGTCGAGCGGGTCGCGGCGGACGCCGTCCTCGCCTGCGGGCTGCTCGACGGCCCCGCGCACACCGAGGTCCGGCTCACCGCCGACGGGCCCCGGATCGTCGAGGTCAACGGCCGCATCGGCGGGGTGTTCATCAGCCACATGGTGCGTGCCGTCACCGGGGTGGACCTCTACCAGGCCTGGTACGACGTGCTGCACGGCCGCCCGCCCCGGCTGGACGTCGAGCGGCGCGGGGTCGCGGTGCGCCGTTGCCTGTCGGAGGCGGCCGGCCTGGTCGAGGCGGTGGACGTCGGGCCGCTGCCCGCCGAGCTGGCCCGGCGCCACGTCCTCACCCGCTGCTTCGTCCACCCCGGCGACCGGCTCGCCCCGATCGAGAACGGCAACGAGATGCGCGCCGCGGTCGTCGCGTTCGCCGAGGACCGGGAGGGTGCCGTGGCCGCCGCGGACGCCCTGGCCGCGAACCTCGTCATCCGCACCGCCGCGCCGGCCCGTGAGGGGGAAGCATGAGCAAGGTCCTGGTCCTGAACCGCTACCGGCTCCAGTCCGCGGCCTTCCACCGCTGGCTCGATCCGGAGCACGAGCTGTACCTCCTCAACTGTGCGACGCGCGCTGTCGACCGGCACCCCGAGGCCGCCGCGATCCGCGAACGGTACGCGCGCGTCGCCGAGTTCGAGGACTACGTCACCAACCCCGCGGTGTACGAGACCGCGCGGGAGTGGATCCGCGCACACGGCATCGACACCGTCATCGCGTTCTCGGAGCACGACGTGCTCCGCGCGGCCCGGCTGCGCGACGAGTTCGGCCTCGACGGCCAGGGCAGCGAGAGCGCGCACGCCTACCGCGACAAGCTGCGCATGAAGCGGCTCCTGGCCGCCGCCGGCCTGCCCGTCGTCCCGTTCGCGGCGCCGCGCGGGCCGGGTGACCTGGAGAAGTTCGCCGCGGAGGTGGGCTATCCGGTGCTCGCCAAGCCGCGCACCGGGACCGGCTCGCAGGGCATCGTGCGCCTGGCGGACGACGGGGAGGCCCGGGCGTTCGCCGCCGAGCGGGGCGCGGAGCTGGACGGCTACCTGGCCGAGGCGTTCACCCCGCACGAACTGCTGCACTGCGACGGCGTGTTCGTCGACGGGCGGGCCGTCTTCAGCGAGGTGTGGTCCTGGTCGACCACGATGCTGGACGTCCGCGACCGCCCGGTGCCGACCATGGCGATCACCCTCGACGCCGGTGACCCGCGCAGGGACGAGGTGGTGCGGCTGGCCGAGCGGACCCTGCGCGCCCTGCCCACGCCCCGGGCCACCGCCTTCCACATCGAGTTCTTCGACACGGCCGCCGGCATCGTCGTGAACGAGGCCGCGAGCCGTGTGGGCGGCGGTCGTATCCAGCCCACGCTGCGCCGCCTGCACGGCGTCGACCTGGTCGAACTGGCGGCCCGCCACCAGACGCGCTCCTCGCCCGAGGCGCTCGCGCCGCACCGCGCCGCGCCCACCGGGGGCTTCCTGCTGCTCTACGACACCCAGGGCGCCCGCGGCACCGCCCCCGCCGCCTGCCCGCTCGACGGCATCAGCCACTACGAGACGGTGCTGCCGCCCGCCACGGGCGCGGCGGCCGACGTCGCCTCCTGCGCCTATCTGCTCAGCGGGGTCGCGCTCGGTGACGGCCGCGACCAGACCCGCCGGCGGCTGCTCGCCCTGTACGAGTGGTTCCTCGGCTCCGTCACCGAGTCCTGACCCATCCCGCCTTCCCCCTCCCCTTTCCGCTTCCTCCCTTCCCCTTCCTCGCTTCCCTTCCTCCTTCCCGAGGTCCCTCGCACGAAAGGCGATTCCGTCATGCCCGGATACGACCCGAACAGCTTCCGCATGGGCGTGGAGTTCGAGTACCAGCTCGTCACCGCCGACGGCCGGCCGCAGCACTGGCGCGAGCTGTCCTTCCCCCAGCTCAAGGACCTCATCGCCCGGTCCAACGCGCCGAGCAACGACTACATGGCGATGAAGTACCCCGGCTCCGACCGGCGCAGCTTCTACCTGGAGGGCTACGACCTGACCGACGAGCAGGGCGAGATCGTCGACCTGCACGTCAAGGGCATCGAGATCAGCACGCCCATCGCCGGCGACGTGTACGAGCAGCAGGAGTACCTGGTCCAGCACTACCAGGAGATGCAGGACCTGCTCGCCGGGGTCGGCCTGAGCGGCAGCGCCTACGGCGCCCACGCCTCGGCCGAGGAGTACCGGGGCCCGCGCGGCGGCCGGGGCGTGGAGGGCTGGGCCGCGGCCGAGACCGCGATGATGACGTGGGGCATCCACGTCAACGTCAGCTTCCCCGAGGCCGTCGAGGCCGGGCTCGACCGGGAGTACCTGCACGCGAAGTTCGACTGGTTCGGCCCGGCCCTGATCCTGCTCAGCGCCAACACCCCGGTGCGCGGGGACGGACCGTGGACCGTGGACGGCGTCGTCGGCAAGTCGGAGCGCTCCTGGCGGCGCAGCTTCACCCGGCGCCCGCTGTACTTCCGTGACGACCAGTACTTCCGCAAGGAGGTCACCTGCATCGACATCACCCACCGGCTCGACCTCGTGCGCGGTTACACCGCCCTGGTGGCCGGACTGATGCTGGAGAAGGGCGACTTCGACCACGTGGCGAGCCCCTTCGCCGACCGCAACATGCGCGAGGCCGCCCTGCACGGCTACCAGGCGCCGCTGCTGAACCGCCACTTCGAGCCCGTCGACGGTGGCGCGCTCGTCGACGACGCCCTCGCCCGCGCCGCCAAGGGCCTGGCCGACCAGGGCCTGGACACCGCGCCGCTCGACCCCCTGCGGGCCCTGGCCGACCGGCGCCGCTGCCCCGCCGACGACACCCTGGACACCTGGTACGCCCGGCCGGACTGGGCGTCGTTCCTGAAGGCCCACGCCGAGCTGACCGGTCACTGACGCCCGACGCACCAGACGAAAGGACGAGTGCGCACCATGTGCCGCGTCTTCGGCCTGCTCGACCCCCGCCTGACCCATGACGAGCTGCACCGGCTGGGCGAGGAGACGGCCAGGCTCCTCCACCACGGCGGCCCGGACGGGCACGCCCACCGGGTCTTCGACGGAAGTCTGGTCGGCGGCACCCGCCTGGCCATCTCCGACCCCGCGCACGGGTGGCAGCCGTTCACCTCGGACGGCGTCACCGTGTTCTACAACGGCGAGATCTACAACGCGCCGCAGCTGCGCCGCCGGCTGGCCGCCGAGGGCGTGCGGTTCCGCACGGAGTGCGACGGCGAGGTGCTGGCGCCGCTGTTCGCCCGGCACGGCACGGCCGCCGCCGGGCTGCTGGACGGCATGTTCGCCATCGCGGCCTACGACCACCGCACCCGGCGCCTGACCCTCGTCCGCGACCAGGCCGGCGTCAAGCCGCTCTACCTGTTCGCCGACGAAGGGCGGGTCGGCTTCGCCTCCGAACTGCCCGCCCTGCTCAAGCTGCGCGGCGCCGCCGTCCGCCTCGACGCCGACGCTCTGGACCGCTACCTGCGCTTCAAGGCGCCGTTCGGGGCGGTGCCCGCGCCCGGCGCGCTCGGCGATCCCACGCTCGTGGCGGGGGCGTACGCGCTGCCGCCCGGGCACGCGCTGGAGGTCGGTCCCGACGCCGCACCCCGGCTCACCGAGGTCGCCGCCGTGGTCCCCGGCCGGTACGCCGACCCCGAGGAGCACCTGGCCGGCCTGCTCCCCGACCTGGTCGCCGACATGCTGCCCACGGACGTGCCGTACTGCGCGGTCCTCTCCGGCGGGCTGGACTCGACGGTCGTCACGACGCTCGCCACCCGCGCGGGCGGCCCGCTGACCGCCTTCACCGTCGTGCCCCGCACCCCGTCCGCCTACGACGAACTGCCCTTCGCGCAGGCGGCGGCGCAGGCCAACGGCGCCCGCCTGGAGCAGGTGCGGGTCGGCGGCCGCGACATCCCAGAGCTGCTGCCTGCCGTGGTGCACAGCCTCGGCCAGCCCAACTCCGACCCGATCACCGTCAGCACCTACCGGCTGTTCCAGGCGGTCCGTGCGGCCGGCTTCCCGGTGGCGCTCACCGGTGACGCCAGCGACGAACTCTTCGGCGGCTACGACCGGTTCCGGGCGCTGGTCCACGGCGGCGACAGCGCCGCGTACCGCGACGCGCTGTCCGGCATGCCGGTCTCCTTGCACCGCTCCCTCTACACCGGCGAGGCGCGCGAGCACCTGGAGGCGGCACGGCGCGCCGACGCCGGGCCCTGGGCGGTCCCCGGCGTCGCCGACCCGGCGCACGCCGCCGCCGAGTTCGAGCTGCGGCACCGGCTGCCCGTCTACCACCTGCAGCGGGTGGACCACCTCAGCGCCGCGCACGCCGTCGAGGCCCGTGTGCCGTTCTGCCGCAACGGGGTCACGGCCCTCGGCCGTTCCCTGGGAGCCGACCGGAAGATCGGACCCGACGGCACCGTCAAGGTGGCCCTCGCACGGACCGCCGCCCGGCACGCGTGGGCGCCGGCGGAGATCCTCCAGCGCCCCAAGCAGCCGTTCACGTTCCGCCTGGCCGACCATCTCCTCGACGAGGACGCGGTGGCGCTGGGCTGGGCGCGGCAGGTCCTGACCGACCCGTCCGCGGCCCGGCGGGGCCTGTTCGACCCGGGCCGTGTGGAGAAGCTGCTGGCCGAGTTCGAGGAGCGCCGTACCGAGCCACTCGCGCACACGGTATGGGCGCTGCTGGTGCTGGAGCTGTGGCTGGGGCAGACCGACGGAGGCTCGCTGTGAGCGCCGTGACCGCCGTGACCCCCGCGCCCACGGAGCGTGTGCGGGCCGTCGGCGTCGACACCGGCCTGTGGAGCGTGGGCGGTGCCGCCGCGCCGACCCTGGTCGTCACCAGCTCCCGCCGGGTCACCGACCCGCTGCCCGTCCTGGAGACCGCCGTGGCCACCGTGGGCCGCCCCGTCGCCAAGGTCGCGCTCGCCCATCCGGCCGAGGGCGCGCCCGACGTCGCCGCCGAGTACGTGTTCGCGCAGGTCGTGGAGCGGGACGGCAGCCAGGTGCTGGATCTGACCCCGGAGTGCGGCCACTCGATGCTCGCGACCGCGACCCATCTGGTCGCCCAGGGCCACGTCCCGTCCGGCCGGGGACCCCTGCGGCTGCTGACCCACCGCTCCGGCCGGCGGCGCGTCGTGAGCTGCGCCATCCGTACGCTGGACCCGGTGCGCGGCGTCCACGAGGCGGGCCTCAGCTTCCCGCTGGACGACCTCGGCGGCGCGTTCCCGCTCGGCGGGCGCCCGCTGTCCGTGTCCGTCGGCGCGCTGCGGGTCCCGGTGACCGTGGTCGACAGCGGCAACCCGTACGCCTTCGTGGACGCGGCGGCGCTCGGCCTCACCGACGGAGCGGCGCTGCTCGGCCCGGCGGGCGCGGCCGCCCGGGACGTACTCGCCGAGGTACGGCGGCAGTTGGCGCCCCGGCTCGGCATGGCGGTCTCCGCCGTGCTGCCGAAGCCGGCGCTGCTGCTGCGCACCGGCGACGGCACGCTGTACGCGCGAGCCCTGTCGACGGACGACTGGCACCCGGGGCTCGCGCTCACCGGTCAGGTCGCCGTCGCGACCCTGGTGGCGGGCACCGCACCCGGCGACACCGACCTCGCCATCCACCACCCCGGCGGTATCGCCACGGTCGGCCTGCGGGAGCGGCCCGACGGCGGCCGGGCCCTGAGCGTGACGGGCCGGCGTGTGGTGCGCCTGGACCCGCGGCGGCTGGGAGGCTGACCGTGCCCCTGCTGCCCGCGAACCGCGACCAGCGGTGGCTGGCCGTCGGCAACCTCGTCAACATGACGGGCACCGGGGCGACCCTGTCCGCGCTCGTCGTCTTCCTCGCCCAGGTCCGGCATCTGCCGCTGAGCCAGGCGGCCGCGCTGCTCACCGCGAGCGGTCTGGTCGGGGTGGTCGGGGCCGTGCCCCTGGGGCAGATCAGCGACCGGTACGGCGCCCGCGGCGTCGCCGTCGTGACGGAGCTGGTCTGCGCCGCCGCGGTGGCCGCGCTGACGGTCGCGCCGGGCGCCTGGGGGTGCGCCCTGTGCCTGGCCGTGCGCCAGCTCGCGACGAGCGGCAACACGGCGGCCCGCGCCACCCTCATGGGACGTATCGTCCCGCCGGACCAGCGCTCGGCCCTGCGCGCCTACCAGCGCTCCGTCACCAACGCCGGGTTCTCGCTGGGCGCCCTGATCTCGGCCGCCGCCATGACGGTGGACAGCCCGCTCGCGCTGTACGGGCTGGTCCTGCTGGACGCCGCGACGTTCTGCTTCAGCGCGTTCGCCACCGCCCGGCTGCCCGGGGCCGGCCACGGCGTACGGCGGCCGGGGCTGGCCGGGGACGCGCTGCGCGACCGCGGCTACGTGACCGTGAGCCTGCTCAACGCGGCCCACACGCTGAACCGTTCGCTGGTCTCCCTGGGCATCCCCCTGTGGGTCGTCTACGCCTCCGGGCTGCCCCGCTGGACGGTGTCCGGGGCCATGATCCTCAACACCTGCGCCGTGATCGTGCTCCAGGTGCCGCTGAGCGGCCAGGCCAGGGACACCGCGCGCTCGCGGCGGTCGCTGCTGTGGGCGGGACTGCTCACCGCGGCGGGCTGCGCCGCGCTGGCCGTCGCCGGCGGGGAGCGGGACCGGCCGCTGGTGATCTGGCCGCTGTTCGTCCTGGCCTGCCTCGTCCTCGCGCTCGGTGAGATCCTGGGCTCCGCGGCGGGCTGGACCCTCTCCTACGAGCTGGCGCCCGAGGAGATCCTCGGCCAGTACCAGGGCGTGTGGCAGCTCGTCGCCGACGGTTCGAGCAAGGCGGCGGGACCGGCCCTGATCGGCTGGACCTTCGCCGCGGGCCCGGCCGCCCTCACGGCACTCGCCGCCGCCTTCGCCCTCACCGGAGCCATCAGCCCGACGGTGATCGGCTGGGCCGAACGCAGAACCCGGGCGACGGCAGCGGCGTCCACGACGCGGACACCCCTCGACACGGCCGCGGATCGGTGACTGCGGGGGCGTCGCGGACGGTTCGGGCAGGGCGGCGTCCCCGGCCCGGCGCGGACATCACGGGCACCGGTGCCGTACCTGATCCGGTCACCGCCGCTGGTGCCCCGGCAGGCGACGTTCGCCCGTCAGGGAGCGGCGTCCGGTGCGTGCTGTCGGCGTGCCGGCCGGAAGTCCTCGTACTGGGCGTACGTGGGCTTTCGGCCGGTGCGGCGAGTGGGGGCACCTCCCGCGCAGCGGGGGAGCGTGCCGGGCGTCGCGACGGGGCGAACGTCGCCTGCCCGGGCACCAGCGCCGACTACCCTGCGTCCATGGCCGCCCTGCGTGAACTCCGTTCCGTTGCCGACGTCCACAGCGCGGTGGGCGGGGACGCGTTGCTGTGGTGGGCCGCCGGGGATCTCACGCGGGGCGCGCGGGCCTTCGCTCTCGGGGATGCCGCGGCCGTGGCCGCACCGGCGCTGTCGGGGCGCGACCGACTGGCCGTGAGCGGGCCACCGGAAGCCGCCGCGGCCCTGGTCCGCGCGGTGCTGCCGCAGGTCGGGCCCGCCTTCCGGCCCGTCGGCGACGAGGATCTCGTACGGAACCTGGTGGCACGTGTTCCGCAGCTCGAACTCGTCGACGCCTTCGGCTGGATGGAGACGGGCACCCCCACCGGCCGGCGCGGCGGAGCCGGATGGCTCGGCGCGGCGGACACCACCGACGTCGCCGGGCTGCTGGACGAGGCGTTCGCGGACTCGTACGCCCGGCCCGGCCGGACGGGTGTGCGCCGCTGGGCGGGGGTCCGGGACGCGTCCGGAGCGCTGCTGGCCTGCGCGGCCGACGCCTGGAGCGCGCCCCGCGTCGGCTTCCTCTCCGGCGTGGCCACCGCCCGCCGGGCGCGCGGGCGCGGCATCGGCACCGACGTGTGCGGTTTCGTCCTGGACGCCCTCGTCGCCGACCACGGCACGGCCGCGCTGATGGTCGACGGCTGGAACACCGCCGCCGTACACCTCTACCGGCGGCTCGGCCTGTCCTGGCGTCCGCTCGCCGCCGCACGCGTCGCCAAACATACCGTCGGTTAATATGCGGGTAAAGCCAACGCCCCTCGGCCGCACAGCCGTTGACACTGCTTATGGAGCGCTTATAGACCTGTGAGCCTCCTGGGGATGCCGGGGCCGCGCCTCGACCGCCACCCCCGCTCCCCCTTCCACCCCCCGCAGTTATGCACTCTGTAAAGGACAAACGTTGTCCATAAAACGCCGTAACGTACGTCGTTCCGCGCGCATCCTGGGTGTCGCGTCCGCTTCGGCCGCCGCGGTGCTGGGGCTGTCCAGCTCCGCGTTCGCGTGCACCATCCAGGACTTCAAGGCCGAAGCAAAGTGCGACGGCGGCAAGGGCGTCATCGTCGTCACCGACAAGGACGCCTTCGGCACCCCGGCCCACATCACCCTGTTCCGCCAGGACGCCAGCGGTGTCCAGACGAAGGTGGGCGAGCAGAACGTCAAGGGCTCGGCCACGGGCACCGCGGTGACCATCCCGGAGGACTGGAAGCCCGGCGCCACCTACGTCGTCCACGTCAAGGCGGCCAACATCCTCGACGCGGACATCAGCCCCGACCTCAGCACTCCCTCAACCGCCTGCACGGCCGGCAGCGCCACCCCGACACCGTCGGCCTCCCCGACCCCGAAGCCGTCGCCGTCCGCGTCCACCCCGGCCCAGTCGCCGGCCCCGACCCCGTCGGACTCCGCCACCGGATCCGCCCCGGCGGGCACCGCCCCGAGCAACGCCCCGTCCCCGGCGGCCGGCAGCTCCAACCTCGCCGAGACCGGTGCGAACTCCAACACGCCGCTGATCGCCGGTGTCGCGGGCGCGCTCGTCGTCGTCGGCGGCGGCGCGGTCTGGTTCGGCATGCGCCGCCGCGGGGCGCGCGGCAACGGCTGACGCCGCGCCCTTCGCTGCGGTCCACGCGGCCCGTCCCCCTGATCCTCGCCGGGGGCGGGCCGCGGTCGTACGCCGGGGACGTCCGCTCAGCCGAACGTCGCGCGCGCCAGCCAGGACTCCAGCTGCTCCCGGTCGCCGAGGACCTCCAACTCGGGCCTGTCCAGGGGCAGTCTGCGGTAGAAGGCGAGCAGCACGGAGGTGAGCGGACCGCGCAGGGCGACCGTGGCCTTCTCGTGCCCGCGCCGCCAGCGCACACCCTCCGCGCCGAACTCCAGCAGCCATTCGGCGTGCAGCTCCGGGTCCGCGTCGGTGGCGTGGAGGTGGATGGAGCGGGTGGGGCCGGTCAGGCGCAAGGCTTCCTCATCGCCCCGGATCTGCTGGAGGAAGACGGCGAAGTCCAGCCACTCGTCCATCGTGTCGACGGCGATCTCCGGCGCCAGCTCGTAGTCGAGCCCGGCGGCGAGGGCCGCGTCGGCGCGGTGGACGGTGATCTCGTGGGTCATCCGGCGGGCCCAGAAGCCGGAGACGGTCTGCCCCGGCATGAAGGTCCACACCTGGGTGTCCGGGCCCGCCTCGCGCAGCGCCGCGACGACCAGCTCACCGGCCTCCGCCAGCCACTTGTCGAGCGCCGCCACGTCGCCCCGCTCCTCGGGCCCGGCGCCGAGCGGCACCTGCTCGTGGGGGACGGCGTCCTGCGCCCGGGTGCGCACCGTCGCCTCCACCCACCGCAGGGCTCCGCCCATATGGCGTACGAGGTCTTCCAGGGACCAGTCGGGACAGGTGGGCACCGTCGCGGCGAGGTCGGCACCGGAGGCCAGCACCGCCCTCAACTGCTCGACCTGGTGGGCGATCTCGTCGCAGTAGCGGTCATGTGTGAGCACAGTCATGCCGCTCACCCTAGGTCCCGGCGATCAGCCGAGGACGACGATTTCGGCCACGTCGAACTCCACGCCCACCGCGTCCCCGACCCCGGGCGCGTCCCGCAGCGCGCAGGCGGCCTCCAGGCGCGGCTGTCCGTCGCCCGGCTGGAGGTGGACGGCCACATGGGTGCCCTTGAAGGTGCGGGCGCTCACCGTGCAGGGCAGGCCCTCGCCGGCGGCCACGAGCCGCACTCCGGCGGGCCGCACCAGCACGGTGCGCGCGCCCTGGGGCGAGCCGTCGGGCACCGGCAGCTTGCCCCAGGGGCTGTCGGCGCTCGTCCCGGCGACGGTCACCTCGACCACGTTGTCGAAGCCGAGGAAGCGGGCCACGAACGCGTCCGCGGGCCGCTGCCACACCTGAAGGGGCGTACCGGTCTGGGCGATCCGACCGTCGCGCATCACCACCACCCGGTCGGCCAGCGCGAACGCCTCGCCCTGGTCGTGGGTCACGGCGAGCACCGTCGTGCCCAGCCGGCCGAACAGTTCCCGCAGTTCGACCACCAGGCGTTCGCGGAGCGAGCGGTCGAGCTGGCCGAGCGGTTCGTCCAGCATCAGCAGCCGGGGCCGGGGCGCGAGCGCGCGGGCGAGGGCCACGCGCTGCTGCTCGCCGCCGGACAGGGAGGCCACGGCCCGCCGGTCGGCACCCGGCAGCCCGACCAGCTCCAGCAACTGCCCGACCTCGGCGTCCCGTTCGCCCTTGGCCGTGCCGCGCATGCGCAGTCCGAAGGCCACGTTGGCGCCGACGTCCCGCTGCGGGAAGAGCTGGTGGTCCTGGAACATCAGGCCGACGCCCCGCTGGTGCGCGGGCACGCCCGCCTGGTCACGGCCGTCGAGCAGGATCCGGCCGCCGGACAGGGGCTGGAGCCCGGCGACCGCCCGCAGCAGCGTGGACTTCCCGCTGCCGCTGGGCCCGAGCACGCACACCACCTCGTGCTCGGCGACGTCGAGGCCGACCGCGTCGAGCACGGCCCGCCCGCCGAAGCGCACGGTCGCGGCGTCGAGGCCCAGCAGCTTCCGGCTCGTGTCGGTCGGCATCTAGAACTCCCCCGTCCGGTCGGTGCGCAGCCGCTCCAGGAGCAGCAGCGCGGCGGCGCACACCACCATCAGAATGGTCGAAAGGGCCATCGCCTGGCCGTAGTTGAGGTCACCTGGGCGGCTGAGCAGCCGGGCCACGGCGACCGGGAGCGTGGGGTTGTCGGGCCGGGCGATGAACACGGTCGCGCCGAACTCGCCGAGCGAGACGGCGAACGCGAACCCGGCCGCGACGAGCAGCGCCCGGCGCACCATCGGCAGGTCCACCTCCCGCCACACGCGCCACGGCGAGGCCCCGAGCACGGCGGCGGCCTCCCGCAGCCGCCCGTCCACCGCGCGCAGCACGGGCAGCATGGTCCGTACGACGAAGGGGGCGCCGACCAGCGCCTGGGCGAGCGGGACGAGGATCCAGGACTGCCTGAGGTCCAGCGGCGGCTTGTCGAGGGCGATCAGGAAGCCGAAGCCGACGGTCACGGCGGACACGCCGAGCGGCAGCATCAGCAGCGCGTCGAAGCCGCGGACCAGCCGTCCGGCGTCCCGGCGGGCGAGCGCCGCGGCGGCGAGGCCGCCGATCACGACGGCGATGGCGGTGGCGACGACGGCGTACTGCAGCGACGTCCACACCGCGTGGACCGGTGCCACCAGGAACGTACCGCCGTCGGAGCTGGTCAGCGCCCGGTAGTAGCCGAAGCCGGGTGCGTCGAGAGAACGCTGGACGAGGACGGCGAGCGGCAGCACGAGCAGCAGCGCGACGGTGCCGAGGACGCCGGCGAGCAGCGCCCACTGCCCGGCGCCGCGCGGCCGGCGGGCGGCCGCCCGGGCGTCGACCAGCCGCAGCGCCGTCTCCCGGCGCCGTACCGTCCAGGCGTGCACGGCGAGGATCGCGCCGACGGCGGCGAACTGCAGGAGGGTGAGGACGGCGGCCGTGGAGAGGTCGAAGACCTCGGAGGTCTGCCGGTAGATCTCCACTTCGAGGGTGGAGAAGGCCGGGCCGCCGAGGATCTGCACGACTCCGAAGGAGGTGAAGGTGAACAGGAACACCATCAGCGCGGCCGCCGCCACGGCGGGCGCGAGGGCGGGCAGGGTGACCCTGCGCCAGGCGCCGAGCGGTGAGGCGCCCAGCATGCGGGCCGCCTCCTCCTGCCGGGGGTCGAGCTGCGTCCACAGGCCGCCGACGGTCCGTACGACGACCGCGTAGTTGAAGAAGACGTGCGCCAGCAGGATCGCCCACACCGTGGTGTCCAGCCGTACGCCCCACAGCCGGTCCAGCAGCCCGCCGTGGCCGACGAGCGCCAGGAAGGCGCTGCCGGCGACGACGGTCGGCAGCACGAACGGCACGGTGACCACGGCCCGCAGCACCTGCTTGCCCGGGAAGTCCAGGCGGGCGAAGACGTAGGCGGCGGGCAGCGCGAGGAGCAGGGTGAGCGCGGTGGAGGCGAGCGCCTGCCAGGTGGTGAACCACAGCACGTGCCGGATGTCCGGCTGCGTCACCACGTCCGCGATCCGCCCGAACCGCCAGGCGCCGCCCACCCGCAGACCGCGCGCGACGATCGCGGCGACGGGCCAGGCGAAGAACACGGCGAAGAACGCGACGGGCAGGGCCATCAGCCCCAGCCGCGCCGCGCTCCCGCGCATGTCCCGTGTGCGGGCGCCTACTTCAGTACGAGCGAGGTCCACGCCTTGACCCACTGATCACGGTTGGCGGCGATCGTGCCGGGGGCCATGGTCTCGGGGTGCTGGGCGGCCGGACCGTACTCGGTGAACTCGGCGGGCACCGCGGCGCCCTTCACCACCGGGTAGACGTACATGTTCAGCGGCATGTCCTCCTGGAACTGCTTGGAGACCAGGAAGTCGACGAACGCCTGGGCGCCCTTGGTGTTCCTGGCGTTGCTCAGCACTCCGGCGAACTCGCTCTGCCGGAAACAGGTACCGCTCGCCACCCCGGTCGGGGCGGTGCTGGGCCGCTTCTTGGCGTAGATCACCTCGGCGGGCGGCGAGGAGGCGTACGAGACGACGAGCGGCCGGTCGCCACCCGCCTTCTTGCCTTCCGAGGAACCGGAGAACTCCTGGTAGTACGCCTGCTCCCAGCCGTCGACGACCTTCACGCCGTTGGCCTTGAGCTTCTGCCAGTAGTCCTGCCAGCCCTTGTCGCCGAACTGCGCCGCGCTGCCGAGCAGGAAGCCCAGGCCGGGCGAGGAGGTGGCGGCGTTCTCGGTGACGAGGAGGTTCTTGTACTGCGGCCGGGCCAGGTCGGCGAAGGTCTGGGGCGGGGTCAGCCTGTGCTTGCTGAAGTAGGCCTTGTCGTAGTTGACGCAGATGTCGCCGTAGTCGACGGGCGTGACCCGGTGCTTGTCCTTGTCGAGCTGGTAGGCGGCGCCGACCTGGTCGAGGCCCCGGGCGGTGTACGGCTGGAAGAGGCCATTGTCGAGGGCGCGGGAGAGCAGGGTGTTGTCGACACCGAAGAAGACGTCGCCCTGCGGGTTGTCCTTGGTGAGGATCGCCTTGTTGACGGCCTGCCCGGCGTCGCCGTCCTTGAGGACCCTGACCTTGTACCCGGTCCTCTTCTCGAAGTCGGCGAGCACGTTCTTCGAGACGGCCCATGAGTCGTGGCTGACCAGGGTGACGGTCTTGGAGCCGGCGGACGACGTCGTATTGCCGTCACCGGAACCGCACGCGGACAGGCCGAAGAGGCCGAGGCCGACCGCGACGGCCACGAGGGTCTTGTGGTGCACTGGATGTCCTCCTGGGGTTGGCCAGGAAGAACGCGGCCCCGCCCGGCCTGCGCCAACGGCGGCCGGGCAGGGCGCAACAGCTTGAGTGATGACCGAACTCCCTACCCAGAATGACCTGGGCGAGGTTCAGAGGGTCTGCGGCCCTGTCCGCCGCACTCTCAGCGCTGTGGCGCTCCCCTGTCGGAATATGAAGATATGTGGACCGGGCCAGATTACCGCTCGGTGGCGGCCAGCTGACCACAGGCTCCGTCGATCTCCTGGCCACGGGTGTCCCGGACGGTGACGGGCACACCGTGGGCGGCGATGGCCTCCACGAAGGCCTTCTCGTCCTCGGGCCGTGAGGCGGTCCACTTGCTGCCCGGAGTCGGGTTCAGCGGAATGAGGTTGACGTGCACGGGCCTGCCCTTGAGCAGCCGGCCGAGCCGGTCACCGCGCCAGGCCTGGTCGTTGATGTCGCGGATGAGCGCGTACTCGATCGACAGCCGGCGCCCGCTCTTCTCGGCGTACTCGAACCCGGCGTCCAGCACCTCGCGTACCTTCCACCGCGTGTTCACGGGGACGAGGGTGTCGCGCAGCTCGTCGTCGGGGGCGTGCAGGGAGATCGCGAGCCGGCACTTGAAGCCCTCGTCGGCGAACCGGTGGATGGCCGGCACGAGTCCGACGGTGGAGACGGTGATGCCGCGCTGGGAGAGCCCGAGCCCGTCCGGGGCCGGATCGGTGAGGGCGCGGATCGCGCCCACGACCCGCTTGTAGTTGGCGAGGGGCTCGCCCATGCCCATGAAGACGATGTTGGAGAGCCTGGCCGGACCGCCCGGCACCTCCCCGTCCCGCAGCGCCCGCATGCCGTCCACGATCTGGTGGACGATCTCCGCGGTGGACAGGTTCCGGTCGAGACCGGCCTGCCCGGTGGCGCAGAACGGACAGTTCATGCCGCATCCGGCCTGCGAGCTGATGCACATGGTGACCCGGTCCGGGTACCGCATCAGCACGGACTCGACGAGGGTGCCGTCGAACAGCCGCCACAGCGTCTTGCGCGTCGTCCCCTGGTCGGTGGACAGATGCCGTACGACGGTCATCAGCTCCGGGAACAGCGCCTCGCGCAGCTTCTGCCTCGACCCGGCGGGGATGTCGGTCCACTGCTCCGGGTCGTGCGCGTACCGCGCGAAGTAGTGCTGCGAGAGCTGCTTGGCACGGAACGGCTTCTCACCGATCCCGGCCACCGCGTCCTTGCGCTCGGCGGGCGTGAGGTCGGCGAGATGCCGCGGCGGCTTCTTGGCTCCGCGCGGCGCGACGAAAGTGAGTTCTCCGGGCTTAGGCATGGCCTTACCAGTGTCGCAGATCGAATGGGGTGGCCCGCCGGGGCGGGAGCAATGGGTGAAGAGAACGGCGGGTGGCCTGTGAAAGTCTGCCGACGAACGGTCGGGTTTCCTGGTCAGCCCTTGTCCCGTCCTTTGCCGTGCCGTAACAACTGGCGCCATGAACCTTTTCGGCCGCAACTCCTTTCACCGGCGAGCGCAGCCGTCCGCCGCGTCCGTGGCGACCGCCGCGCCGGTGGGCGGTGCCACCGCCACCGCCGTACTGCCCGATCCCGCGCTGGCGGCCCTCACCGGCGAGTGGCTGATCGATCCCGCGCACAGCAGGATCGGGTTCTCGGTGCGGCACGCGATGGTGACGACGGTGCGCGGTGCGTTCCCGCAGTACGAGAGCCGGCTGTACTTCGACGGCCGCGACCCGTCCCGCTCCCGGGCCGACATCGTGCTGTACACCTCCAGCGTCGACACCGGTGTCGAGCAGCGTGACGCGCACCTGGCCGGCCGCCAGTTCCTGGACGCCGCGGCCTATCCGCGCATGACGTTCACGAGCACCGCCGTGCGGCTCGTGGACAAGGACGTCTACCGCATGACCGGCGACCTCACGATCAAGGACACCACCCGCCCGGTCGACCTCGACCTCACCTACATCGGTCACGTCACCGACGCCTTCGGCGACGAGCGGGTCGGCTTCGACGGCACCACCACGATCAACCGCTCCGACTGGGGCCTGACCTACGACGCGCGCCTGGTCCAGGGCGGAACCATGGTGAGCGAGACGGTCCGCCTCCAGTTCGACATCGCCGCGATCCGCACCAACCCCGGGACCTGACCCTGCGCAAACCCCGCGTGCCCCCGCCCTGCGTCCAGGGCGGGGGCACGCGCCTACGACATCCTCGCGGCCGCCGGCTCACGCCGAACCGACGAACACCACCAACAGCAACCACACCACCGGAGCCGTCGGCAGCAGGGAGTCCAGGCGGTCCATGCAGCATCGATCAGCCGCTACCGCGGCGCGGCGCCGTGACCTCCACCCCCGCCACCGACAACACGACGGGCCCCGCCCCACCACGAGGACGGGACCCGGAAGCCGGCCCCCACAAAGCGAACCTCACGCCGAACCGACGAACACCACCAACAGCAACCACACCACCGGAGCCGTCGGCAGCAGGGAGTCCAGGCGGTCCATGATGCCGCCGTGGCCCGGGAGGAGGGTGCCCATGTCCTTGATGCCCAGGTCGCGTTTGATCATGGATTCGCCGAGGTCGCCCAGGGTGGCGCTGGCCGCTACCGCGAGGCCGAGCAGCAGGCCCTGCCACCAGGTGCCGTGGTCGATCAGGAACTGCATGCACAGCGCTCCCGCGACCATCGCGAAGGCCACCGCGCCCAGCAGGCCCTCGCGGGTCTTGCCGGGGCTGATGCGCGGGGCCAGCTTCTTCCTGCCGAAGCGCCAGCCGACGGCGTAGGCGCCGGTGTCGCTGACGACCGTGAGCAGGAGGAAGGTCAGCACGCGCCAGGGGCCGTCGTTCGCCGTCAGCATCATCGCGACGAACGTGGCGAGGAACGGCACGTAGAACGCGGCGAAGACGCCCGCCGTGACGTCCTTGAGGTAGCCCTCCGGCGGCTCCGTCATGCGCCAGACCAGCACCGCGAGCGCGGTCAGCGCCATCGCGACCCACGCGCCCTCGGCGCCGCGCGCGTACCCGGCGACGACCATCGCCGCGCCCCCCACGGCGAGCGGCACGAGCGGTGCGTTGATGCCCCTGCGCTCCCGCAGCCTGCTCGTCAGCTCCCACAGGCCCACGACCACGGCGACCGCGATCACGCCGACGAACACGGCCTTCTTGATGAAGAGGGACGCGACGATCACCGCGCCGAGCCCCACTCCGACCCCTATGGCCGCGCTCAGGTCACGGCCCGCGCTCTTCTTCTGCGGCGCTGGCGCCGGCTGGGGGGCGTCGGGCATGGGCTCCGGATTCTGGTTCACGGCCGGGAGGGCCCCGGCCGGTGCGGGGGCGGTCCGTACCTCGTCGTGGAAGTCGTGGGACGAGGGGCCGCTCGGGCGCGCGGCCCCCCGGTGGTCGTCCTGGTCTCCGCCGTACGCGGGCACGCCGGGCACGACGGGCATGGGGCGAGTGTGCTGCGCCTCGGGCGCATCGTACGCGGGACCCGCCGGGGCGGCCCCCTTGAGCGGCCCACCGCCGGTGGGCCCCCAGTAGCCGGCCTGACCCGCCGACGGCGGCGCCCCCCAGGAAGAGTCGCTCATCAGACTTCGAGCAGCTCCGCTTCCTTGTGCTTCAGCAGCTCGTCCACCTGGGCGACGTACTTCGCCGTGGTGTCGTCCAGCTCCTTCTCCGCACGACGGCCCTCGTCCTCGCCGACCTCGCCGTCCTTGACGAGCTTGTCGATGGCGTCCTTGGCCTTGCGGCGCACGGAGCGGATGGACACCTTGGCGTCCTCGCCCTTCTGCTTGGCGACCTTGATGTACTCGCGGCGGCGCTCCTCGGTCAGCTCGGGGAACACCACCCGGATGATGTTGCCGTCGTTGCTGGGGTTGACGCCCAGGTCGGAGTCGCGGATGGCCTGCTCGATGTTGCGCAGCGCGCTCTTGTCGAACGGCGTCACGACCGCCATCCGCGGCTCCGGCACGGAGAACGAGGCCAGCTGGTTGATCGGCGTCAGGGCACCGTAGTAGTCGGCCACGATCTTGTTGAACATCGCCGGGTGCGCACGGCCGGTGCGGATCGCGGCGAAGTCCTCCTTGGCGACCACGACGGCCTTCTCCATCTTCTCCTCGGCCTCGAGGAGGGTCTCTTCGATCACCACTTGCTCCTGCGTGTCTTGAGTAAGGCCCGGCTGCGGTTCCTCGTCGGGGCGGCGGCCGGCTGCGTCGCGTCTTCTTCCTGCACGGTTCCCGACCGGCAGGACATTGTCCATCCCCCGGCCAGGGGCCGGCCCCTCACAGGGCCGTGCACCACCGGCCGGGTCGGTGCGGGATCAGTCCCGGCTGGCCTGGTCGCCGACCAGCGTGCCGATCTTCTCACCCTTGACGGCCCGAGCGATATTGCCCTCCGCGAGCAGCTCGAAGACCAGGATCGGAAGCTTGTTGTCACGGCACAGCGTGATGGCGGTGGCGTCGGCGACCTTCAGGTCGCGGGTGATGACCTCGCCGTAGCCGAGGGCGTCGAACTTGACCGCGTCCGGGTTGGCCTTCGGGTCGGAGTCGTAGACCCCGTCCACGCCGTTCTTGCCCATGAGCAGCGCCTCGGCGTCGATCTCCAGAGCGCGCTGGGCGGCGGTGGTGTCCGTGGAGAAGTACGGCATGCCCATACCGGCGCCGAAGATGACCACGCGGCCCTTCTCCAGGTGGCGCACGGCACGCAGCGGGATGTACGGCTCGGCGACCTGGCCCATGGTGATGGCGGTCTGCACCCGGCTGTCGATGCCTTCCTTCTCCAGGAAGTCCTGCAGGGCGAGGCAGTTCATCACGGTGCCGAGCATGCCCATGTAGTCGGAGCGGGCCCGGTCCATGCCGCGCTGCTGGAGCTCCGCGCCGCGGAAGAAGTTGCCGCCGCCGATGACGACCGCGATCTGCGCGCCGTCCCGGACGACGGCCGCGATCTCCCGGGCGATCTTGTGCACCACGTCCGGGTCCACGCCCAGGCCCCCGCCGCCGGAGAAGGCCTCTCCGGACAGCTTCAGCAGAAACCGGCCGCGTACTTTGCCGTCGTCGCTCTTCTGGGCCTTGGTGGTCATGGGAGATCCCGCCTCTTTCACGTGTTGCACATACGAAGAAGGCCATTGCCGGTGGGGTCGCTTTTCGCTCCCATGCGCGGCAATGGCCTCCTCGTCAGATCTGCTGCCGTCCGCCTCACGCCGGGGTGGGGCGGTGTACGCGGACGACTGCTTACGACCCTATCGGGATTCCTCCGGGGATTGTTCCCCGGAGTCCTCCGGAGGTCGTGCGTCGATCGCGGTACGGACTCAGATGCCGACCTTGATGCGCGAGAAGCGCTTCAGGGTGACACCGGCCTCGTCCAGGACCTTCTGGACCGACTTCTTGTTGTCCAGCGCGTACGGCTGGCCGAGCAGCGTGGCGTCCTTGAAGAAGCCGTTGAGACGCCCCTCGACGATCTTGGCGATCGCGGCCTCGGGCTTGCCCTCGGCGCGGGTGGTCTCCTCGGCGATGCGACGCTCGGACTCGACGACGTCCGCCGGCACGTCCTCCTTGGCGAGGTACTTCGGCGCGAAGGCGGCGATGTGCTGGGCGATGCCCTTGGCAACCTCGGCGTTCGGCTTGTCGAACTCGACGAGGACACCGATCTGCGGGGGCAGGTCGGGCATGGTGCGGTGCATGTAGGCGAGCACGAAGCCGTCGGAGAACTGCGCGAAGCGGTCCAGGACGATCTTCTCGCCGAGGTTGGCGTTGGCCTCGTCCACGAACGCCTGGACGGTCTTGCCGGGCTCGATCTCGGAGCCGAGCAGGGCCTCGAGGTCGGCCGGGTTCGTCTTGGCGACGTGCTCGGCGATGGCCTTGGCGACGGCCTGGAACTTCTCGCCCTTGGCGACGAAGTCCGTCTCGCACTTCAGCTCGACGAGGACGCCGGAGGAGTTGTCGTCGGCGATGATGGAGACCACGGCGCCGTTCTCGGCGGAGCGGCCCTCGCGCTTGGCGACGCCCTTCTGGCCCTTGATGCGCAGCGCCTCGACGGCCTTGTCGACGTTGCCCTCGGCCTCGTCCAGCGCCTTCTTGCAGTCCATCATGCCGGCGCCCGTGAGCTCACGGAGCTTCTTGACGTCGGCGGCGGTGTAGTTCGCCATGAGTCTGTGAGTCTTTCTCGAAGTCTGGAAGATCTTCAGGTCAGCACGGTTTTGCATGCCACATGTAGTCGCGGACGCATACGTCGTGCCGACCTACGGGTGAACAGCGGGGGCGGAATTCACCGCGCCGGTGGCGCTGGTGAACGGGGTACCGCCCCCGCCGTCGATCGCTGACGGACCGGCGTCAGGCCTGCTCGCCCTCGGCGGCCGGGGCCTCCGCGGCCGGAGCCTCGGCGGCCGGAGCCTCGGCAGCCGGAGCCTCGGCAGCCGGAGCCTCGGCGGCCGGAGCCTCGGCGGCGGCCTCGGCCGGCTTCTCGGCCTCGTCGGCCTTCTTCTCACCCTCGAGCAGGTCGCGCTCCCACTCGGCGAGCGGCTCGCCCGCGGCCTTCTCGCCCTTCTCACCGGCGGCGACGCCGGAACGGGCGATGAGGCCCTCGGCGACGGCGTCGGCGATCACACGGGTGAGCAGGGTGACGGAGCGGATCGCGTCGTCGTTGCCCGGGATCTTGTAGTCGACCTCGTCGGGGTCGCAGTTGGTGTCGAGGATCGCGACGACCGGAATGTTGAGCTTCCGGGCCTCACCGACGGCGATGTGCTCCTTCTTGGTGTCCACGATCCAGACGGCGCTCGGCACCTTCTGCATTTCGCGGATACCACCGAGGGTCTTCTCCAGCTTGGCCTTCTCGCGCGAGAGCACGAGAAGCTCCTTCTTGGTCAGACCGGACGCGGCGACGTCCTCGAAGTCGATCTGCTCGAGCTCCTTGAGACGCTGCAGACGCTTGTAGACGGTCGAGAAGTTGGTGAGCATGCCGCCCAGCCAGCGCTGGTTGACGTAAGGCATGCCGACGCGGGTGGCCTGCTCGGCGATGGCCTCCTGCGCCTGCTTCTTGGTGCCGACGAACATGACCGTGCCGCCGTGGGCGACGGTCTCCTTGACGAACTCGTAGGCGCGGTCGATGTACGACAGCGACTGGAGCAGGTCGATGATGTAGATGCCGTTGCGCTCGGTGAAGATGAAGCGCTTCATCTTCGGGTTCCAGCGACGGGTCTGGTGACCGAAGTGGACGCCGCTCTCCAGCAGCTCCCGCATCGTGACGACGGCCATGGCCGTTTCTCCTTGAGTTTCTCGGTTGTGCCGCGTCCGCCGGACGGCGGCCGCGCCTGACGCCCGATGCGCCGTGCCGCGAAGGACCGAGAGGCGCTGACACCGACCGCGTGGCGGCCCGGTGTCGGGGCGTGCGAAGTCGACCCGGTGACCCGGATCGCCAGAAGAAGTGTACGGGACCGCCGGGGCACCGGGTGACGCCGTGTCCACAACCGGGGAGTTGTCCACAGGCTCCGGCCGTGGTCGGCGGGGTGCGGGACTGTTTCCGCATGCGACGAGCGATGCGACGTGTCCTGGTATGGATGGGCTTGTTCCTGACCCTGGCGGCGGCCCCGCCGGCCCCGTGGCCACGGGCGGCCCCCACTCCCCCGCCACCCCCGGCGCCGCAGGCCCCGGTGCCGCGGATCGCCCGCGTCTGGCCGGTGGGCGTACGTCCCCCGGTCCTGCGCGGCTGGCTGCCCCCGGCGACCCCGTACGGTCCCGGCCACCGGGGCGTGGATCTGTCGGCACCGGCCGGCTCCCCCGTACGGGCGGTGGCACCGGGCCGGGTGTCCTTCGCGGGCCGGGTGGCGGGCCGGGGCGTGGTGGCGGTGGAACTGTCGGGCACGGACCTGCGGACGACGTACGAACCGGTGACCCCGTCGGTACGGAAGGGGGACGAGGTGGGAGCCGGCGACGTCGTGGGCACGACCGAGCCGCCGCCGGACACCCACTGCCCGCGCGCATGCCTCCACTGGGGACTGCTGCGCGCCGACACGTACCTGAACCCCCTGCTCCTCCTGCCCCCATGGCTGACGCACCAAGGCCCGTCGAGACTGCTCCCGGTCCTGGGAGTGCCGGTCCCGACGGGATAGCCGGTGGGACGCGGCGGTCGGGAGGGGGTGGAGGGAGGGGGGTGGAGGGAGGGGAGGGGGGCCCGCCGGCCTCAGCCCTTCACGCCTCGCAGCACCATGGCCACGGCGGCGTCGGTGATGGCCGAAGGATCCTCCGCCGCCCCCAGCTCGATCCGCCGCACCGCCGCGTCGACAACGCCCTGCACCAGCATCGCCGCCAGCCGGGGCTCCTCGCGCCCCATCTCCCCGAGCGCCTCGACGATCAGTGCGACCAGCCCGCCGTGGGCCGCGCGGATCTTCTCCCGGGCTCCGGCGTCCAGCTCGCTGGCGGAGATGGCCACGACCGCCCGGTGTCGCCGGTCGCCGACCAGCGACAGCTGCCGGCGCACATACGCCTCGACCTTGCCCTCGGCCGACTCCTCCCGCTCCATCGCGGCGGCCACCTCGGCCGCCCACAGCGGGAAGTCGACCTCGCACAACTCCTCGACCACGGCGGCCCGCGAGCGGAAGTACTCGTACACCGACGATCGCGCCAGCCCCGTGCGCTCGGCGAGAGCCGGGAAGGTCAGCGCCTCCGTCCCACCCTCGGACAGCAACGAGCGAGCCGCGTCCAGCAGGGCGGCTCGCTGCATCGACCGGTGCTCGGCCACGGAGGCCGCTCGAATCCTTGGCACGCCCACCACTCTACGGACGCCCCGGCCCGAACGGGAGGGTCACTCGCCCGCGTGCGAGCCTGTGGCCTCACCGCCCGAAGCTCGCCAACTTGGCCCTCAGCTGGAGCACCGACTTGGTGTGGATCTGGCTGACGCGGCTCTCGGTGACCCCGAGCACATTGCCGATCTCGGCGAGCGTGAGCCCCTCGTAGTAGTACAGGGTGACCACGGTCTTCTCGCGCTCGGGCAGGGTGTTGATGGCCCGCGCGAGGAATCTTCGCAGCTCGCGGTCCTCGGCCACCTCCACGGGGTCGTCCGCGGCGGTGTCCTCCAGCGTGTCCATGAGACTGAGCCGGTCGCCGCCCTCCCCGCCGACATGCAGCAGCTCCTCCAGGGCGACCACGTTGGCCAGCGACAACTGGCTGAAAATGGCGTGGAGTTCGTCCATCTCCATGCCCAGCTCGGCGGCCACCTCGCACTCGCTGGGCGTGCGCCGCAGCCTGGCTTCGAGGGTGGCGTAGGCCCGCTCCACGTTGCGCGCCTTCTGCCGTACCGACCGCGGGATCCAGTCCAGCGCGCGCAGCTCGTCGATCATCGCGCCCCGGATCCGGGTGATCGCGTACGTCTCGAACTTGATCTCCCGGTCGATGTCGAACTTCTCGATCGCGTCGATCAGCCCGAAGACCCCGGAGGAGACGAAGTCGGCCTGCTCGACGTTGGGCGGCAGACCGACGCTCACCCGGCCCGCGACGTATTTCACGAGCGGCGAGTAGTGCAGGATCAGCTGCTCCCGCAGCCGGTCGTCCCCCGTCGCCTTGTACGACCGCCACAGCTCGTCGAGCGTCGAGGGAGCGGGCGGCCGCACGCTGCCACCGTCGCGGGCGGTTGGGGGGATCGCCGCCCGGTCGGACCCGGAGGTGTGCTGGGGCATTCGTCGCCTAGTGCCGTTCTGCCGTGAAGTGCTGAGAAGTGCCGTCGTCTGCCGCGGTCGGCCGTCGAGTGGGCTGGGTGGGTTTGGGGGGCGAATGGGCTGCCTGGGTGAGCTGTCGGTCTGATGTCGAGTTGGTGCGATCTGTATCAACGCTTTCGTGAGCGTAGCGTGACTGAGGTGTCGCGGTGTGCGAACAGCGAGGCTCCACCCCTGCGCGGGGCGCGCCTCCCGTCCCGGGGGGCGCGTCCCGCGACGCGCGCCGTGCGACCGGCGCCGGCGCCAACTCCGGTGAACGCCAAGGGCGTCGGGGATTCCCCCGGACGGCCGAACAGCCTCGGTCAGCGGTGGTCGCGGCGGGCGCGGACCGACATCACCGCCTGGCGTGTCAACTTCCAGCCGTCGCCGTGTCGTTCGACGTAACCAAGTGCTCGGAGTTCGTACAGTCTCGCGATCGCCTCGTCCCGTGTGGTCCGGGCGCCGAGCGCGATGTCGGCGGCGGTGACCGCGCGATCGCCGGGCAGGGCGGCGAGCACGGTCCGGGCGGCGGGCTCCAGCAGGTCCCGCGGCAGTACGGGCCCCCGCCGCGCCGGTGCCAGTTCACCCATGTCGCCGACGAGTTCGACGACCTCCGCGGCGTCCGTGACGAGGGTGGCCTCGCCGCGCAGCAGCTCGTGCACGCCGGCGGAGAGTGCGCTGGTCACGGGGCCGGGCACGCCCATGGTGTGGCGGCCGAGGCGCTGTGCGGCCCGCGCGGTGGACAGGGAGCCGCTGCGGTGGGCGGCCTCCACGACGACCGTGCCTCGGGTCAGAGCGGCGATGACCCGGTTGCGCAGGATGAACCGGCTCGGCGTGGGATGGTCGCCCGGCGGCAGCTCGCCCACGACCAGCCCCTGCTCCGCGATCCTGCCGATCAGGGCAGCGTGGCCGCGCGGGTACGGCCGGTCGACTCCGCAGGCCAGGACGGCGACGGTGGCTCCGCGGGCGGCGAGGGCGCCTCGGTGGGCGGCGCCGTCGATGCCGTACGCCCCGCCGGACACCACCACCCACCCCCGCTCGGCGAGCCCGCCGGCGAGGGTGGCGGCCACGTGGGCGCCGTACTCCGTGCAGGCGCGGGCGCCCACGACGGCCACGGAGCGCAGCGCCCACATCCGCAGGCTCGGCGTCCCGCGCACCCACAGGCCGAGCGGTCGTGCGTCGCCGAGATCGTCGAGCTGCCGGGGCCACTCCGCGCTGCGCGGGTCCACGAACCGTGCTCCGAGCGCCCGGGCCGTCTCCAGATCCCGCTCGGGCTCGGCCCGACCGGCCCGGGCGACGAGGCCCGCCCACCGCGTCTCACTCACCCCTGGCAGGGTCTCCCGCTCCCGCAACCGCCGCACCACCTCCCCCACCCCGAGCTCCCGCACCCACCGCCCGCCGGCCTCATCCCCCGGCTCGACGACCCGTCCGAGAAGGACCCGCCCGAGCAGTTCGCCGTCGGGGTCCTGGTCCGCGCTCACGTCAGCGCCCCGATGGCCATCGGGACCCCGCGCGGGACCCCGGTGCGCAATTGCAGGGCCAGCGCGACGTCGGTCGCGTCGGGCCGGTCGTGCCCGACGAGGTCGGCGACCGTCCAGGCGACGCGCAGGACCCGGTCGATGCCGCGGGCGGTGAGCACGCCTCTTTCGAGGTTCCGCTCGGCGTCGTCCATCGCGCCGGGCGCCGCCTGATAGCGGCTGCGCAGCTCCCGGCCGGGCACCTCGCTGTTGGTGCGCCACGGGGTCCCGGTGAGGCGCGCCGCCGCCCGCGCCCGCGCCTGCCGTACCCGCTCGGCGACGGTCGCCGTGGACTCGCCCCGGGCCCCGGGCTCGGTGAGCTGGGACCGGGTGACCGGATCGACCTCGACCCGCAGGTCCACCCGGTCCAGCAGCGGGCCGGAGAGCCGGGACTGGTAGCGGCGGATCACCGACGGCGGGCACTCGCACAGCGAGTCGCGTTGCGAGAAGCGTCCGCAGGGGCAGGGGTTGGCCGCGAGGACCATCAGGAAGCGTGCCGGGAAGCGGACGACGCCCGCGCTGCGCGCGATCACCACGTGGCCGGACTCCAGGGGCTGGCGCAGTGCGTCGAGGGTCCGGCTGTGGAACTCGGGCGCCTCGTCAAGAAACAGCACGCCGCGGTGGGCCAGGGACACCGCGCCGGGGCGGGCGACACCGGGGCCGCCGCCGACGAGTGACTGCATCGTGGCCGAGTGGTGGGGGGCGCAGTAGGGGGCGACGTCGATGAGCGGTTTGCCCGGTGGCAGCAGACCGGCCACGGAGTGCACCGCTGTGACCTCCAGTGATTCCTCCCGAGTGAGCCTGGGAAGGACGGCCGGCAGCCGTTCGGCGAGCATGGTCTTGCCCGCGCCGGGCGGCCCTTCGAGAAACAGGTGGTGCCCGCCGGCGGCGGCCACCTGCACGGCCGTGCGAGCCGGCGCCTGGCCGACGACGTCCGCCAGGTCGTGATCGTGGTCGTGCTGCGCGGCGCCGATGCTGTGCATGCCGGTGGCCGCGCCGGTGCCGGGCATGCGCAGGCCTGCCAGGAGCGGATCGGGGCGCCCCTGTTCATCCGGTTGCTCTACCGGCACGGGCTCCTCGCTGAGGACGGCGACGAGCTGGCGCAGACTGCGTACGCCGAGCACGGACACGCCGGGGACCAGCGAGGCTTCGGCGGCGGCGCACTCGGGCACGACCACTTGCTCGTATCCGGCGTCGGCCGCTGCCAGCACCGCGGGCAGGATGCCCCGCACGGGCCGCACCCGGCCGTCGAGGCCCAGCTCCCCGATCATGACGATGTCGGCGAGGACGCGGGGATCGATCCGTTCGGCGGCGCCGAGCACCGCGCAGGCGACCGCCAGGTCGAAGCCGGAGCCCGCCTTGGGCACCGATGCCGGGCTGAGTCCGACGGTGAGCTTCTTCTGCGGCCACTCGCCGCCGGAGTTCACCACCGCCGCCCTCACCCGGTCCCGGCTCTCCGTCAGGCTCTTGTCCGGGAGGCCTACCAGGGTGAAGGCGGCGACGCCCGGTTCGAGGTCGGCCTGGACCTCGACGACCACTCCTTCGACGCCGACCAGGGCGACCGAGCAGGTACGGGCGAAACCCATTCAGGCCACCCCCCGGGCGTGCTCGACGGACGGCGCGCCGCGTTGGGGCAGCAGGACGCCGATCAGGTCGATGCGGACGCCGCCCGGCGGGGCGCCGCCGTGGGCCTCGATCCAGTGTTCGGCCAGTTCGCGCAGGCGTGCCGCCTTCTCGGGGCTCACGGCGGCCATCGGGTGTTCGTAGTCGCCGCCCCTGCGGGTCTTGACCTCGCAGACGACGAGCGCGTCCCCGTCGCGCGCCACGATGTCGATCTCGCCGGACCGCCCGCAGCGCCAGTTGCGCTCCAGGATCGTCATTCCGGCCTCGGCGAGCCGCCGGGCGGCCAGGTCCTCGCCGTACTTGCCGAGTGCTGATCGTGCGTTCATGTCGGCACCACCTTTCGGCGCCAACGGTCACGCATCCGGCCGTACGTTGTTGATCTTGGTGAGCTACTCGGCGGTTGTGGAAAACTTCGTCACCCGATCGAGTGGGCCCGGCCATGCCGGGAACACCCGGGTCATCAGCCGCCCGGAAGCTCCAGGTCGCTCTTGTTCAGCTCCTCGATGTTCACGTCCTTGAACGTCAGGACGCGGACCTGCTTGACGAAGCGAGCCGGCCGGTACATGTCCCAGACCCAGGCGTCGGCCATCGTCACTTCGAAAAAGACCTCGCCCTGGACCGAGTGCACCTGCATCTCGTAGTCGTTGGTGAGGTAGAAGCGCCGCTCGGTCTCGATCACGAATTTGAACAGACCGACGACATCTCGGTACTCCCGGTAGAGCTTCAGCTCCATCTCGGTCTCGTACTTTTCGAGGTCCTCGGCGCTCATGGCATGTTCCCCTTCAGCCGTGCGATCCCACCATTGTGCGCCAGTCCCGGGTGTCCTCAGACGATTTCCGTGTCGAGGGTCACGGGCCTGGCCGGGGGACCCTCGTCGAGCAGCCGCTGGAGCAGCTCGGCGAGTCTGGTCGGATACACCGTCTCATGTGCCCGGGTCAGTTCCTGGCACGTCCACCAGCGCGCTCCGGCGACACTGCGCCGTTCCAGCTCCGTCAGCGCGGCCGGCGAGGTCGCCGTCTGCGCCGTACGGGCCAGGTAGTACCACTCGTCCTGGTCCCAGCGACGGCCCGCGAAGGGGAAGGAGCACGTGCGCCGCCACAGCACCGGGCCGAGTACGACCTCGGTGATGCCCGTCTCCTCGGCGAGTTCCCTGAGCGCGGCCTCCTCGCGCGTCTCGGCGCCCTCCAGACCGCCGCCGGGGGTGAACCACCAGTCGTCGGCGGGGTTCCCCGGCTCATGGCCGTGCAGGAGCAGGATGCGGTCGTCCGGGTCCAGGAGGACCACCCGGGCCACCTTGCGCAGACCGCCCTCGCAGGCGTCCTCGCCCGGCCGCGCGGCCTCAGCGGGCACCGGCCGCCTCCGGGCGGGCGGTACGGGCGCGGGAGCGGCCCGCGCGGGCGGCGATCGGGCCGTAGGCGCCACCGGCCAGGACCAGGACGGCGCCGGCGGCGATCAGCAGCTCGATGGTGCGCAGCGGACCCGGCTGGGAGAGGGATCCGAGGGCCTCGAAGCCGGTGGGGCGCCCCAGCATGCCCTTCCAGGGCCAGACGACGGCGTCCACGCGCGCGGAGACGGCGTCGCGCGAGACCGTGCCCTTCGCCACGTCGGTGAGGTGGGCCGTGGAGTCCAGCGAGCCCTGGCGTTCGTCACCGAGCAGGAACAGCCGGCCCGGTGGGACGGTCACCTTCGGAAAGTTCTGCATCTCCGCCAGGCTGCCCTTGGGCAGGTACGGCTCGTCGATCTGCTTGCCGTTGACGGTCAGCTTGCCGTCCGTGCAGCAGGACACGGTGTCACCGCCGACCGCGACGACCCGCTTGACGAGCTTGGAGCCCGAGACCCATGTCTTGTCCTCGAAGACGACGACGTCACCGCGCCGCACGTCGGCGCCTTGGACGCGCTGGGCGAGCACACGGTCGCCGGCGTCGATGGTGGGCGTCATGGAGCCGGTGGGCACGGTGTACGGCCGGTAGGTCACCGCTGCCCAGGCGAACCCGCCGAGGAACAGCACCAGACCGAGTGCCACGACCACCCCGGACAACCGCTGCCCGAGCCGGCCGCCGCCGGTCTGTGCCGTGCCTGCCCCGCCGCTGCGCGGGGCCGTACGCGTCGTGCTCTCGCCGCTCATGGACCCGCACCCTACCCGGCGGTACCGAGGCCCGGCAGCCCCTGTTCCGGAAAGGACCGGTGGCCGCCCCGGCCCTCTTCACCGGACGCTCACCAGCCGCTCACCGGCTCACCGCGGACTCCGTCCGCCGCACCTTGGACTCCAGCCGGTCCCTGCGGCCGCGCCGCCACACCACCACCGGCAGCACCGCCGCGACGGCCACACCCTGCGGGGCCACCGTCAGGGCGGCGGACGCCGAGGCCTGCTTGTCCAGGCCGGGCTGGTCGAAGGTGTCCGGGATCGGCAGAGTGCCCCAGCGGTTGATCGGCCAGGCCTTGACGATCGCACGGCCCACGACGTCGCCGACCGGGACCATGCCGTGGTGCTTGTCGGTCTGGTTGTAGCGCGAGTCGCGGGAGTTCTGGCGGTGGTCGCCCATCACCCAGATGTAGCCCTTGGGGACCGTCACCTTGAACTGTCCGCCCTGGTCGTCCACGCTGCAGGGCGTGTTGCCGGGGTAGACGTACGGCTCGTTCAGCGGGTGGCCGTTGACCAGCAGCGGGCCCGAGTTCTTGCACTCGACCGTGTCACCGCCGACCCCGATCACGCGCTTGATCAGGTCCTTCTCCTCCGCCGACGGCATCAGGCCGATCCAGCTGAGGACCTTCTGCACCGGGTTCGGGTTCGGCGCCGGCTCGCCCGCCAGCCAGTTGTCCGGGTCGTGGAAGACGACGACCTCGCCGCGTCCGGGCTCGGAGCCGAACCAGGGGGTGAGTTTGTCGACGAGGACGCGGTCACCCACCTGAAGGGTGTTCTGCATCGAGTCGGACGGAATCGAGAACGCCTGCACCAGGAACGTCTTGATCAGCAGCGCCAGGACCAGGGCGATGCCGATGAGGATCGGCAGCTCCTTCCAGAAGGAGCGCGGTTTCTTCGGCGGGCCGGCGCTCTCGCCCGTGCCCGCGTCGCCGACCGGGGGCCGCTGCTCGTCGCCCGGTGTGTCGTCGTCGCCCGTCATCTTCTCATTCCCGGAGGTCATGGCCCCGTCCGGGTCGTCGGCGTTCGCTTCCACGGGGTGCCCGCGGTGCTCCTCGCCGTCGTGTCCCGACCGTGCGCCAACCGCCACATCCCCCACGCCAACTCCTTACTCTGTGTCGCCGCCTGCCCGTGACACGGCGCAGGCCCACCACTCCCATAACGAGCGGGAGTTCCGCAGGGGTCGGGAGCCGGGTCATTGCGTTCGGATTCTCGGGGGCAACCCTATGCGACAGCCGGGGAGCGGCGGCCGTCCCCGACACGGGGTGGGCGACGCTTGCGAAGGTTTTAGGTTCCTGCAGGCGGGTCCAGTGGTCGAAGGGCCAGCCGATGGCGACGGCGCGGCCGACGACGGAGTCCATGGAGACCGTGCCGCCGTAGGGCGTGTTCATGTGGAACCGGGAGTCCGCGGAGTTGCCCCGGTGGTCGCCCATCACCCACAGCCGGCCCTTGGGCACGGTGATGTCGAAGCGCATGGCGGAGGGGGCGTCGCCCGGGTAGATGTAGTTGCCCTCGGTGAGCGGGGTGCCGTTGACGGTGATCCGTCCCTGTGCGTCACAGCACTTGACGTGGTCGCCGCCGACCCCGATGACCCGCTTGATCAGGTCCTTCTCGTTGTCCGAGGGCAGCAGGCCGATGAAGGTGAGGCCTTCTTTGAACTGCTTGACGACGATGGGGTCGTTCTTCTTGGTGGTCTTCTCGTCCGCGAGCCAGCCGCCCGGGTCGTGGAAGACGACGACGTCCCCGCGCTGCGGCTCGGCGCCGAACCACGGGGTGAACTTGTCGACCAGGACCCGGTCGCCGATCCGGATCGTCTGCTCCATGGAGCCGGACGGGATCACGAATGCCTGGACGAGGAACGTCTTCAGGACGAGCGCGATGAGGACGGCGACACCGACCAGAAGAGGGATCTCACGAACGGCTGACCGCCTGCGCTTGCGCTTGACCTTGCGCTGGAGCTTGCGCCGCTCCGCGCGCGTGCGGCCGCCGCCGGGCGCCGAGGTGCGGCGTGCCCCGGTGGGCAGCAGGTTGTCGGCGGGGGCGGCGGGCACCCCGCGGGGTTTGCCGCGGTTACCCATGCTCACCGGCCCTTGCGGACCGCTCCGCGGACGGCACGCGCGCGTACGCGGAAGGCCGCGTCAGATGCGTCCAGTGGCCGTACGGCCAGATGATCCAGTCGGCCCGGCCGATGACGTCGCCGACGGGGATCATGCCGCCGCCGGGCGAGCCGAGATGGTCGCGGGAGTCGCTGGAGTCGCTGCGGTGATCGCCGAGGACGAACAGGCGCCCCTCGGGCACGGCGATGTCGAAGGGCACGCTGGAGGCGCTGTCCCCGGCGTAGAGGAAGGACGACTCGTCGACCGCGCGGCCGTTCACCTCGATCCGTCCCTTCTTGTCGCAGCAGACCACATGGTCGCCCCCCACCCCGACCACGCGTTTGACGTAGTCGGCGTCCCCGAAGTACCCCGATCCGTCGAAGACGATCACGTCGCCGCGCTGCGGCTGGGCACCGAAACGGTACGCCAACTTATTTACGAGAACGCGGTCCCCGATCCTCAAGCCCTCTTCCATGGATCCGCTCGGAATCTGGAACGGTTGCACCACGAAGGCGTTGAGGACCAGCAGAAAGGCCAGGCAGGCGGCGAGGGTGAGGGTGATCCGGCCGCCCGGCAGCCACTCGGTGAACCGCGACACCAACGCGAAACGCGACCGTTCCCCCGGCCCCGGGGACCCCGGGTGGGAGGAGCGGTCGCGTTCCGTCGGCTGTGCTTCGGTGTCCATCGGGGCGAGATGCTATCCCGCCGGGCTGTGGACCCCGGCAAGCGCTCAGCTCTCGCGCTTCTCCTTGATCTTCGCGGCCTTGCCGCGCAGCTCACGGAGGTAGTACAGCTTGGCGCGGCGCACGTCACCACGGGTGACCAGCTCGATCTTCTCGACGATCGGGGTGTGCACCGGGAAGGTGCGCTCGACGCCGACGGAGAACGAGACCTTGCGGACCGTGAAGGTCTCGCGGACGCCGGAGCCCTGGCGGCGGATCACGACGCCCTTGAACTGCTGCACACGGGAGCGGTTGCCCTCGATGACGCGGACGTGGACGTTGACGGTGTCACCCGGGCGGAAGGCCGGGATGTCACTGCGCAGCGACGCGGCGTCGACGGTGTCGAGCAGGTGAGACATTTCGTCTGCTTTCTTCGCTGATGCCACAGGTCATCAACGGAAACTAGGTGTACAAGAGGTCTGCCGTGCGGGTCGGGGCGGGCGTCGTGTCCCCCTGTGGCAGGGGCGCACGCCGGACGGGCGCACAACAGCGGTCTATTGTTCCATGCCCCCGGCCCGCCGCCAAAATCGGCCGAACGGCTTCCCCTCGGGGTCCGGTTCCCAGCCCAGGATGGAGAGCATCTCGCGGTCCTTCTTGTCGAAGGCCTCGGGTGCGCAGCGCTCGATCAGGTCGGGCCGGTGGGCGGTCGTGCGCCTCAGCGCCTCGTCGCGGCGCCACCGGGCGATCTTGCCGTGGTGGCCGCTGAGCAGCACGTCCGGGATCTCCCGGCCGCGCCAGACGGGCGGCTTGGTGTAGACGGGGCCCTCCAGCAGGCTTGCCATGGCGCCGGGCGCGAAGGAGTCGTCACGGTGGGACTCGGCGTTGCCGAGGACACCGGGCAGCAGCCGAGCCACGGCCTCCGTGATGACGAGGACGGCCGCCTCGCCGCCCGCGAGGACGTAGTCGCCGATGGAGACCTCGTAGACCGGCACGCGGGTCGCGTACTCGTCCATGACGCGCCGGTCGATGCCCTCGTAGCGGGCCGGCGTGAAGATCAGCCAGGGGCGCTCGGACAGCTCGACGGCCAGCTCCTGGGTGAAGGGGCGGCCGCTGGGCGTGGGCACGATGATCGCGGGGCGCCGGGCGCCGGTCTCGTAGCCGTCGGCGAGGACCGTGTCGAGGGCGTCGCCCCAGGGGTCGGTCTTCATGACCATGCCGGGGCCGCCGCCGTACGGTGTGTCGTCGACCGTGTTGTGCCGGTCGTACGTCCACTCGCGCAGGTCGTGCACCTGGACGTTGAGCTGCCCACGCGCGCGTGCCTTGCCGACGAGGGAGACGTTCAGGGGCTCCAGGTACTCGGGGAAGATCGTGACGACGTCGAGGCGCATTACGACGCGTCCTCCGGGCCCTCGTCCTGCGGGCCCTCGTCCTGCGGGCGCTCGTCCTGCGGGCCCTCGTCCTGCGGGCCCTCGTCCTCCCGGGCGGAGGCGATCACGGCGCGGTCGTCGATCAGACCGGGCGGGGGCGTGATGACGGCCTTCTGCTCCTCCAGGTCGATCTCGGTGACGATCTCCTCCACGAAGGGGATCAGCACCTCGCTGCCGTCGGGGCGCTCCACGATGAACAGGTCCTGCGAGGGCAGGTGCGAGATCTCGGTGATCCGGCCGACCTCCAGCCCGTCGGCGGTGACCACGTCGAGGTCGATGAGCTGGTGGTCGTAGTACTCGTCCTCGTCCTCGGGCAGTTCCTCGGGGTCGACGTCGGCGATCAGGAGGGTGTTGCGCAGGGCCTCGGCCGCGTTGCGGTCGGTGACGCCCTCGAAACGCAGGAGGAGACGGCCGCTGTGGACGCGGCCGGAGGCGATGGTGAGCGGTCCGGTGGAGGCCGGGTCGGTGGCCAGGACGGCGCCGGGGGCGAGCCGCAGCTCCGGCTCGTCGGTACGTACCTCCACGGTGACCTCGCCCTTGATGCCGTGGGCGCGGCCGATCCGTGCGACTACCAGCTGCACTGTGCTTGATCTCCTGTCGGAACGACGAGAGCCGCGAGGCTCATACGACTGCGGGCCGGGGACGGCCCAGTGGCCCTCCCCGGCCCGAGCCGGTTGCGATGAAGCGTCAGCGGACGTGGTCCACGTCGACGAGGTCGACACGGACACCGCGGCCGCCGATGGCGCCCACGACGGTGCGCAGAGCGCGCGCGGTACGGCCGTTGCGGCCGATCACCTTGCCGAGGTCGTCGGGGTGGACCCGGACCTCCAGCACGCGCCCGCGGCGCAGGTTGCGCGAGGCGACCTGCACATCGTCAGGGTTGTCGACGATGCCCTTCACGAGGTGCTCAAGCGCCTCTTCGAGCATGCTGCTCAGGCCTCGGTCGACTCGGACTCGGCAGCCGCCTCGTCCTTCTTCTCAGCCTTCTTCTTCTGGGTGATCGCCTCACCCTTGCCCTCGTCGTCACCGCCGAGAGCCTCGAACGACGGACGCGCGGCCTTCGGCTCGGCGACGAGCAGCGGCGCGGGAGCCGGCTCGCCCTTGAACTTCTGCCAGTCGCCGGTCTTCTTCAGGATGGCGAGGACGGGCTCGGTCGGCTGCGCGCCGACACCCAGCCAGTACGCCACGCGCTCGGCGTCCACCTCGATGACCGACGGGTTGTAGGTCGGGTGGTACTTGCCGATCTCCTCGATGGCCCGGCCGTCACGGCGGGTACGGGAGTCGGCGACGACGATGCGGTAGTGAGGCGAACGGATCTTGCCCAGACGCTTCAGCTTGATCTTGACTGCCACGGGAGTGGGTTCTCCTGGATTTGACGTGGTTGGGCACGGCGAGCTGCCGCGTGGGGTTGCGGTACCCGAGTGCCCGATGGACGCGTCAGCCGGAGGAGAGAGGGGTCCTGTGCGGCTGTCGAGTACAGCTAGCCATTGTGCCACACCCCACGGGTCGCTTTTGGCCGAGGGTGGAGTGAGCTGCGGCTGGGCATGCCTGGGAGGCACCCGGCGCGGAGGTGACCGTACGTCGGGTGCTGCCCCGGTGCTGCGCGCCGGCCCGGAGGCCTCCTACCGGCACCCACGAGATGCCGGTGTTCCGTGGCCGAACGCGATCACGCCGCCCCGGCGACCTCCGGGATTCTGAACGGTTTGCCGCAGCCGCCGCAGACGATCGGGGCCTGGGCCAGGACCGAGGGGACCACCCGGACGTTGCGGCCGCAGTCGCAGACCGCCTTGACGCGGACACCTCCGCCGGAGGAGCCGTGCCGGGCGGCGGGGCCGCGGAAGCTGCGGGTGGTGTCGGAGGACGTGGCCGCCGTGTGGGCCTTCAGCGCGCGCTGGAGCCGCTCGATGGTCGGGCGGTAGCGCCGCTTCGCCTCGGGGTTGAGCGTGACCAGGGAGAAGCCGCTGCTCGGGTGCGGCTCCTCGGGGTGGTCCAGGCCCAGCTCCTCGGCGATCGCCAGGAAGCGGCGGTTGTGGTAGCGGCCGGCGCGGGAGGTGTCGCGGATCCCGCGGGCGGCGGCGATGCCGTGGACTGCCTCATGGAGCAGTCGCTCGAAGGAGAGCTCGTGTCCGCACGCGGACGACGACTCTCCGATCAGGGACTCTGGCGCGGCGAGATCCGGCAGCTCGGGGTGGTACCGCTGAATGTCGGCCCACGCCTGTGCCAGCTCCGCGGCGAGAACAGGTGGTGTCTGTGTCGTGCTCACGTAATGACAACGAGCGGGAGCACGAATGTGTTCCTATTCCGGGTCATCTCAAATAATTTGCACGTACCCGTCAGTTGCCGCTGATGCGCCCTGACGAGGGCGGGTGCGCTGATCTGCGGAGAAGGCGCACAGCTCGTACCAAGCTGGTGCGTAGTCCGCCGTACGACCCGGTGAGTAGTGCCCCGGGCGGCGGGTGCGCAAGAGGCGTTTCGGCCGCGCTCGGCGCACCGCCACACCGTGAACAGCGTCCGTGGCGGTCGTGACGTTACCGCGCACCGCCCGACCCCCTGGCACCGGCCCCGTCGCCGGGAGCGCACACCGTACGGCCACTCAGATTGCCGGGACGTGAAATCTCGCCACACAGGCGCCCGGAGCCCAAGCGGGGCTCCACGACCCCTGGACGCCACCGCGAGCCGGGAGTTACCTGGCATACGTGGGACGTGCCCGCGCACGGCACGGGGGCCAGGCGACCGGGCGCGGCGGCGAACTGTCGGCGGATTGGGGCGCTTACCTATGACACCTGTGCTCGTGCGGCAGCACCTGGACCACGCGGACTGCGCACCCCGCGTGGACCTGTGCGCACGCGCGCGTGACTGGTCCGAGATCCAGGAGCGGATGCTGGTCCCGCTCTACGAAGCCGTCTACGAACGACTTGAAGTGGGCCCCGACACACGGCTGTTGGGCCTGCGTTGCGGTTCGGGGCTCGCCCTGCTGATGGCCGCCGCCAGAGGGGCCGCGGTCACGGGATGCGACGCCACCTGCCCCGAACGCCTCGCCCTGGCCCGCGAGCGTCTCCTGCCGCCCGCCCCGCGCGGCGCGGACGGCGGCCTGCCCGGCCTCCGCGCGAGCCGTGACGGGCGCCCGGAACACGCGCGTTCGCGTGCGCGCGCCCGCGTCCGGCTCATCGCCGAACCGCCCGCCGCCACGGCCGACGGCACCGCGGGCACGTACACCCTGGTGACCGCCTTCGAGCCGGCCGGATGTCTGGCCGGGGACTTCGAGGGGCTCGGGGAGGTGCTGGCGCAGGCCCTGCCGTCGGCCGTGCGGGGAGCCGCCGTGGTGCTCGCCGGGTGGGGGCCGCCGGAGCGGTGCGCCACCTCCTCGGTGCTGCGGGTGGCGGCGAAGCTGGCCGATCCGCTGTACGGCGCGGGCAGCTGGCGGCCCGCCGCGCGGGACGACCTGGAGGAGACAGCGCAGCGCGCCGGGCTCAAGCCGGACGGCTCGGGGCGGGTCGCCTGCCCCTTCGGGTACGCCGGCCTCGACAGCGCCGTACGCGGCCTGCTGTCGACGGGCCTGTTCGACGCGACGATCGCGGCGACGGACGCCAAGCAGGTCGACAAGGAGCTGGCCGAGGCGCTGCACCCCTACCGGCGCCCGGACGGGACCGTGTGGATGCCGAACGTGTTCCGGTACCTCATCGCGCGCGTGCCCTGAGGACCCTAGGAATCGACGTCCTTCGCCAGACGCGTGATCCCGGCGATCCGGTACGCGTCCGCCTCCTCCAGCGTCTCGTTCTCCAGCAGCGCCTGCGCGAGGGCGTCCAACTGGTCGCGGTGGTCGCGGAGTTTGCGGCAGGCCTCCTCGTAGCACTCGTCCACGATCCGGCGCATCTCGGTGTCGATGGCGTCCAGCGTCTGCGGGGCGGCGGCGAGGCCGTAGGCCTGCTGGGCGTCGTTCGGGAGCGCGGAGAGCCGGCCGACCTCACGGCTCATGCCCCAGCGCGACACCATCCCGCGCGCGATGTTGGTGACCTGTTCGAGGTCGCTCTCGGAACCGGTCGTGATCACCCCGTAGACGACCTGCTCGGCGGCCATTCCGCCGAGCGCGCCGATGATCCGGCCGCGCAGGTACTCCTCGGTGTACGCGTACTTGTCCGCGTCCGGCGTGGAGAGCGTGACGCCGAGGGCCCGGCCGCGCGGCACGATGGTGATCTTGCGGACGGGGTCGGCGCCCGGCTGGAGCATGCCCAGCAGCGCGTGCCCGCTCTCGTGGTAGGCGGTGCGCCGGCGCTCCTCCTCGGGCATGACCAGCGCGCGCTCGGCGCCGAGCTGGATCTTCTCCAGTGCCTCGGAGAGGTCGGACTGGGTCACCGCCTGCTGTTTGCGCTTGACCGCGAGCAGCGCGGCCTCGTTGGCGAGGTTCGCCAGCTCGGCGCCGGTCATGCCCGGGGTGGTACGGGCCACCTGGGCGAGGTCGACGTTCTCGGCGAGCGGGATGTCGCGGGTGTGGATCTCCAGGATGGCCTCGCGGCCGCCCCGGTCCGGCGGCGCGACCTGGACGATCCGGTCGAAGCGGCCGGGGCGGGTCAGTGCCGGGTCGAGGATGTCGGCGCGGTTGGTGGCCGCGATGACGATGACGCCCTCCGAGCCGGAGAAGCCGTCCATCTCGGTCAGGATCTGGTTCAGGGTCTGCTCGCGCTCGTCGTGCCCGCCCATGGACGCGCCGCCGCCGCGGGCCCGCCCGATGGTGTCGATCTCGTCGATGAAGATGATCGACGGGGCGACCTTGCGGGCCTCGGCGAACAGCTCCCGCACGCGCGAGGCGCCCACGCCCACGATCATCTCGATGAACTCGGACGCGGACGCCGAGAAGAAGGGCACGCCCGCCTCGCCGGCGACCGCGCGCGCGAGCAGCGTCTTTCCGGTGCCGGGCGGGCCCGCGAGCAGCACGCCGCGGGGCATCTTGGCGCCCATGCGGCGGTAGGCGTCGGGGTTCCTCAGGAAGTCGACGACGTCGTTCAGCTCGCCCTCGACCTCGTCGATGCCGGCCACGTCGGCGAAGGTCGTGCGCTTCTCCCCCGCCACCAGCTCGACCGGTTTGGGCGGCGCCTTGCGGCCGAGCATGCCGCCCGCGCCGCCGAGACCCGCGCTCATCCGCCGCGCGACGAGGATCCACAGGGCGACGATGATCAGCATCGGCGCCAGCGAGATCAGCAGATTGGCGAGAAAGCTACGGTGCTGCACGACGGGCTGGGCCGTGACGGTGACGTTGTGCTTGGTCAGGTTCGACCAGAGATTGTCGTTCGCGAAGGACGGCCGCTCGGTGTTGAACTTGGTGTACGTGCCGCCGCCGGGGTTCTTCCGCTCTTTCCTGAGCTGCCCCTGGATCGAGTCGCCCTTGGCGTAGATCTTGGCGACATTGCCGTCGTTGACCTGCCTGCTGAACTCGGTGTACGAGATCGTCGGCTCGTTGGCCTGGTCGACGTACGACAGCACCAGGTTGGCGATCAGGTACACGATCAACGCGGTGAGGATCAGCCGCCACCAGCCCCCGCGCAGCCGAGGGCCACCGGGCGGCTGCTTCGGCGGCTCCTCGGGGGCGCCTTCGGTACGCCAGGGCTGGTCGGGCGACTTGCGCGGCGGCGCGGGGTTGGTCATATCCGGACGTTACGACAATGACCAACCCGTGGCATGCGCAGCGGTGAAACCAGGGCGAACCCCGTGCGAGGGCTTGGTGAGACAGCCCTCGCCCCGGCTCAGCCCATGAACTTCTTGAACTCGTCCGGCAGCTCGAAGTCCTGGCCGGCCTGCTGCGGCAGCCCGAAGGCGTTCCCGCCCTGGGCCGCCGCCTCGCGGCGCTGGGCCTCCTCCAGCTCCTGCTGCCTGCGCTTCATCGGGTTGCCGGAGCGCTGCTTGCCCTTGGCCTTCTTCTGCTGCTTCTTCTGCCGGCCGGGGCCGCCGCCCATGCCCGGGATCCCCGGCATGCCCGGCATGCCGCCGCCCTGGGCCATGCGGGACATCATCTTGCGGGCTTCGAAGAACCGCTCGACCAGGTTCTTCACGGCGCTGACCTCGACACCGGAACCCTTGGCGATACGGGCGCGGCGCGAGCCGTTGATGATCGTCGGGTCCTGGCGCTCGGCCGGGGTCATCGACTTGATGATCGCGGCGGTGCGGTCGACGTCCCGCTCGTCGATGTTCTGAATCTGGTCCTTGATCTGGCCCATGCCCGGGAGCATGCCGAGCAGCTTGCTGATGCTGCCCATCTTCCGGACCTGCTCCATCTGGGCCAGGAAGTCGTCCAGGGTGAAGTCCTGGCCCTTCTTGGACGCCAGCTTCGAGGCCATCTTGGCGGCCTCTTCCTGGCTGAAGGTCTTCTCCGCCTGCTCGATCAGGGTGAGCAGGTCACCCATGTCGAGGATGCGGGAGGCCATCCGGTCCGGGTGGAAGGCGTCGAAGTCGTCCAGCTTCTCGCCGTTCGACGCGAACATGATCGGCTTGCCGGTGATCTGCCGGATCGACAGGGCGGCACCACCGCGGGCGTCGCCATCGAGCTTGGAGAGCACCACGCCGTCGAAGCCGACGCCGTCGCGGAAGGCCTCGGCGGTGTTGACCGCGTCCTGACCGATCATCGCGTCGACGACGAAGAGGATCTCGTCCGGGGAGACGGCGTCGCGGATGTCCGCGGCCTGCTGCATCATCTCCTGGTCGATACCGAGGCGGCCGGCGGTGTCCACGATCACGATGTCGTGGACCTTGGCCTTGGCGAACTCGATGGAGTCCTCGGCGACCTTCACCGGGTCACCGACGCCGTTGCCCGGCTCGGGGGCGTACACGGCGACGCCGGCGCGCTCGGCGACGACACTCAGCTGGTTGACGGCGTTCGGGCGCTGGAGGTCACAGGCGACCAGCAGCGGGGAGTGGCCCTGCTCCTTCAGCCAGCGGCCGAGCTTGCCCGCGAGGGTGGTCTTACCGGCACCCTGGAGACCGGCCAGCATGATCACGGTGGGCGGCTGCTTGGCGAAGCGCAGCCGGCGGGTCTCGCCGCCCAGGATGGTGACCAGCTCGTCGTTGACGATCTTCAGGACCTGCTGGGCGGGGTTCAGCGCGCGCGAGACTTCGGCGCCGAGGGCCCGTTCCTTGACGTTCTTGATGAACGTACGGACGACCGGGAGGGCCACGTCGGCTTCGAGGAGCGCGATGCGGATCTCGCGCGCCGTGGCGTCGATGTCCGCTTCGCTCAAGCGCCCCTTGCCGCGCAAGTTCTTGAAGGTCGCTGAAAGGCGATCGGAGAGAGTATCGAACACGGCGGCGTCGGTCCTCGGGGTCGGAAGTGGTCTGGGCTGCCCTCCAGGGTATCTGGCCCGGCAAGGCGACGGTCCCCGCCCGGCGCATCCGGCGAGCGGGACGCTCCGCGCGGGGGCAGGGACCATGTGGCGTGCGTGGCGGCCGTGGAGAGCCGTCCCGCGTCACCTCCACGTCTGCGCAGGCCACGCCCTGTCAACGGCGTGTCACCCGCGCGGTCACGCCCGCAACGTCTCCTCCAGCACCCGCGCCAGCGACGACGCGTCCCGCGCCGGCAGCTGCGCCCCCGTTCCCGTCGTGACGTAGAAGGCGTCCACCGCGTTCGAGCCGAGCGTGCTGACGTGCATGCTGCGCACCCGCACCCCCGCCTTCTCCAGGGCCGTGCCGATGCGGTGCAGCAGGCCCGGCGCGTCCTGGGCGCGGACCTCGATCACCGTGGCGTGGTGGGAGGCGGCCGGGGCGACGGTCACCCGGGGCGGCGGGGCCGGCCAGCCGCGGCGCCTCGGGTAGGCCGCGTCCCGTTCGGCGAGGCGGCCGGCGATGTCCAGGGTGCCGTCGAGCGCGCGCACGAGGTCGGCGCGCAGCCGGGTGGCCTGGGGCAGGGAGCCGTACTCGGCGGCGACCCGCCAGTTGAGCAGCAGGACCGCGCCGTCCTCGACGTCGTCCGGCAGGCGCAGGGTGCGCAGCTCGGCCGTGCGGACGGTCAGGCGGTGCACGGCGAGGACCCCGGCGACCGCGGGGAGCACCGCGGGCTGGTCGGGTACGGCGATGAGCAGCTCGACGCCCAGCGGTTCCTGGACGGGCTCGTCCTCGGCGACCGGTTCCGGCTGCGCGCGCAGCGCGAGGACCGGGCCGCCCGTGCGGTAGGCCTCGATGGCGAGGCGCTCGTGCTCGGCGGTGGGCGCGGCAGCCGGCTCGGGCTCGTCGGGCGTGTCCCCGGCCAGGACGGCCGACACCCGCCGGACCAGGTCGGCGACGAGGGAGCCGCGCCAGGAGGACCAGGCGGCCGGGCCGGTGGCGCGGGCGTCGGCCTCCGTCAGCGCGTGCAGCAGTTCCAGGGTGCTCTGCGTGCCGACCGCCTCGGCGACCGAGCGGACCGTGGCCGGGTCGTCCAGGTCGCGGCGCGTGGCCGTCTCGATGAGGAGGAGGTGGTGGCGGACCAGTGCCGACAGCACAGCCACGTCCGCGCGGTCGAAGCCGATCCGCGCGGCCACGTCCTTGGCGATGATCTCGCCCGCCACCGAGTGGTCGCCGGGCCAGCCCTTGCCGATGTCGTGCAGCAGGGCGGCGACCAGGAGCAGGTCGGGGCGGCTGACGCGGCGGGTCAGTTCGGAGGCGCGGACCGCCGTCTCGATCAGGTGCCGGTCGACGGTCCAGATGTGGACCGCGTTGCGCTGGGGGCGGCAGCGGACCCGCTCCCAGTCCGGCAGCAGGCGGCTGATCAGGCCCTCGGCCTCCAGCGCCTCCCAGACCTCGACGGTCGGGCGGCCGGAGCCGAGCAGGGTGACCAGTTGCTCACGGGCCTCGGCGGGCCAGGGGGTGGGCAGAGGGCGCGCGAGGGCGGCCATGCGCCGGACGGCGTGCAGGGAGAGCGGGAGGCCGGCCTGGGCGGCGGCGGCCGCGGCGCGCAGCGGCAGCACGGGGTCGCGTTCGGGGCGCGCGGCACGGGCGAGCACCACCTCGCCGTCCTGCTCCACCACGCCCTCGGCGAGCGGCGAGCGCTCGGTGACCGGCTTGCCACCGCCCAACATGGCGCGCAGCCGCGGCCGTACGGCGCGCGAGCGCAGGACGCGCCCCACTTCGCGCCAGGTGACGTCACTGGCGTACGAGATGACGCGGGCCGCCTCGTAGACCTGCCGCAGCAGCGTGTCGGCGTCCAGCAGCCCCAGCTCGGCCGCCACCTGGTCCTGTTCCTGCAACGACAGCCGGTCCGTCGCGCGGCCCGTCGTCAGGTGCAGGGCGTCGCGGACATCGAGCAGGCGCCGGCGTGCGTCGGCGAGGCCCTCGCGCGGGGCGTCGGCGAGCCAGGAGGCGGCGACGGCGCGCAGGGCGGTCGCGTCGCGCAACCCTCCGCGCGCCTCCTTCAGGTCGGGTTCCAGCAGGTACTGCAACTCGCCCTGCCGCTCGGCGCGTTCGACGCACAGATCCTGGAGTTCGGGCAGGCGCCTGGGGGCCTGGTTGCGCCAGTCGGTGAGGACGGCCGTGCGCAGAGAGGCGGTGAGGCCGGCGTCGCCGGCGAGGTGCCGGGCGTCCAGGAGACCGAGCTGGACCTTCAGATCGTCGCCGGCGGTCTTCCTCGCCTCTCCGGGTGTCCGCACGGAATGGTCGAGGGCCAGGCCCAGGTCCCAGACCGGGTACCAGAGGCGGTCGGCGAGCGCGGCCACCGCCTCGATGTCACCACCGTCGTGCAGCAGGAGCAGGTCCAGGTCGCTGCGCGGGGACAGCTCGCCGCGGCCGTAGCCGCCGACCGCGACCAGCGAGACGCCCGTGCGCCCCTCGGCCGCCGCGGTGAACAGCCCGGTGAGCCAGTCGTCGGTCAGTTCCGCGAGGGCGGCACGGCGCGGCGGCCCGGACCGCGCCCCCTCGGTGAGGAGGCGCAGCCGGGCCGCCGCGTAGCCGCTGGGTCCCGAGTCCTCTGCTCCGGTCCGCATGTCCGTTCCCGTCACCCGGCGACTCCCGTTCTCACAATGGTCGGATCAGAGCGCGTCGGGGCCGCGCTCGCCGGTGCGGACCCGTACGGCCGTGTCGACCGGCAGGGCCCAGACCTTGCCGTCACCGATCTTGCCGGTGCGGGCCGCCTTCACGATGACCTCGATCAGCTGCTCGGCGTCGTCGTCCTCGGCCAGCACCTCGATGCGGATCTTGGGCACCAGGTCGACGGTGTACTCGGCACCCCGGTAGACCTCGGTGTGTCCCCGCTGCCGACCGTAACCGCTGGCCTCCGTGACCGTCAGCCCGTGGACACCGAAGGCCTGCAGGGCCTCCTTGATCTCGTCCAGCCGGTGGGGCTTGACGACGGCGGTGATGAGCTTCATGCGTCCACCTTCTTGGTCTGTACGGCGGCCAGGGCAGAGGCGTGGGCGGCGGAGCCGATGACACCGCCGCCGGTGCCGCTGAAGTCGTAGGCGCTCTCGGCGTGCTCTGCCTGGTCGATGCCGGAGATCTCCTCGTCCTCGGTGACCCGCATGCCGATCGTCTTGTCGAGAAGGAGGGCGAGGACCGCGGAGACGACGAGGGAGTAGGCGAGGACGGCGCCGACACCGGCGCACTGCTTCCACAGCTGGGTGAAGGAGTGGTCGCCGTAGAAGACGCCGGTCGCGGTGGACTGGCCCTTGCCGGTGGCGAAGAAGCCGATCAGCAGGGAGCCGATGATGCCGCCGACCATGTGCACGCCGACCACGTCGAGGGAGTCGTCGTAGCCGAACTTGAACTTCAGGCCGACGGCCGCGGCGCAGGCGACACCGGCGATGGCACCGACGGCGATGGCGCCGAGCGGGGAGACCGCGCCGCCGGAGGGGGTGATCGCGACCAGACCGGCGACCGCGCCGGAGGCGGCGCCCAGCGTGGTGAACGCGCCGTGCTTGATCTTCTCGTAGGCGAGCCAGGCCAGCATGGCGGCGCCCGTGGCGACCTGGGTGTTGACGAACATCAGCGCGCCGACGCCGTCGTCGTTGCCGAGCCAGGAGCCCGCGTTGAAGCCGAACCAGCCGAACCACAGCAGCCCGGCGCCGAGCATGACCAGCGGGAGGCTGTGCGGGCGCATCGGGTCCTTCTTGAAGCCGACGCGCTTGCCGATGACGAGGATGACACCGAGCGCCGCCGCGCCCGCGTTGATGTGGACCGCCGTACCGCCCGCGAAGTCGATCACGCCGAGCTTGAAGGCCCAGCCGTCGGAGCCCCACACCCAGTGGGCGACCGGGACGTACACGATCGTGGCCCACAGGGCGATGAACAGACACCAGGCCGAGAACTTCACGCGGTCCGCGAGGGCGCCGCTTATCAGGGCCGGGGTGATGATGGCGAACATCATCTGGAACACCATGAAGACGAAGATCGGGATGGTGTACCCGGGCCACAGCTCGGTCAGGCCGATGTGGCTGAGGCCGAACCAGTTCGAGTTCCAGCCGATGAGGCCGTTGTGCGTGCCGAAGGCGAGGGAGAAGCCGTAGAGCGTCCAGAGGATGGTGATGATGCCCATGCTGATGAAGCTCATCATCAGCATGTTGAGGGTGCTTTTGACCCGGACCATGCCTCCGTAGAAGAAGGCGAGACCCGGGGTCATGATCAGCACCAGGGCGGAAGCAATGAGCATGAAGCCTGTGTTCGCGGACGACAGCTTGGGTGCCTCCGCGGCAAGCGTGATGGCTGGGGCCATCGGCGTCTCCTCGTCGGTTCTACGGCCCCGTGCGGGCGGTGCCTGGGCGGTCCGGTCGTGTGAGGGGCCGGCCGGTTATGCGCCAGAGACTGGCGCAGCGCGGTTTCGGTGAAAGCCCCTCGTTGTTTCGCCGGGGTGACGAAGGCGCCGTGCGTGTTACGCATGGATGAACTGCGGGATCTCGGTGGTGCCGATCGCCGCCGTGCCGCGACCGGCACGGGGCCGGCCGCGGCGGACCTCTCGATGACCTGGCGTGGGGGAGCCGAGTCGGGCAGTTCGGGAGGCCCGGCCGCGGCCGGGGCTTGGGTGCCGGGTGGGTCAGACGGCCTCGGCGGTCTCGGGGAGGTCCACGGCGAGCTGGTCGGTGAGGTCTATGACGACGGCGAGGTCGCCGTAGTCCCGTGCGGCCGTGTCGACCGTCTTTCGGATACGGGTGTTCACACGCTCGGAGCGGACCTTCTTGGCGATCTCCATGGCCTGGGAGGCGTATGCCGTGCCCTGCTCGGGCTCGCGCTGGAGCAGATGCACCGTGGCCTTGCCGATCAGGTTCAGCGCGTACGACCGCTGGTGCACCTCGTCCTGGGCGAACAGGTCCACCGCGCGCTGCATGAGCGGCTCGGCGAGGGAGGCGTAGGTGGGGCTGCGCCCGGCGACGTAGGCGAGGTCGCGGTAGGAGTGGGAGTTCTCGCCGTACAGCTCGGCCTCGGAGAAGAAGCGGATCCAGTCGGGGTCCGGCTCGTCCCACTCGTCGGCCTCGGCGAAGGTGTCCTCGGCCATGCGGACGGCGCGCTTGGTCCTGCCGGGCTGGCCCATGTTGGCGTACGCGCGCGCCTCCATCGCATACAGCATGGCCTGGGTGCGCGGGCTCGCGCAGTCGCGGCTGCCGTACTGGGCGAGGTGGATCAGCTCCAGGGCGTCGTCGGGCCGGCCGAGGTGGATCATCTGGCGGCTCATGCTGGACAGGATGTAGGACCCCAGGGGCTTGTCACCGGCCTCCTTGGCGGCGTGCAGGGCCAGCACGAAGTACTTCTGCGCGGTGGGCTGCAGTCCCACGTCGTACGACATCCAGCCGGCCAGCTCGGCCAGTTCGGCGGCGACCTTGAACAGGATGCGGGTGGTGGCCTCGGGCTGGGGCTCCTGGAGCAGGTCGGTGACCTCGTGGAGCTGGCCGACGACCGCCTTGCGGCGCAGGCCGCCGCCGCACTGGGCGTCCCACTGGCGGAACATCCGCGTGGTGTGCTCCAGCAGGTCCAGCTCGGGCTTGGACAGCCTGCCGGGGCGGCGGGCGTCGAGGACGGGCTGGGGCTCGGCGGGGACCGGGGAGGCGGGGCTCGGCACGAGCCAGCGCTGCATGGGCTCGATGAGGGAGGGACCGGCGGACAGGGCGAGGGAGGTGCCGAGGAAGCCGCGCCGGGCGAGCATCAGGTCGCTGCGCGAGAACTCGCTGAGCAGGGCGACCGTCTGCGGGCCGGTCCAGGGGAGGTCGACGCCGGTCGCGGAGGGTGACTGGCGGGCGGCGCGCAGGCCGAGGTCCTCGATGGAGACCACGCAGCCGAAGCGCTCGGAGAACAGCTCCGAGAGGATGCGCGGGATCGGCTCGCGGGGGTTCTCGCCGTCCAGCCAGCGCCGTACGCGCGAGGTGTCGGTGGAGATGTGGTTGGCGCCCAACTGGCGTGCCCGGCGGTTCACTTGTCGGGCCAACTCGCCCTTGGACCAGCCACTGCGCACGAACCACGAGCCGAGCAGCTCGTTGGGGCGCTTGTCAGCGTTCGTCCCGCTACCGTCGTTGCCGCTCACTGGAACGCCCCCATCCCTGAGACCACTTGCCGCCGCGTGCGCCAAGCCCTATCAGAATGCCGGTAAATACGGCCTCTCGCCCGCCACTTGTCACCCTTCGAACGAGTTGACGACTCGCCTCCGGCATACCCATGGATGCATATGCCCGGAGGGCTCGTACACTCACAGTAATCCTACGATCACTGGTCCAGCCATGGCGATCCAGGAATCGCCACCATTCGCCACCCCTTCGAATGAACTCGCGATCCCCAGAACACGATTCACTTGACATAGGACGGCCGGAAGTGGGCGGAGTGAAGCATGCCGGGGGCGCACATGCCCTGCTGCGCCACCTCGAGCGCTTCCAGGCGCTGCCTTGACCTCGCGCTTGATCGACGGCCGGGGCGGGAAGGCGGAGGCTTGACGTCACGTTCCGCTTTCGTCCCGTTCCGTGTCGTAACCACCGGCGCGCCGGACCCGTTGGAGGGGGCATGGGCTTCACGATCGGCGGCATCCGCGAGATCCGTTCCGGCGCGCGCCGGCGCGGCCGGTCCTCGGAGTGCACGGCCGTCGCCGAGTTCACGGGACTGTGGGGCTGGGACGTGGTGCCGGGCGCGCGGGCCGCGGCGGGCGCCTGCTCCTGCGGGCGTGCCGACTGCCCGGCACCGGGGGCCCATCCACTGGACTTCGCACCCCAGGTGCCCGCCGGGGCGACGCTGGACGAGGTGAGCAAGGCCTGGTCGGAGTTCCCGGGCGCGGCCGTCATGCTGCCGGTGGGCCAGGCCTTCGACGTCATCGAGGTCTCCGAGGCGGCCGGCCGGCGCGCCCTGGCCCGGCTGGAGCGCATGGGACTCCCGCTCGGCCCCGTGGCCGCGACCCCCGACGGCCGCGCCCACTTCTTCGTCGCGCCCGGCGCCGCCGCCGACCTGCCCCGGCTGCTCTACCGCATGGGCTGGGACGACCCCTCGGCCCTGGACCTGCGCGGTCTCGGCCCCGGTACGGCCATCACGGCGCCGCCCTCCGACCGGGGCGGCCTGGGCCCGGTGCGCTGGCTGCGCCCGCCGGCGCTGGACTCGGCGACGGCCCCTCCGGCGGCCCGGCTGGTGCTGGGCACGCTGGCGTATGTCGCGCACCGGTCGCGGGCACGGGCGTAGCAGTTCCTCCCCCGCGCACAAGGCGAAGCGCCCGCCCCCCACTGCACCTTGGGGTCGGGCGCTTCTCGCGGCACGGCGGACGTCGTGTGCGGTCAGTCGCCGATCAGCGCGTCCACGAACGCCTCCGGCTCGAACGGCGCCAGGTCGTCCGCGCCCTCGCCGAGTCCGACGAGCTTGACCGGCACGCCCAGCTCGCGCTGGACGGCGACGACGATGCCGCCCTTGGCGGTGCCGTCGAGCTTGGTCAGCACGATGCCGGTGATGTCCACGACCTCGGCGAAGACCCGGGCCTGGACGAGGCCGTTCTGGCCGGTGGTGGCGTCGAGGACCAGGAGCACCTCGTCGAGCGGCGCGTGCTTCTCCACGACCCGCTTGACCTTGCCCAGCTCGTCCATGAGGCCGGTCTTGGTGTGCAGACGGCCGGCGGTGTCGATGAGGACCACGTCGACCCCCATCTCCTTGCCCTCCTTGACCGCGTCGAAGGCCACGGAGGCGGGGTCGCCGCCCTCGGGGCCGCGCACGGTGTAGGCGCCGACGCGCTCACCCCAGGTCTGGAGCTGGTCGGCGGCGGCGGCGCGGAAGGTGTCGGCGGCGCCGAGGACGACGCTGCGGCCGTCGGCGACGAGCACGCGCGCGAGCTTTCCGGTGGTGGTGGTCTTGCCGGTGCCGTTGACGCCGACGACCATCACGATGCCGGGCTTGCGGTCCTCGGGTTCGGTCCTGACCGTGCGGTCGACCTCGGTGCCGACGAGCTTGAGCAGCTCCTCGCGCAGCAGGCCGCGCAGTTCCTCGGGGGTGCGGGTGCCGAGGACCTTCACGCGCTCGCGCAGGCCCTCGACCAGTTCCTGGGTGGGCTGCACGCCGACATCGGCGGTGAGCAGCGTGTCCTCGATCTCCTCCCAGGTCTCCTCGTCCAGGTGCTCGCGCGACAGGAGCGTGAGCAGGCCCTTGCCGAGGGCGTTCTGGGAGCGGGACAGGCGGGCGCGCAGCCGGATGAGCCGGCCCGCGGTGGGCTCCGGGATCTCGATCTCGGGGGCCTCGACGGCGGCAGGGGGCTCCTCCACGGCGACCGGTGCGGGGCCGCCGGGGAGATCCACCTCCTCAATGGTCCGGCGCGGTTCGTCGCGCGGTGTCTCGGCCTCGTCGCCGACGTGCGGCTCGGCCGGGGGCGCGGTGATGTCGGGCGTCTTCGGGGGCGGCGGAGGCAGCGGCTTGCGGCGCCGGGTGCCCACGATCAGCCCGCCGAGCGCGCCGAGCACGACCACGGCGATGACTACAGCAAGGATGACGGTTTCCATAACGGCTCCAGTATCAGCCATGGGTCGCGGCGGGACCCCGTTTGTGGCTTCCTCCCAGAGACAAACGCCACATACGGCGTGGAGTCGGAGCAAAGTACGATGGTGGCGACTCCATTGACGCGCGTAGAGTCCCGACCGTTCCCCTTCCCCCCATGGCAGGCCCCTTTTCCATGAGCAAAACCGTCGAGACCGAAGGCGCTCTCGAGACCCGAGGCATCGAGCAGGTCCCGGATCACGAGCGCACCGCGAAGACCCGTGAGCTGTTCCCGACCTGGGTCGGCGCCAACATCAGCGTGCTGCTGCTGACGATGGGCGCGAGCCTCGTCGTGGCCTACCACCTGGACATCTGGCAGGCGCTCGTGGTCGCGGCGGCGGCGCCGATCGTGTCGTACGGCCTGGTCGGCCTGATCGGCATCGCGGGCAAGCGGGGCGGTGCGCCCGGCATGGCGCTGTCGCGCGCGGTGTTCGGCCAGCGCGGCAATCTGCTGCCCGGTTCACTGATCTGGGTCGCGCGCTGGGGCTGGGAGACGATCAACGCGGTCACCGGCGCCTACGCGATGCTCACCATCCTGGACATCCTGTTCGGCATCAAGGCCAACAGCGTGCTGGACATGGTGACGCTGCTGGTGTTCGTGGTGGCCACCTTCGCGATCTCGGGCCTCGGCATCAACGCCGTGCAGAAGTGCAACAAGTACGCGACCTACCTCTTCGGCGTCTTCTCGGTGCTCGTCCTCGTCTACCTGGTGGCGAACACGGACTGGTCGAAGGTGCTGCACCACGGCGGCGGCTCCACGGCCGCGGTGATCACCGGTGTCGGCATGATCGCGGCGGGCGGTGTCAGCTGGATCCCGACCGCGCCGGACTTCACCCGCTACCTGCCGCGCACGGCGTCCTCGAAGGCGATCGTCGGTACGGCGGTGGGCGGCGCCGGCATCGTCGTGCTGCCCATGGTCCTGATGGGCGCGGTGATGGCGGTCTCCACGCCGGACCTGGCCTCGGCGACCGACCCGGTGTCCTTCCTCGGCGAGATCCTGCCGACCTGGATCGCGGTTCCGTACCTGTGCATCGCGCTGATCGGCATGCTGCTGATCAACTCGATGTCGATGTACTCGGCGGGCTTCACCGCGCAGACCCTCGGCTTCAAGGTGCCCCGGCACTGGGCCGTCTCCGTCAACGCGGTGATCTCGCTGGCCTTCGGCGGGGTGCTGATGCTGGTGGCGACGAGCTTCATGGGATCGTTCATCGCCTTCCTCTCCCTGCTCGCGGTGGCCTTCTCCGCGTGGGTCGGCGTGTTCGGCGCGGACATGCTGCGCCGTACCGAGTACGACGGCCGGGCGATGGCCGACACGACCCGCACCAGCGCCTACTGGTACAAGGGCGGCTTCTCCCCCGCGGCCGTGGCCGCCTGGGCGATCGGCCTGGTCGCCGGCCTGATGTTCACCACCTCGGACTGGTTCACCGGCCCGCTCGCGAAGAACAACGTGATCGGCCAGTACGGCCTCGGCTGGGTCGCCACGATCGTGATCTCGGGCCTGCTGTACCTGGTTCTGCCGAAGCCTGCGGCGGCGAAGCCGGTACCGGCCGCCGAGCCCGCCGGGGAACGCGCGACCGTCGGCGTCTGACGCCTCTCAGCCCGGCCGGCCGCTCTGCTGCAGGGCCGCGCTCGCCCGGAACCGGAGGCGTGAGCAGCGGTCCTTCGCCTCCTGGCCGGCATCGTCCGGACAGCAGCAGTGGCCGGCGAGCCACCGCAGGTCCTCCGGCACGAGCCACAGGGCGATCCGGCCCCGCTCGGACTCCGCCCGGGGACCGGTGGGTGCGGATTCGGCTCTGGATCCGGTCTCGGTCGTCCCGCGAGCCTGCCTCCGCCCGCCCATGGCCATCTGACGCCACGTCAGCTAGCGTCCCCCTCCACCGCATCGCACCGGAGGGGGACTTTTCCATGCCCGTCACGGTCGTCCGTTTCAACCTCGTCGCCCCGGGCGCCACGCCCGCCGCCCTCAGCGCCCGGTACCGGGCCGCCGTGGAGATGGCCGCCTACGCCGACGAGCACGGGATCAGCTCCGTGCAGACCGAGGAGCACCACGGCGCCGGGAACAACTGGCTGCCGTCGCCGTTCGTCTTCGCGGGCGCGGTGTTCGGCGCGACGCGGAACATCGCGGTGACCGTGTCGGCGGTGATCGGTCCGCTGCACGACCCGCTGCGGCTGGCCGAGGAGATCGCCGTACTGGATCTGCTGAGCGGTGGGCGACTGGTGACGGTGGCCGGGATCGGCTACCGGCCCGAGGAGTACGCCCTGTTCGGCGTGGACTTCACGCGCCGGGGCGGGCTCCAGGACGAGTTGCTGCGGACCCTGCTGGCGGCCTGGTCCGGCGAGGAGTTCACGTACCGGGGCCGTACGGTACGGCTCACCCCGCGCCCGTTCACCGAGCCGCACCCGCTGCTGCTGGTCGGCGGCTCCTCGAAGGCCGCGGCCCGCCGGGCCGCCCGGCTGGGCCTGCCGTTCTTCCCGAGCGCGCACCTGCCGGAGCTGGAGGCGTACTACAAGGAGAAGCTCACCGAGTACGGCACGCAGGGCTGGGTCATGATGCCCGGGCCGCAGACGCCCCTGCTGCACCTGGCCGAGGACCCGGACCGGGCGTGGGCCCGGTACGGCGAGCACTTCCTGCACGAGGCGCGGACGTACGCCTCCTGGCAGTCGGGGCGGATCCGCTCGGCGGTGCGGTCGGCGGCCACGACGGTGGCGGAGCTGCGCGCGGAGGGCGTGTACCGCGTCCTCACGCCGGAGCAGTGCCTGGCGCAGGGGCTGGACAACCTCGTCCTGCATCCGCTGGCGGGCGGGATGCCGGTGGACGAGGGGTGGCGCAGCCTCCGGCTGTTCGCGCAGCGGGTGCTGCCCGCGCTCGGCGGCTGACCCGGTACGCGGGTACGACACCGCCGCCCCCGCTCCGGGCAGTGGCCGGGGCGGGGGCGGCGGATGGTACGAGGAGAGGGGCAGCGGGGACTTGGCCCCTTCTCCTCGGTCCGGGAGGGCGTCCTCGGGGAGGATCAGCCCATCTCTTCCAGCGCCTTGCCCTTCGTCTCCTTGACGAACTTCAGGACGAACGGGATGGAGAGCGCCGCGAAGACGGTGTAGATCACGTACGTGCCGGACAGGTTCCAGTCGGCCAGCGACGGGAAGCTCGCGGTGATGGCCCAGTTGGCGATCCACTGCGCGGAGGCGGCCACGCCCAGGGCGGCGGCGCGGATCTTGTTGGGGAACATCTCGCCGAGGAAGACCCAGACCACCACGCCCCACGACAGGGCGAAGAAGAGCACGAACAGGTGGGCGGCGATCAGGGCGATCCAGCCCTGGGTGCTCGGCAGCTTGCCGTCGACCAGGTGGTAGCTGAACGCCCAGGCCTCCAGCGCGAGGCCGACGACCATGCCGACCGAGCCGATCAGGGCGAGCGGCTTGCGGCCGATGCGGTCCACGAAGATCATCGCGATCACGGTGCCGATGATGTTGATGATCGACGTCGTGAAGGAGTAGAAGAACGAGTCCGTCGGGTTGATGCCGACCGACTGCCACAGCGTCGAGGAGTAGTAGAACGCGACGTTGATGCCGACGAACTGCTGGAAGACCGACAGGCCGATACCGATCCAGACGATCGGCTTGAAGAAGAAGCCGCCGCCGAGCAGGTCCTTGAAGGTGGACTTGTGCTCGCTCCTCATCGCGTGCTCGATCTCGGCGACGCGGGCGTCCAGGTCGGTGTCCTTGCCCTCGACCTCGGCGAGGATCCCCTTGGCGCGCTCACGCTTGCCGACGGAGAGCAGGAAGCGGGGGGACTCGGGGATCGCGAAGGAGAGCAGGCCGTACAGGACGGCGGGGACGACCATCACGCCGAGCATGACCTGCCAGGCCTCCAGGCCCATCAGGTGGCCGCGCTGGTTGCCGCCCGCCGCGTTGAGCAGACCCCAGTTGACCAGCTGCGAGATGGCGATGCCGATGACGATCGCCGCCTGCTGGAAGGAGCCGAGCCGGCCGCGGTAGGCGGGCGGGGCGACCTCGGCGATGTAGGCGGGGCCGATGACGGAGGCCATGCCGATGGCGAAGCCGCCGACGATGCGCCACAGGGCGAAGTCCCACAGCGCGAAGGGCAGCGCCGAGCCGATGGCGCTCACCGTGAACAGGACGGCGGCGATCTGCATGACACGGATGCGGCCGATCCGGTCGGCTATGCGGCCGGCGTAGGCGGCGCCGACGGCACAGCCGATCAGTGCGATCGCGATGACCTGGGCGAGGGCGGCGGAGCCGATGTCGTAGCGGCTGCGGATGGCCTCGACCGCGCCGTTGATCACGGAGCTGTCGTAGCCGAAGAGGAAGCCGCCCATGGCGGCAGCCGCCGCGATGAAGATGACGTGCCCGAGGTGATCGGGATGAGCCGTTCCGGCTCCTGACTGAGGTGCCTGCGCTGTGCTGGTCACGTGAATCTCCTCGGGCCACGGCAACGCTGCCGGGTGGGGGCGAGCCCTTCCAGGTGTCCGGATCTCTGGGTTCCAGTGGCGCATACGTTCACGCCGCTTACACCTGAAGGTAAAAGCAACGTTGCAGAGACTATGCCTTCAAGTTTCGAAGTCAATAGTTCAACGGCTGTGAGTTTTCAGATATGCCCGCTCACCTCCTGTTCAAGAAGTGAACACGAGGTGAGTTGATCTCTGAATGGATCTTGAAGCGGTCGGGGCAGCCGCTACCGCAGCCGCTGGGAGATGACCTTCGACACCCCGTCGCCCTGCATCGACACGCCGTAGAGCGCGTCGGCGACCTCCATCGTGCGCTTCTGGTGGGTGATCACGATCAGCTGCGAGGCCTCCTGCAGCTCCTGCATGATCCGGATCAGCCGCTGCAGGTTCGTGTCGTCGAGCGCGGCCTCGACCTCGTCCATGACGTAGAAGGGGCTCGGCCGGGCCTTGAAGATCGACACCAGCAGCGCGACCGCCGTCAGCGAGCGCTCGCCGCCGGACAGCAGGGAGAGCCGCTTGACCTTCTTGCCCGGCGGCCGGGCCTCGACGTCGACACCGGTAGCGAGCATGTTGTCCGCGTCGGTCAGGATCAGCCGCCCCTCACCGCCCGGGAAGAGCCGGCTGAAGACGCCCTCGAACTCGCGGGCGGTGTCCCGGTAGGCCTCGGTGAAGACCTGCTCGACGCGCTCGTCGACCTCCTTCACCACCTGCAGCAGATCGGCGCGGGTCTTCTTCAGGTCCTCCAGCTGCTCGCTGAGGAACTTGTGCCGCTCCTCCAGCGCCGCGAACTCCTCCAGCGCCAGCGGGTTGACCTTGCCCAGCTGCTGGTAGGCCCGCTCGGCCGCCTTGAGCCGCCGCTCCTGCTCGGCCCGGTGGAAGGGCCGGGGCTGGTTGCGCGGATGCTCCGGGTCCTCGGGCAGCACCTCGCCGTCGGCGGGGGGCGAGGGCGGCACGGGCAGATGCGGCCCGTACTCCGCCACCAGTCCCGCCGGCTCGACACCCAGCTCCTCCAGCGCCTTGGTCTCCAGCTGCTCTATCCGCAGCCGCTTCTCGGCGCCGAGTACCTCGCCGCGGTGCACCGAATCCGTCAACTTGTCGAGTTCCGACTTCAGTTCGCGGCCTGCGGTGCGCGCGGCGGTCAGCTCCTGCTCGCGCCGCGCCTTCGCCGCCTCGGCGGCGGAGCGTTCCCGCTCGGCGCGGGCGAGGGACACCTCGATGTGGGCGAGCAGCTGGCGGGCGCCGGAGGCGACGGCCCCGGCGACGGCCGCCTCGTGCCGCAGCCGGGCACGAAGCCGCTCGGCACGCGCGCGTGCCTCGCGCTCGGCGCGGGCGGCGCGGTCGAGCGAGTCGGCCCGCCCGGCGAGCCCCTTGACCCGCTCCTCGTGGGTGCGGACCTGGAGCCGGGCCTCCATCTCGGTCTGCCGCGCGTTGGCGCCGTCGGCGGCGAGCCGGTCGCGCACCGAGGTGTCGGGCTCCTCCGCACCGTCCTCCCCGAAAGGGGCTTCCTCCTCGGCGACGGCCAGCCGCTCGGCCAGCTCCTCCGCCTCCTGTACGGCCTTGTCCAGCGCCTCCTGCGCACGCGCGGCAGCGGCGGCGGACCGCTCGGCCTCCCCGGCGGCACCGCGCGCCTGCCCGGCGAGCCGGCCGAGCTGCTGGGCGACGGCCGACTTCTCCCGGTCGGCGGCCCGGCGCCGCTCGCCGAGTTCCTCCACGAGGGCGGCGGCCTCGGTGCGCCGCCCGGCCGCCGCCCGCTGCGCCTCGGTCAGCTCCGCGCAGCGCAGCGCCAGCTCGGCCAGCTCGGCGGCGGCCTCGTCGACGGAGGCCTGCACCTCCAGCAGACTGGGCGCGCCCGCGGAGCCGCCGTGGGCGAAGTGGGCGCTGAGGAGGTCGCCCTCGGCGGTGACGGCGGTGAGGTGAGGGTGGGCGTAGACCAGGTCTTCGGCGTCTTCGAGGGTGCCGACGACGACGATGCCCCGCAGGAGGCGGTGGACGGCGGGCATGAGATCGGCGGGGCCGCGCACGAGTCGCTCGGCGGGGAGGGCCGTGGCGGGGAGGGCCGTGGCGGGGAGGTCTGCCTCCGCGGGCGCGTCGGGGGCGGCGGCGCCGTTGCCCGCGTCCCCCGCCGGCAGCAGTGCCGCCCGGCCTCCGTCCTGCTTGCGCAGCAGGCGGATCGCCTCGGCCGCCGCCGCCGGGGTGGATACGGCGATCGCGTCCGCCGCCGCGCCGAACGCCGCGGCGAGGGGGATCTCGTAGCCCGGCGTGACGGTCAGGAGTTCCGCCGCCGGCCCGAGGACGCCCGTCAGGCGGTCGCGGGCGCCCAGCAGTATGCCGGTGCCGTCCTTGCGGCGCAGCCCCAGGGCCAATGCCTCCCGGCGGGCCTGGGTCGCGGCGCGGCGGCGTTCGGCCGCGGTGAGTGCCTCGCGGGCCGTGCTCAGGGCGGTGTCCGCCTCGGCCAGTCGCCGCTTGGCCGCCTCGTGCTGCTCGGCGAGGTCCGCGTCGCCGGCGTCGAGGCCGTCCACCTCGGCCTTGAGGGCTTCGTACTCCTGCTGCGCGGCGACCGCCCGCTCCCGCGCCTCGTCGCGGGCCGCCGCCAGCCGGTCGATCTCGGCCTGGGCGGAGGCCGCGCGTGAGCGGGCCGCGTTGACCTGGCCGGACAGCCGGGCCAGGCCCTCCCGGCGGTCGGCGATGGCGCGGGCCACGTCCTTCAGCCGGCGTTCCTCGACGGCCAGTTCCCGCTCCAGCTCGGCGCGGTGGGCGACCGTGTCGTCCAGGGCGTGCTGGGCCGCGTCCAGGGCGGCCTCCAGCTCGGCCTCCTGCTCGCGGACGCGGGCGGCCTCGCGCTCCAGGTCCTCGGGGTCGCGCCCGCGCCGCTCCTCGGGCGGCGCGGACGTCGCGCTCTTCACGCGCGCGTCGGCCAGCGAGACCGTGCCGCGCACGCGCTCGGCCAGCTGCGACAGCTCGTACCAGCTCTGCTGGGTGCGCTGCAGGCGGGGCGCGAGCTGCCGTACCTCGTCCTCCAGGAGGGCCTCGCGCTGCAGGGCCTTCCTGAGGTCCTGTTCTGCGGCCTCCTTGCGCTCCTTCAGCGCCGCCTCGTCGGCGATCTCGGTCTTGAGGGCCTCGCGGAGGCGTACGAGGTCGTCGGCGAGCAGGCGCAGCCGGGCGTCACGCAGGTCCGCCTGGATGACGGCCGCGCGGCGCGCCACCGCCGCCTGGCGGCCGAGTGGCTTGAGCTGGCGGCGCAGTTCGTCCGTCAGGTCCTGCACGCGCGCGAGGTTGGCCTGCATCGCGTCCAGCTTGCGCAGCGCCTTCTCCTTGCGCTTGCGGTGCTTGAGGACGCCGGCCGCCTCTTCGATGAAGGCGCGGCGGCCCATGGGGTCGGCGTGCAGGACGGAGTCGAGCTGGCCCTGGCCGACGATGACGTGCATCTCGCGGCCGATGCCGGAGTCCGACAGGAGTTCCTGGATGTCGAGGAGCCGACAGGTGTCACCGTTGATCTGGTACTCGCTGCCGCCGTTGCGGAACATGATCCGCGTGATGGTGACCTCGGCGTACTCGATCGGGAGGGCGCCGTCGCTGTTGTCGATGGTCAGCGACACCTCGGCGCGGCCCAGCGGCGGGCGGCCGGTGGTGCCGGCGAAGATGACGTCCTCCATCTTGCCGCCGCGCAGCGACTTGGCGCCCTGTTCGCCCATGACCCAGCTGAGCGCGTCCACGACATTGGACTTGCCCGAGCCGTTCGGTCCGACGACACACGTGATGCCCGGTTCGAACCGGAGTGTGGTCGCCGAGGCGAACGACTTGAACCCACGGAGGGTCAGGGCCTTGAGGTGCACGCCGCCGGACTCTACCGGGCGCCGCTGTCTCGCTCCATGAACCCTCCGGGCCGCGCGGTTTCGCCGGTGAACATGCAGGGCACACCGTACGTTGAAGAGGGTGAAAGGATGCGGGGGAAAAGAACGAAGGGACGCCGAAGCGTCCCTTGCAACTCTGAGACGGCTGGGTCGCAGCCGTCCGATCAACTGAGCGGTTGATACGGCAGCCCGATCACTGCGACTGCTGTCGTGGAGCGATGCAGTAATCAGGTGAGCGCAGGCTCCGCCTGGTGTGCGTCGATGCTCTCCATGATCCTGTCCTGAGAGGCGGCAGCCGTCAGCGCGTCGTTCTCCGCCTGGATCCGTACCAGCTCGGACTCCAGGTCCTGCACGCGCTGCTGCAACCGTCGCATCTCGGCGAGGAGTCGAGGGTCGGAGCCGCCGACGTAACCGAGAAGCGCCTTTGCCATGATGGATGGTCCTCCACACTGAGTGACCGACCGATGCGGTGTGGGTCGTGAGGGATTCGCACCCGCGGTGCTTGGCACATCCGGGTGTTGCTCTGCTGTTGCTTCATGCCAAACAGCTAAGGTGCGCGGGGCTTTCAGCGTCTCACCAAAAAGTTTGACGGTCAACACGATCACGCCCCGTATTGGTGGGCGAACCGGGGGCACGCGGCCGGGAAATCGGCGGCGCGGCGACTCTTCCGGTGCCTCGGGGCGTGTCGATCAGTCGTAGCAGGGGAGCCTGCCATGCCGGGCTCTTCTTGGCAACCACCAGGCCGTTTCCGCTTTCCGCGCACGCCCCCGGCGGCTCCCCGTACGCCCACTCGTGCGACACCGCGTGCCCCGGGTCAGCGAATGGCGAAGCCGTCGTAGCCGCCGCGGGGTGTGTCCCAGATCTCGGTGACGCCCTCCACACGCCCGGGCGTGTCGCTGCCCAGGAGCCAGTCGAGCAGCCCCTCGCAGCCCTCGCGCGGCCCTTCCGCGACCACCTGGACCCGGCCGTCGGCCAAATTGAGAGCAAAACCACTCAGGCCGCCGATCTCCAGCGCCTTGGCTCGCGTGAACCAGCGGAATCCCACGCCCTGCACGTGTCCACGCACCCAGGCGACCAGCCGTACATCCTCGCTCATGGGTGCAACCTAACCGGCCGATGTCGTGCGGAACACATCGCCGTCGGGCGCCATGGGGTAGCGTCCGCACCCGATGAATCTCATATGAAACTCACTCGATCGAGTGAAGTCGGGTTGGCCAGAGGGAGGCGCTCGCCACCAGCCGCCGGGTCGCCCGCGAGGACGAGGAAGAGGGCAAGGACATGGGACGGCACCGACGCTCCGCCGCCGGCCGCGCCGCCACGGGCCGCGCCGCGGGGGGTACGCAGACGAGCGGCTCCGCCGCCGGGAGCGACGGGCCGCAGGTCCCGCACCCCCGGGACGCGCACATACCGGACTCCCCGCAGCGAGGCACGTACCTGCGGGGCTCGTACGTCGTGCAGCGCCCGCAGCCGCAGGACCCGTACCCGCAGGACCCGGCCTCGCAGACCCCGTACCCCGAGGACCCGCCGCCGCGCGGCTCGTACGTGCAGGGTTCGTACCTGCAGGGCTCGTACGTGCGGTCCTCCTCGGCGGACTCCTCCCCCGGTGACCCGCGGCCGCGGGACCCGTACGCGCTGGACGTCTACCGGGATGACCGGGCACCCCGGGGCATAGCGCCGTACCTGAACCCCGAGGCGTACTCCACGGCGTACACCGACGGGGACACCAGGGCGCACGCCTATCTCTTCGCCGACGACGACAGCCCGGGCTACCCCCGCGCGGGCGGCGGCTTCACCCCGTCCGGCGACGCCCCCGGCCACCGGCGCCGCAGGAAGGGCGGCCGGCCGGTGCGGGCGGGGCTCCTCGGTACGGCCGCGGCCCTCGCGCTCGGCACGGCGGCCGTGGCCACCGGTGTGGTGCCGGGCCTGGAGCACTACCGGCTCGGCGGCGGCACGGACACCACCGGCGGCGAGCGGGTGCAGGCGGCGGACGTGCCGAGCGACACGGCGACCGAGCAGGGCGGGATGTCGGGCAGCGCGGGCGTCCGCGAGGGCGGCTCCGGCGCCGACCGGACCGCCACCCGCCCGGGGTCCCCGAGCCCGTCGGCCTCCGCGTCCGCCTCCACGTCCCCCACCGCCTCCCCCTCGGCGTCGGCCTCCCCGACGCCCACCCCGCCGAAGTCCGCGTCCGCGAAGCCGGCGCCCGCGGACACCGCCTCGCAGCCGCCGGGCACCCCGTCGGGTACGGCGGGCAGGGCGCCCGCGGCGGGCGTCGCGCCGGTGTCGGCGCAGGCCACCGCCGCCGAGGCCGAGGTGCTCAAACTCGTCAACGAGGAGCGCGCGAAGGTCGGGTGCACCCCGCTGGCGGCGAACTCCTCGCTGACCAAGCTGGCCGAGGTGTTCAGCGACGACATGGCCGCGCGGGGCTTCTTCGACCACACCGACCCGGACGGCAAGTCGCCGTGGGACCGGGCTGCGGCTGCCGGGATCAGCAACCTGGGCGGCGAGAACATAGCCCGCGGCCAGGCGGACGCGGCGGCCGTGATGCAGGCCTGGATGAACAGCCCCGGCCACAAGGCCAACATCCTGAACTGCGACTTCAAGACCCTCGGTGTCGGCGTCCACTTCGGTTCGGGCGGCCCCTGGTGGACGCAGGACTTCGGGTACTGACGCCGCGGGGCGTCACAGTGCGCGCCGGTACGTCAGTGCGGGGCGGCCGCTGAGCCGCGTCTCGCCTACGACGGTGAAGCCGGTGCGGGCGAGCACGGCCCGCGAGGCCGCGTTCTCAAGCCTGCTGGCGGCCCTCAGGGCGGTGAGTCCGTACCGCTCGGCGGCCAGGGCGCACACCTCCCGCACGGCCCAGGTGGCGAGTCCCCGTCCGGCCGCGCGCTCGGCGACGCGGTAGCCGAGGGCGGCTTCGCCGTCCGCCACGTCCACGAGGTTGACCCGCCCGAGCACCTCGCCGTCGGCGCCGGTCACCACGTGGAAGTAGCAGATGCCCGCTTCCTGCTCGGCGAGCAGGGCGTGCAGTCGCTCGGTGAACCGGGCGAAGTAGTCCTCGCCCCGGTCCGGGACCGACGCGGCGAAGTACGCCCGGTTCTGCCGCTCGAAGACGAGGAGCGCGGCGGCGTGGTCCGGGTGGAGCAGACACAGCTCGGGCATGCCGGGACTGTAGGCGCCCCGGCATGCCCGCGTCCCCCGGTTTTTTCCGCGGACGTCAGGCGGCGGCCCGGCCCAGCGCGAACGCCCGCGCGGTCTGCGCCACCCGGCGGCCCAGGTGTTCGGCGGTGGCCGTGTCCGCCTTGTGGACGCCCTCGGGGCCCTGGTCGTTGTTGCTCTGCGCGGCGGCGCCGGAGAAGAAGCCGAGGCGGTTGAGGTCGTTCTCCGAGGCGGTGCTGGCGTTCCAGCCGGGCAGCAGGCCGAGGTTCACCCAGGTCATGCCGTGCTGGGCGGCGAGGGTCTGGAAGAACTGCAGGGTGTGCAGCTTGTCGCCGCTCTTGGAGGCCGAGTTGGTGAAGCCGGCCGCCAGCTTGTCCTGCCAGGCGCGGGTGAACCACCGGTTCGAGGTGCCCTCGGCGAAGACGTGGAAGGCGCCCGAGGCGGTGCCCATGTAGGTGGGCGAGCCGAAGACGATCGCGTCGGAGCGGTCCAGCGTCTCCCACTGCTCGTCGGTGATCTCGTCGACCTTGATCAGGTGCACCTCGGCACCCGCGTCGGCGGCACCGGCGCGGACGGCCTCGGCGAGGACGGCGGTGTGGCCGAAGCCGGAGTGGTAGGCGATGGAAACGACAGGGGTGGTCACAGAAGACTCCTCGATCGGACGGCCCTTGGAAAGCGAGTGAGCAGCTCAAAAGCAGTGACCTCAGGAAAGCACTAACTTCCAGTTAGTGCAACCTCGCGGTTAGCGCTGCGCGGGCGTACCCTTGTGCCATGACCGCCACCACCCCGGACCAGGACCTCGACAACCTCGCGTACGACGTCTTCGCCAAGGCCTGCCCGTCGCGCGGCACGCTGGAGCACGTCACCGGCCGCTGGGGCGGGCTGACGCTCGGCGCGCTGTACGAGGGGTCGCTGCGCTTCAACGAGCTGCGCCGCCGGGTCGACGGGGTGAGCGAGAAGATGCTGTCCCAGACGCTGCACGCGCTGGAGCGCGACGGGCTGGTGCACCGCGAGGCGCAGCCGACGAACCCGCCGCGCGTCGACTACGAACTGACTCCCCTGGGCCGCCAGGTGGCCGAGCGGCTGCTGGCGCTCATCCACTGCGTGGAGGGTGCGATGGACGACGTCCTCGCGGCCCGCGCGCGTTACGACGAGACGCGCGGCGCCCTCTGACACGTCGGGCAGAAGTAGCTGGACCGGTTCATCCACGGCCGGCGGCGGATCGGCGTACCGCAGCGCTTGCACGGCTCGTCCTCACGGCCGTACGCGTCCAGGGACCGGTCGAAGTAGCCCGACTCGCCGTTGACGTTGACGTACAGGCTGTCGAAGCTGGTGCCGCCGACGGCGAGCGCCGCGTTCATCACGTCGCGGATGTGGCGGAGCAGTTCCGCCGTGACCGGGCGGGTGAAGTTCGCCGTCGGGCGCTCGTAGTGGATGCGGGAGCGCCACAGCGCCTCGTCCGCGTAGATGTTGCCGACGCCGCTGATCAGCGACTGGTCCAGCAGCGCCCGCTTGATGGTGGTGCGCTTGCGGCGCAGCGCCTGGTGGAAGGCCTCGTCGTCGAACACTTCGTCGAGGGGGTCACGGGCGATGTGCGCGATGACGTCGGGCAGCCCCTCGGGGGTGTTGTCGTGCAACGACAACCCGCCGAAGGTGCGCTGGTCCACGAAGCGCAGTTCCGTGCCGAGGGAGTCGGCGAACCGGACGCGGATCCGCAGGTGCTTCTCGTCCGGCACCTCGTGCGGCTGCACCAGCAGCTGGCCGCTCATGCCGAGGTGGGCGAGGACCGACTGGTTCGTCTCCTCCAGCGGCAGCCACAGGTACTTGCCGCGCCGGCGGGGGGCGGCGATGTGCCGGCCCTTGAGCCGGTGCGTGAAGTCGTCGGCGCCCGCGAGGTGCCGGCGTACGGCGCGCGGGTGCAGCACCTCGGCATCGGCGACGGTGCGGTGGGCGACCCAGCGCTCAAGACCGCGCCGGACGACCTCGACCTCGGGCAACTCGGGCATCAGGACCCCCGTACGGAGCGCTCGTGCGGCGCGGCGGTGGATGAGCCGAGCGCCCACCCCCGGTGGATCCCGGCGGGGGCGGGCGCTCGGTGCTGCTGTGGGTCAGGCGGGAGCGGAGGACGCCTCGTCGTTCTCGACGGCCTCGTCGGCCGTCTCCTTGACGGGCTCCTTGGCCACCTTGGCGCGCTCGTCCGCCGCGGCCCGGATGGACCGCCAGGCGGACTCGGCGGCCTGCTGCTCCGCCTCCTTCTTGCTGCGGCCGGTGCCGGTGCCGTACGAGACGCCTCCGACGCGGGCGGCAGCAGTGAAGGTCTTCTCGTGGTCGGGGCCGGTCTCCGTGACCAGGTACTCGGGCACGCCGAGCCCCTCGATCGCGGTCAGCTCCTGGAGACTGGTCTTCCAGTCCAGGCCGGCACCGAGGTTGGAGGACTTCTCGATCAGCGGGTCGAAGAGCCGGTGGACCAGCTCGGACGCCGCGTCGAGGCCCTGGTCGAGGTAGACCGCGCCGATCACCGCTTCCAGGGTGTCGGCGAGAATGGACGCCTTGTCCCGGCCGCCTGTGCCCTCTTCACCACGGCCGAGCCGGATGAAGGCGCCCAGGTCGAGGCCACGGCCGACCTCCGCCAGCGCACGCGAGTTGACCACCGCGGCCCGCAGCTTGGCCAGCTGGCCTTCGGGCAGGTCGGGGTGGGTGCGGTACAGCGTGTCCGTCACGACGAGGCCGAGCACGGAGTCCCCGAGGAACTCCAGCCGCTCGTTCGTCGGCAGACCGCCGTTCTCGTACGCGTAGGAACGGTGGGTCAGCGCGCGCACCAGAAGGGCGGACTCGAGCTGGTAGCCGAGCCGCCCTTCCAGAAGCGTGTGGGACGAGGCCTGGTTGTCCGCCGGGCCCCCGCTCGCGCGGGAGGAGTTCTTCTTGGGCGTGGACACAGTGCCTCTCACCAGCCCGCTCAGACTTCGAGGACCTGGCGCTTGTTGTAGGTGCCGCAAGACGGGCACGCGATGTGCTGCTGCTTGGGCTCGTGGCAGCGCTCGCACGCAACCAGGGTGGGGACCGCAGCCTTCCACTGCGACCGGCGGTGGCGCGTGTTGCTGCGCGACATCTTCCGCTTCGGAACAGCCACGGCTACTTCTCCTGCTTCTCGTCGACGCCCGCTTCGGCGCCGCTCATCTCGTCCTTCTCGCCGTCTTCGAGTGAACCGGCGAGTCCCTGCAAAGCCGCCCAACGGATGTCGACGGCGTCGTGGTGGTGGTCCGGGTCGTCCGCGAGCCGCGCTCCGCACTCGGAACACAGGCCCGGACAGTCTTCCTGGCACACCGGCTGCATCGGCAGTGCGAGCACCACCGCGTCACGCAGCAGAGGTTCGAGGTCGAAGAGTCCGTCCTCGAGGAAGAACCTGTCCTCGTCGTCCTCGGCGTCGTCGCCCGGTTCCGCGATCACGCGGCCCCGGTCGTCGGCGTCAGGGTACGAGAACAGCTCCTGGAAGTCCGCTTCGAGCTGCTGCTCGACCGGCTCCAGACACCTTACGCACTCCCCCGCGGCCCGTGCACGGGCGGTGCCTGTGACGAGCACCCCTTCCATGACCGACTCAAGGCGGAGTTCGAGCTCCAGCGGGGCGCCTTCCGGCACTCCGATGACTCCCTGGATGCCGAGATCCGCGGGGGCGTCGATCGTGCGGGTCAGGCGCTGGAGCGCGCCAGGACGCCGCCCCAGCTCGTGTGTGTCGAACACGAGAGGCTTGCGGTGGTCGAGGCGGGCGTTGGGAGCCATTCCTGCTTTCGATCTTCGAACTCGAAGGGACGCCACCCGTCGGTGTTCCCGGGCAGCGGTGATCGCCGACATACGCGCGACCGAAGAGCCAGGATACTGGACCTTTCGCTCTCGGCCCAATTGGGTGCCTTCCTACAGGCCCCGGCCCTGTTCGTACGCCCGCAGCTGCTCCGCGCTGATCATGCTCGTGTCGAAGAGGCTGGTCTCGTCCAGCGCATAGCCCTGGTGCTGGGGCTGCTGTTGCTGATGGGCCTGCTGAGGGTCGTAGGCGGCCCGCTGGGGGTCGTAGGCGCCCTGCTGGGGGTCGTACGGGTTCTGGGTGGGGGCCCCTCCTGTTTGAGCGTAGTTGAAGGCGGGGGAGTAAGGGTCGGCCTGCTGGTAGCCGTACGAGTCCTGCTGGCCGTAGGCCGGCTGCTGCGGGAAGCCGCCGTAGGGGTCCGGCTGCTGCTGGTCGTAGGCGTAGGCCGGCTGCGGCTCGTACGACGGCTGCCGCGGGGTCTGCGCGGGCCGGTCCGGGCGCTCGGCCGGGGCGTCCCGCTCGGCGAGGGCCGCGAGGTCGGCGAGGTAGTCGGCGTCGCTGGAGTGCTGGAAGGTCGTGGTGTCGTCGGCGAGGGCGCCGAGGTCGTCCGTGGCGGTCCGGCCGTGCAGCTTCTGCCGGCCGCGGCCGACGGCCTCCAGGGTCTTGGCGAGGACCGCCTCGAAGGCGCCCAGCTTGGCGTCGACGTAGGCGTCGGCGTTGTGGCGCAGGGTCTCGGGGTCCTGGCTGCGCTCGGGGGCGTCCTCGTCCTCGTAGCCGTGCTCGTCCAGGCCGGGGCCGGTGCCGAGCAGCTTCTCGCGGCCGCGGCCGACCGAGCCGAGGGTCTTGGTGAGGACGACCTCGAAGTTGGCGAGCTTGGAGTCGACGTAGTCGTCGGCCTCGGCGCGGACCTCCTCGGCCTCCTGGCGGGCCTCGGCGAGGATCCGGTCGGCCTCGGCCTGGGAGCGGCGGGCGATCTCGGTGTCGGAGATCAGCGAGCCGCGTTCGGCGTGCGCGCTCTCGATGATCCGCTCGGCCTCCATGCGGGCCTGCTCGACCATCTGCTCACGGTCGCCGATCACCTCCTGTGCCTGCGCGAGGGAGCCGGGCAGCGCCTGGCGCACCTCCTCCAGCATCGCGAGCAGCTCGGCGCGGTTGATCACGCAGGACGCCGACATGGGCATGGCCCGGGCGCCGGCGACCGCGGAGACGATCTCGTCGAGCTTCTTCTGCACGTCCACCTGTGCTCGCCACTCTCTACAGCCGGGTTGGAGACGGACGGGACGACTGTAGCCCCATCAGTCCTTGCGCAGACGCTTGTTGAGGGCCTGAAGGACCGGGGCGGGCACCAGGTGGGAGACGTCGCCGCCCCAGGCCGCGACCTCCTTCACCAGGGAGGAGGACAGGAAGCTGTAGGTGGGGTTGGTGGGCACGAAGAGCGTTTCGACGCCGGTGAGGCCGTTGTTCATCTGGGCCATCTGCAGTTCGTAGTCGAAGTCGCTGACGGCACGCAGGCCCTTGACGATGGCGGGGATGTCGCGCTGCTTGCAGAAGTCGACGAGGAGGCCGTGGAAGGCCTCGACCCGGACGTTGGCGTAGTCGGCGGTGACCTCGCGGATCAGCTCGATCCGCTCGTCGATCTCGAACAGGCCCTTCTTGGCCTTGTTGATCATCACCGCGACGTACACCTCGTCGTACAGCCGGGAGGCGCGGGCAATGATGTCGAGATGTCCGTTGGTGATCGGGTCGAACGACCCGGGACAGACGGCGCGGCGCACTTGTGATCCCTCGCTCTCCGGTCCGGTCATCGTGCGTCTTCGCACGTAGAGGCGGCGCGACCGTACCAAAACGTTCCCTCGCCGTAGCGACGGGACCTCAGTGGTGCGAATCCGTCGGGCCAGCGGAATTCCCCGCCTCTGGTGCTGCGCTCCACGGTGACGAGGGCTTCTTCGGTGAGCCAGCGTTCCGAGCGGAGTGTGAGCAGAATCTCGCGAAGATCGTCGTCCGTGACGGCGTACGGGGGGTCGAGGAAGACCAGGTCGTACGGCTCGGCGGGCGGTGCGCTTCTGATGACTTGTTCCGCTTTGCCCGCGCGGACCTCGGCGCCGGGCAGGCCGAGGTTTCTCACGTTCTCCCTGACGGTGCGGGCCGCTCGGGCGTCCGCTTCGACCAGGAGTGTGTGGCTCGCGCCCCGGGAGAGCGCCTCCAGGCCCACGGCGCCCGAGCCGGCGTAGAGGTCGAGGACGCGTTCGCCGTCCAGGGGGCCGCCGAGCAGGGACTGCCAGGTGGAGAAGAGACCTTCGCGTGCGCGGTCCGAGGTGGGGCGGGTGCCGGTCCCCGGCGGGACTGCGAGGCGACGTCCGCCGGCTGCGCCGGCGATCACGCGGGTCATGGGGAGGTCCTTCTGCGTGGGCGGCTTTACGGTTCATTGTGGCCGCTCGCGCCCGCGAACTCTCAACTTCGTCCGGGCAGGGCCCTCATCCCTTGTCCAGGTACTGCTCCCTCTCCTCGTCCAGCAGGGCGTCCAGCGCCGTGCGCAGGCCCGGGAGACTGGCCAGCTCCGGATCCGCCGCCACCAGCGCCGTCGCCTCCTGCCTCGCCTCCGCGATGACCTCCTCGTCCTCGATGACGGCGAGGACGCGCAGGGAGGAGCGGGCGCCGGACTGGGCCTGGCCGAGGACGTCGCCCTCGCGGCGCTGTTCGAGGTCGATGCGGGAGAGTTCGAAGCCGTCGAGGGTGGCGGCGACCGCGTTCAGGCGCTGTCGGGCCGCGCTGGCCTCGGGCATCTCGGTGACCAGCAGGCACAGGCCGGGGGCCGAGCCGCGGCCGACACGGCCGCGGAGCTGGTGCAGCTGGGAGACGCCGAAGCGGTCGGCGTCCATGATGACCATGGCCGTCGCGTTGGGGACGTTGACGCCGACCTCGATGACCGTGGTGGCGACCAGGACGTCGGTCTCGCCGGCCGCGAAGCGGCGCATGACGGCGTCCTTGTCGTCGGGGTGCATACGGCCGTGCAGCACCTCCACCGTGAGGCCCTGGAGGGGGCCCTTGCCCAGCTGGCCGGCCACGTCCAGCACGGCCAGCGGCGGGCGCTTCTCCGCCTCGTCCTCCGGGGACTTCTGCTTGCCCGCCTTCTGGGGACCGGCCGCCTCCTCGATGTCGTCGCCGATGCGGGGGCAGACGACGTAGGCCTGGTGGCCGTTCGCCACCTCCTCGCGGATCCGCTCCCAGGCGCGGGCCAGGAAGTGGGGCTTGTCGGCGGCGGGGACGACATGGGTGGCGATGGGCGAGCGGCCGGCCGGGAGCTGGTCGAGGACCGACGTCTCCAGGTCGCCGAAGACGGTCATGGCGACCGTGCGCGGGATCGGCGTCGCGGTCATGACGAGGAGGTGGGGCGGCTGCTTCCCCTTGCCGCGCAGGGCGTCGCGCTGCTCGACGCCGAACCGGTGCTGTTCGTCCACCACGACCAGGCCCAGGTCGTGGAACTGGACCTTGTCCTCGATGAGCGCGTGCGTGCCGATGACGATGCCGGCCTCGCCCGTGACGAGGTCGAGCAGGGCCTGGCGGCGGGCGGCGGCGCCCATGGAGCCGGTGAGCAGCACGACCTTGGTGGCCCGCTCGGCGCCGCCCAGCATGCCCGGCTCGGCCAGCTCGCCCATCATCTCCGTGATCGACCGGTGGTGCTGCTGGGCGAGGACCTCGGTGGGCGCGAGCATGGCCGCCTGTCCGCCCGCGTCGACCACGGCGAGCATGGCGCGCAGGGCCACCATCGTGTTGTGAGTCACCGTGAAGTGATCGGTGACGTAGGCGTGAGCGGGGTGGGCGACGCTGATGCACTGGACCGGCTTGCGGCCCACGTGCTCCACGGAGCGGATGCCACGGCGGAAGGTGTGGTCCTTCGGCCGCGGGCGTACGCGTTCGGCCTTGCGGGTGAGCCGGAACGGGGGGCAGCCGTCGGGCAGCGCCACGGAGACGTCGAAGGCGGCTTTCCCGGGCAGTACACGTGCCTGGCCCCCCAGGGAACGGACAAGCCAGGCCACGTCGTCCGCCAACGTCCGCGATGCCGGGCACACGGACATGCTCGTGCCGTCGTGGTCCACCGTGCCGCCGGTGTCCATGAGTCCCTGCAGGAGGGCGAGGCGGTTCTTGATCGAGGTGTTCTTGTACCGCTCGGGGACGAACGTGTCGTGGGACGTCAGTCCCCACAGGCCCAGCTCGCGGAGGGTCCGCATGACGGGATGACGCGCGGCGCCCGAGCGGTGGGCCGGCTGAATCGTGTAGTCGCACCGCGAACCGGTCACGGGAACGAGGCGGCACTCCGCAGACACCAGAGCCGCCAACGCGTCGCGGAGTTCCGCGTCGACGGTCGAGAAGCGCAGATCGTGCCGGAACGAGCCGGCACCCAGCAGGAGTCCGAGCAGATAGGGGTCCAGGGGGAGCCCGGAGTCGTCACCGAGGTCCACGGGGGCTGCCGCCGGGATGTACCACTTCGACGATCCGTCGGGCTTCAACAGGTCGTGCCGGATTTCCCGCGTGGTGAGGACGTCGGGGGGCTGACCGCGGTCGGGACCACAGCTCGTGCCGACGATCCAGAGGTGTTCGTCATCGCATTCCACCGAACTTCCGTCGGAGAGCACCATGCGCCAGACGTCTCGGTCGCCTTGGGGAAACACCCCGTCGATCACAGCCCTCTCGCCGGCCGGCACGATGACCTCGTCGCCCACCTCCAGGTCGCCCATCCGCCGAAAACCGCCAGGCGTGAGCACGAGCGAGTCCAGTGGCTGGGCTTTCCCGCTGCCGACCTCGCCCTGGAGCAGGCGGTGCATCGGGTGTTCCGTTCCGAGGTCGTCGAAGATCTCGCGGGAGACCTTCTGCTGGCCCTCGGTGAGGGTGAAGGGGAGGCGGTCGTCGAAGGCCGCGAGGACCCCGTCGGGGCCGGGGACGCGGGCAACGGCCGGGAGCTGGGTGTCCGTGTGACGGCGGCGGGCCAGGGCCACCTGGAGGACGAAGGCCTCGTCCCACTTCAGGCGGGCGCGGGCGTCGGCGATGTCCTGCTTGGTGTGCGGGCGGTGGATCTTGAGCAGGGCCTCGGGGAGGGGGAGGAGGGCGCGGCCCGCACGGAGGGACGGCGGCAGCGGGTCGACGGCCTCCTGGGCGGTCGGCAGCACCGTCTGGACCGCCTTGCCGATCTTCCAGGACTCCAGTTTGGCCGTGGCCGGGTAGATCGGGATCAGGGCGCCGGCCCAGGCCTCGACCGTCTCGTCACCGTCACCGCGCAGCAACTCGTAGGCGGGGTGGGCGAGTTGGAGGCGCCGGTTGAAGACGGAGACCTTGCCTGCGAACATCGCGCGGGTGCCCGGCAGCAGCTCCTTGTGCGGCTTGTGCACGCCGTTGCCGAAGAAGACCAGCTGGAGCCGGCCGCTGCCGTCGGTGATCGTGACCTCCAGGCGCTGGCCCTTGCCGCGCGGGGCCTTGGCGGAGGCGAAGCTGTGCAGCCGGGCGTCGGCGACCTGGGCGACCACCGTGACGTGCTCGTCCATCGGGAGGTCGGCGAGGTGGGTGAGCTGGCCGCGCTCCTCGTATCTGCGCGGGTAGTGGTGGAGCAGGTCGCCGACGGTGTGCAGGCCGAGGTGCTCGGCCATCACCTTCGCGGTGGCGGGGCCGAGCACTGACTTCAGGGGCTGCTTCAGTGGTTCTTCCAGTGCGGGCACGAGATCCATTGCACACCACGGCACCGACAATGCCGTAAATGTCTTGGGAAAGTCCTGGTCAGGCGGGTCGTCCGGGCCCTAGGATGGCGCGCTCCGGCCCCCCCTCTACCCGCGGTCACCGCCCCTCCGGGACCGCCCGACCCCGCGCCGTACGCGCTTCCCCCTGCGGCGCAGTGACGATGGACTCCCAGACCTCGCAGTCATCCCAGGCATCCCGGTCACCCCATCCACCCCACACGTTCCAGGTCGACCTGCGCGGTCTGGTGGACCTGCTCTCCCATCACCTCTACTCCAGCCCCAAGGTCTATCTGCGCGAGCTGCTGCAGAACGCGGTCGACGCGGTCACCGCCCGGCGGGCCGAGCAGCCGGACGCCCCGGCGCTGGTCCGGCTGCACCCGGCGGACGGCGCACTGCGCGTCGAGGACAGCGGCATCGGGCTCACCGAGGCGGACGTGCACGAGCTGCTGGCCACCATCGGGCGCAGTTCGAAGCGGGCCGAGGGCCTGCGGGAGGCGCGCTCCGGCTTCCTCGGCCAGTTCGGCATCGGCCTGCTCGCGTGCTTCGTGGTCGCCGAGCGGATCCGCGTGGTCAGCCGCAGCGCCCGCACGCGCGACGCCCCGCCGGTGGAGTGGACGGCGCGCGACGACGGGTCGTACACCGTGCGCACGCTCGACGGCTCGGCGCGGCCCGAGCCGGGCACCACCGTGTACCTCACCGCGCGCGCGGGCGCCGCCGAGTGGCTCGCGCCCGAGCGGGTGCTCGCCCTGGCCCGGGACTTCGGCTCGCTGCTGCCGTACGACGTCCGGGTCGGCGAGCAGTCCGTCACCGAGCTGCCGGCGCCCTGGGACCGGCCGTATCCGAGCCCGGCGGCCCGGCGGCTGGCGCTGGCCCGGCACTGTCACGAGCTGTTCGGGTTCACGCCGCTGGACTCGATCGGGCTGGACGTGCCGCTGGCCGGGATCCGCGGGGTGGCGTACGTGCTGCCGGCCGCGGTCGGCCCGGCCCAGCGGGCGCGTCACCGGGTGCATCTGAAGGGCATGCTGCTGACCGAGCGGGCCGAACAGCTGCTGCCGGACTGGGCGTTCTTCGTGCGCTGTGTACTGGACACCGACAGCCTGCGGCCCACGGCCTCGCGCGAGTCGCTGTACGAGGACGAGACGCTGGCCGCCGTCCGGGACGCGCTCGGCGAAAGGATTCGCTCCTGGCTCACGGGGCTCGCGGCCGGTGATCCGGAGCGGCTGCGGGCCTTCCTCGCCGTGCACCACCTGGGGGTCAAGTCCCTGGCCCGGCACGACGGCGGGATGCTGCGCACGATGCTGCCGTGGCTTCCGTTCGAGACCACCGACGGACCGCTGTCCCTGGAGGAGTTCGCGCGGCGGCACCCGGTGGTGCACTTCACGCGGACGGTCGAGGAGTACCGGCAGGTCGCGGCGATCGCCTCCGCGCAGGGCGTGGGCGTGGTCAACGGCGGCTACACCTACGACAGCGAGCTGGTCGAGGCGCTGCCGTCGGCGCGGCCGGGGACGGTGGTCGCCGAGCTGGACGCGGACACCGTGACCGCGCACCTGGACCCGGTGGACGCGGCCGAGGAGCTGGCGCTGTCGGGCTTCCTCGCGGCCGCGCGGGCGAAGCTCGACCCGCTGGGCTGTGACGTCGTGCTGCGGGCCTTCCACCCGCTCTCCGTGCCCGCGCTGCACCTGGACGACCGGACCACCCGGCACGAGCAGGCCCGGGCGGCCGCCGAGGAGCAGGCCGACGACCTGTGGGCGGGCATCCTGGGCTCGCTGCGCGGCAGCGCCCCGCGCGCCCGGCTGGTACTGAACCATCTCAACCCGCTGGTGCGGCGCATCGGTTCGCTGCGGGACCCGGAACTGATCGGCACCGCCACCGAGTCGCTGTACGGCCAGGCCCTGCTGATGGCGCAGCGCCCGCTCAGGCCGGCCGACACGGCGCTGCTCAACCGCGCCTTCATCGGCCTCCTGGAATGGGCCACGCACGGGGAGCGCGCCGCCGGGGAGGGCGATCACTGATGGACGGGACGGACGGGTCCGGCGGGATCGACGGAACCGGCGGGATCGACGGGATCGACGGGATCGACGCGCTGCGCCGGGCCATCGCGGAGAACGGCGAACAGCCGGAGGGACCGGCCCGCAACGCGCGCGCGGAGCGGCTGCTCGCCGCGGCCGAGCGGCTGGACACCCCGCTCGCCGTGATCGAGGCGCTCGGGCACCAGCTGAAGGTGTACAACTACAGCTCCGAGAAGGACAGGATGTTCGTCCCGTTCGCGCGGCTGCTGCGCATGTGGGACGAGCGGCCGGCGGACTTCGACGCGTACGAGGCGCACGCGCTGCACTGGGTCTTCAAGTGGGTGTCGGCGGGCATGCTGGACCAGCCGCACATCCCGCTCGCCTCGATCGAGACCTGGCTCGGCGAGATGGCGCACCGCTACCGGCTCGCCGGGCACTCCGAACGGGCAGTGCGCAGCGCCGAGTTCAGTGTGGCCGCGCACATCGGCGACCACGCGCGCGCGGAGCGCGCGTACGCCGCGTGGCTCGCCGCCGACCGGGACGAGACGGCCGACTGCCACGCGTGCGAGCTGCACGGGCAGGGCGACTGGCAGGCCACGCTCGGCCGGGACGCCGAGGCCCTGGAACTGTGGCGGCCGGTGCTGGAGGGCGAGTTCTCCTGCGCGCACGAACCGCACACCGTGCTGGCGTCCTCGCTGGCCCCGCTGCTGCGCGTGGGCCGCCTGGCCGAGGCCCGCGCGCATCACCTGCGGGGCTTGCGGCTCGTACGCCCGATGGAGTCGATGCGCGGCGCCTACGCCGACCACGTGGAGTTCTGCGCGCTGACCGGCAACGAGGCGCGTGGCCTGGAGCTGCTCGCCGAGCGGCCGGCGTACTTCACGGACACCGGGCATCCGCGCAGCCGGCTGGAGTTCCTGACGGTCGTCGCGCTGCTGATGGACCGGCTGACCGAGCGGGGCCTTCGCGCACAGCCGGTGCCGGGACCGGCCGGGCGGAGCTGGACGGCGGGCGAACTCGCCGGCCACGCGCGCGTGGAGGCCCTGGAACTGGCCGAGCGGTTCGACCGCCGCAACGGGACGTCGTACGTCGGCGACCGGGCACGCGCGCGTATGGCGCAGCGGCCGCTGGTGGACCGCCTGCCCCTGGGCGTCCGCACGCCGCGCACGGCACCGGCCCCGACGGCCCCTTCCGCACCCCCTGAGGCGGGCCCCGCACCCGGCCTCCCCACCCTGCTGGCCGAGGCCCGCCGCCTGTCGGAGACGCTGCGCCCGCACGCGCTGCAGGCCTGGGCGGCGGCCGCGCGGGCGGCGCAGGGCGTGGCACTGGAGCCGCGTGACCGCGCGGAGATCCTCGACCACGAGGCGATGTCCCGCGGCCCCGGGGGCATCCCCCTGTTCGAGCGGGCGGCGGCCCTCTACGCGCAGGCCGGCGACCCCGGCGAGGCCCTGGCCGCACGCGCGCGTGCCGCGTACGTCCGCGCGCTCACCGGCGAGGTCGCCCCGGCCCTGGCCGCGGTCACGGAGCTGTACGACGAGATCCTCGCCCTGTACGCCGGCGGGGGCACCGGGGTGCGCCAGACCGCCTCGGTGGCGATGAGCCGGGCGCGCGTGCTGATGCGGGGCGTGCACGAGGGGGCGGTGTTCGAGACGCCGGGGTCCGGGAGCACGACTCCGGCACGACCCGCTCAGGGGGCCCGGACGGCGGCCGTGGCGCGGGCCGAGCGGGGCGTACGGGAGGTGCTGGCCCTGGTGGACGGGCGGGGCGCGCAGGACGTGCGGCTGGCGGCGCGGGGCGCGGAGGGCCGGGCGATGCTCGCCGAGCTGGCGGGGGTGCGCGGTGACGCCGGGCGGGCCGCCGAGTTGTTCCGCGAGGCCGCCGACGCGTATGTGGGCGCCGGACTGCCGTGGTTCGCCGTCGAGTACGAGGTGCAGGTCGCGGCGCTGGTGCACCAGGCCGGTGACGCGGCCGGGGCCGAGCGGGCGCTGCGGGCCGCCCTGGAGCACGGCGGGCCGTACGTGGAGCCGGTCGGCCGGGCCCAGCTGCACCTCCAGCTCGCCGAGGTCGTCGGCGGGCGCGGCGGCGCCGTCGAGGCAGCCGAGCAGGCCCTGGAGGCCGCGCACTGGGCCGACGAGGCCGGTGAGAGCGGCACGCTGGGCGCGTGGGCGCGCCAGCAGCTCGGCGGGTTCCTGCTGCGCCAGGGGCGGTGCGCGGAAGCCGCCGAGGTGCTGGAGTCGGCGCTTGCGGACCTGTCCGTCGACACGCACGGCGACGGGCCCGTCGTCCAGGCGATGTGGTGGCTCGGCGACTGCCTGAGCGAGCTGGGCGACCACCGGGCGGCCGCGGAACGCCGGCTACGGGCCGCCGAGATCGCCCGGCACTGGCCCGAGCAGCAGGACCATGCCACGCTCGCCCATCTCGCCGCCGAGTCCTTGGGCAACGCCGGCCTGCTGGACGAGGCGGAGCGGGCCTACGCGCGCGCGGGCGAGCTGTGGCGGACCCTGGGCAACGCCCCGTTCCTCGTCCGCTCGCTGCGCGCCCGCGCATGGCTGGCGCTGCGCGCGGAGTCCGGCACCCAGGACGCGCGGGAGCTGATGGCGCGGGCGGTGCGCACCTGCGAGGGCGCCCTGGAGGCTGCGGCGGAGCCGGAGGCCAGGGACGAGCTGGTGGCCGAACTGGCCACCACCCACCGCCAGTTCGGCGATCTGCTGGTCCGCGCGGCGGCCGAGGGGACCGGCCCGCAGGGCGCGGCGGACGCGGACGGCGAAGTCCGGGCGGCGTGCGAGGCCGCGCTGGCACAGATGGACCGGGCGGCCGCGCTGTTCGGCGCCCTCGGCACGGACGGGCTGCACGGCCGTACCGGTGCCGAACTCGCCGCCGCGCGGCTGGAGGCCGGCCTCGGCAGGCGGGCCTCGGCGGTCGCACGCGCGCGTGCCGTGCTCGCGGCCTACGAGGGCGCCGACGACGGGGACGAGGCGGTGCGGGAGCGGCGGGCGCAGGCGGCGCGGCTGCTGGAGCCGGAGCGGTGACCCCACCGGGGCCGGAGCGGTGACCCCGCGCGCGTGCCCGCTGCCGCGTGCGTGGGTCACTCCACGCCGATGAGCAGCAGCGCCCCCTGCCGGCCGCCCCGGTACACCACGGTGTCGACGGCGAGGTAGGAGTCCCGGACCCGGCCCCGCAGGTGGTCGGCGACGGACTCGGGGGCCTCGTCGCCGACGACAAGGGTGACCAGCTCGCCGCCGGCCTGGAGCATGCGGTCCAGGACCGTGCCGGCGGTGGCGCAGACGTCGGGGCCGATCACCGCCACGTCCCCGTCGATCAGCCCGAGGACGTCCCCGGCCTGGCAGACCCCGGCCGTCGTCCAGGACTCGTGCTCGGCGACGACGACCTCGCCGTACCGGGTGGCGCCCGCCGCCGAGGTCATCTGCACGACGTCCTCGTCGAACCGGCGCCCCGGCTCGTGCACGGCGAGCGCGGCGATGCCCTGGACCGCCGAGCGGGTCGGGATCAGGGCCACGCGGATGCCCTCGGTCCGGGCCTGCTCGGCGGCCGCGGCGGCCGTGTGGCGCAGCTCGGTGTCGTTGGGCAGCAGGACGACCTCGCGCGCGTGGGCCCGCCGCAGCGCCTGGACCAGCTCACCGCTGGCGGGCGGCTCCCCGGGGCGCGCGAGGACGGTGGTGGCGCCGGCCTCGGTGTACAGCCCGGCCAGGCCCTCGCCGGGCACGACGGCGACGACGGCCCGCTGCACGCGCTCGCGCGGGGGCCGCCCCCGCCCGGTGTGCACGTCCCCGAGCCCGAAGTGCGTGATCCGGATCCGGTACGGCCGCCCGGCCTCCACGCCCGCCTCCACGGCGGCGCCCGCGTCGTCGACGTGCACATGGACGTTCCACAGCCCGTCGCCGCCGACCACGACCAGGCAGTCGCCGAGGGCGTCGAGCCGCTCCCGGAGCCGGGCCACGGCCCTGTCGTCGGCCTCCAGGAGATAGATCACCTCGTACGCGGGCCCGTCCGTGCCCGTACTGTCCGCGCACGGCCCGGCCTGGGAGACGACCGCCCCGCGCGCGTGCCCCTCGCCCACGGCCCCTGAGACACCCGAGGCTCCCGTGACGCCCGAGGCCCCCGGCGGCTCCCGTACCGCCTCGCCCGTGAACGCCTCCACCAGCGCGCCCAGCACCGCCACGAGGCCGCGTCCGCCGGCGTCGACCACCCCTGCCCTGCCGAGCACCTCCAGCTGGTCCGGAGTGGCCGCCAGGGCCGCTCGCGCGCCCTCGTAGGCCGCCCGCGCGACCGCCCCGCAGTCGCCCTCGGCCGCCTCGGCGGCGTCGGCGGCGGCCGACGCGACGGTCAGCACGGTGCCCTCGACGGGGTGCGCCACCGCCTGCCGGGCGGAGTCGGCGGCCCGCCGCAGCGCCAGCCGCAGCCCGGCGCCGTCGACGCGCGACGCCTCGTCGCCCCGCGCGAGCACCTGGGCCATCCCCCGCAGCAGCTGCGCCAGGATCGTCCCCGAGTTGCCCCGGGCCCCGATGAGCGCTCCGTGGGCCATCGCGTGCACGGCGTCCGCGAGAGACGGCTCCGCGCTCCCCGGGCCGGCACCGGAGCCGGCCGCCTGGGACCCCGAGCCCGCGCCCGGCGCGGCGTGCGGACCCGTACCCGCGCCGAAGCCCGTCTCGTACCCGGCGAACACGGCCTCCACGGCCGTCGCCGCCGACTCCAGGGTGAGGTAGAGATTCGTGCCGGTGTCCCCGTCGGCCACCGGGTAGACGTTGATCGCGTCGATCTCCTCGCGCGCCCGCCCCAGCGCGCCGAGCGCCAGACCGCACCAGGTGCGCACCGCGAGAGCATCGAAGAATGTCTGCGGCACCTGCGCCACCTGCGCCTCCCTGAGCCGGCCGTACGTGGGACGCAGCGTAGACCCCGAGCCGGTCCCCGGCGGAAGAGGGCCGCGGGCGGGGGTCCGGGCCGCCATGGTAGTTTCGTTGCACGGACGCAGTCGTTGTATGCTGCTCCGGTTGCCCGATCCAGATCGGGCCATTCCCCTGGCAGCGCCACTCAGATCTCAGATCTCGATCCCGGCATGCCGGGATCAACCGTAAGTGCATCTGAAGTCTTTGGAGTGACCCGTGGCTGCCAACTGCGACGTCTGCGGCAAGGGGCCGGGCTTCGGCAACAACATCTCGTTTTCGCACCGCCGTACGTCCCGCCGCTGGAACCCGAACATCCAGCGTGTGCGTACCGTGGTCGGCGGGACGCCGAAGCGCGTGAACGCTTGCACCTCGTGCATCAAGGCCGGCAAGGTCTCGCGCTGACGCCAACAGCTGAGCGCGCGGCCACTGCTGGTTCGCTGCACTGAGCCGGTCCACCCGAGGGTGGGCCGGCTTTTTGCCGTAGCCCGTCGTCAGTCCCGCAGGCGCCAGCCGTGGTCCACCGGCCCGATCCCCGCCCCCAGGGCGAAGCCGTGGGCGATCGCGCCCGTGACGTACTCCTTGGCCCGCGCGACGGCCTCGGGCACGCCGAGCCCCTTCGCCAGCCCCGACGCGATCGCGGAGGCCAGTGTGCAGCCCGTGCCGTGCGTGTGCCGGTTGTCGTGGCGCGGGGCGCGCAGCCAGTACTCCGCCGAGCCGTCCGTCAGCAGGTCCACGGCGTCCGAGGCGCCGGGCAGATGACCACCCTTGATCAGCGCCCACCGGGGCCCGTACGCCAGCACCGCGGCCGCCGCCCGCCGCAGATCGGCCTCTGATGCGACGCGCACCCCCGTGAGTCGGGCCACCTCGTCCAGGTTCGGGGTCGCCACGGTCGCCGCCGGCAGCAGCTGCGTGCGCACGCAGTCCAGTGCGGTGGCGGCCAGCAGCGGATCGCCGTGCTTGGAGACGCCCACCGGGTCCACCACGGCCGGGGCGTCCGTGCCGGAGATCAACTCGGCGACCGCCTCGACCAGTTCCGCCGAGCCCAGCATGCCGGTCTTGACCGCCTGGACGCCGATGTCGTCCACCACGCTGCGGTACTGGGCGCGTACCGCCTCCACGGGCAGCTCCCAGGCGCCCTGCACCCCCAGCGAGTTCTGCGCGGTCACGGCCGTGATCACGCTCATCCCGTGCACGCCGAGCGCCACCATCGTCTTCAGGTCGGCCTGGATGCCGGCCCCGCCCCCGGAGTCGGAGCCCGCCACCGTCAGGACCCTGGGCGGGATCACGACTCGATGTCCCCGAAGTGGTCCCAGCCGCCCTTGCTGGTCCAGGGCGCCCCGTCGACGGTCACCTGGGGCAGCGCGGAGGGGTTGAGGACCTCGCCGATGACCTTCCAGCGGGCCGGGAGCTTGGTGTCCGCCGGGAAGGTCGCGACGATCGCGTGGTCCTCTCCCCCGGTCAGCACCCACTGCAGCGGGTCGACGCCGACGGCCTGGCCGATGTCGTTCATCTGGGTCGGGATGTCGATCGCGCCGGAGCGGATGTCGATGCGGACCTTGCTGGCCTCGGCGATGTGCCCGAGGTCGGCGATCAGCCCGTCGCTCACGTCGCACATGGCGGTCGCGCCGAGCCCGGCGGCGGCCGGTCCCGCGTGGTACGGCGGCTCGGGGCGGCGGTGGGCCTCCACGAACGCGCGCGGGGAGCGGAAGCCCCGGGACAGGACCGCGTAGCCGGCCGCGGACCAGCCCAGCCAGCCCGTGACGGCCACCAGGTCGCCGGGCTGGGCGCCCGCCCGCGTGACGGGCTCCTGGCCCCGCATATCGCCGAGCGCGGTGATCGACACCATGATCGTGTCACCGCGTACGACGTCCCCGCCGACCACGGAGGCGCCGGCGACCTGGCACTCGTCGCGCAGGCCGTCCATCAGCTCGCTGGGCCACGTCACCGGGAGTTCGGCCGGGACCACCAGGCCGAGCAGCAGCGCGGTCGGCACGGCGCCCATGGCGGCGATGTCGGCGAGGTTCTGGGCGGCGGCCTTGCGGCCGACGTCGTAGGCCGTGGACCAGTCGCGGCGGAAGTGCCGGCCCTCCAGCAGGATGTCGGTGCTGGCCACCACACGCCGGTCGGGCGCGGCGACCACCGCGGCGTCGTCGCCGGGGCCGATCCGGACCGCCGGGGTGGTGGTGAGACGGGAGGTGAGCTCCCTGATGAGCCCGAACTCCCCGAGCTCACCAACAGTGCCCTTCATTTCCCTTGGCTCCCCTTCTCTCCCTGGTCGTGCCCGGTCGCGCGTCATCAGTGTCCCCGATACGGTCGAGATGACCGTCGGCGCGGTCGCCTTCGGCCGCCGTCCGGCCGGGACGACCGTCCGTTGCGGTCGAGGACGACCGTCAACTTCCGTCGTGCCTGCACCCTGGCGCGCAAGCCCGGTGCCCGCGGGTCTCCCCTCGGGGAGCGGCGACGCGATACCGTGGCGTTCCTTTTCCCCACATGATCCTCGTGGCCGCTCTGGAGGTTCCGTGGTACAGGCGTACATCCTGATCCAGACGGAGGTCGGCAAGGCGTCGACCGTCGCCGAGACGATCAGCAAGATCCCTGGAGTGATCCAGGCCGAGGACGTCACGGGTCCGTACGATGTCATCGTGCGCGCCCAGGCCGACACGGTCGACGACCTCGGCCGGATGGTGGTCGCCAAGGTCCAGCAAGTGGACGGCATCACGCGCACCCTGACCTGTCCGGTCGTGCACATCTAGCCCCCGTCTACGCTTGGCCCGGTGAACTTCTTCCGTCACCGGCCCCTCGCCCTGCTCGCGCCCGCGCTGCTGATCGCGGTCGCGGGCTGTTCCGCGGGGGACGACAGCGCCTCGGTGGCGGTTCCCACCCCCGACGCGAAGACGGCCCCGGTGTGCCGGGACCTGCACAAGCTGCTGCCGCGGAAGCTCGACGGACGGAGCCGTAACGACCCCGCACCCCGGTCCGCCTACACGGCGGGCTGGGGAAGCCCGGCGATCATACTGCGCTGCGGTGTCGTACGGCCGCCGAAGATGGTCGACCCGAAGGTGGCCCAGGGGGCCGACCCGGACGCGATCGCGGGCGAGGTGGACGGCGTCGACTGGCTGATGGAGAAGCAGGCCGACGGCACCTGGCGGTTCACCACGGCGGGCCGCGTGGCCTATGTGCAGATCGGCCTGCCCAAGGGGATGTCCGCGCAGGACCAGGGCACGGTCGTGCTCACGGGCCTCGCGGGGGCCGTCAGGAAGGCGATCCCCACGGGGATCGCCTCCATGCGCGGGTGACCGGCCGGCCGGTCAGCGAAGGCCGGTCGGGCGGCGCAGCGCCGCCTGCACCAGGCGGTCGATCAGCTCGGGGTAGCCGACGCCGGTGGCCTGCCACATCTGCGGGTACATCGAGATCGGCGTGAAGCCGGGCAGGGTGTTGATCTCGTTGATCACGAACTCGCCGTCCTCGGTGAGGAAGAAGTCCGCGCGGACCAGGCCCTCGCAGGAGGCCGCCTCGAACGCCTCGACCGCGAGCCTGCGCACCTCGGCGGTCTCCTCGGCCGTCAGCGGCGCCGGGACGATTCCGGGCGTGGAGTCGATGTACTTGGCCTCGAAGTCGTAGTAGGCGTGCGCGTCCGGCGGCGGGATCTCGGCCGGTACGGAGGCGCGCGGGCCGTCCTCGAACTCCAGGACGCCGCACTCGATCTCGCGGCCCCTTACGGCGGCCTCGATCAGGATCTTCGGGTCGTGGGCCTGCGCGGTGGCGATCGCCTCGTCCAGGCCGGACAGGTCCTCGACCTTGGTGATGCCGATGGACGAGCCCGCGCGCGCGGGCTTCACGAACAGCGGCCAGCCGTGCTCGCCGGCGAAGTCGACGATCCTCTTGCGGGCGGCGGACTCGTCCTGCGCCCACTCGCGGGGGCGGATCACCAGGTAGGGGCCGACCTTCAGCCCGAACGAGGTGAAGATCCGCTTCATGTACTCCTTGTCCTGGCCGACGGCCGAGGCGAGCACCCCGGCGCCCACGTACGGCACGCCGGACAGCTCCAGGAGGCCCTGGAGGGTGCCGTCCTCGCCGTAGGGGCCGTGCAGCACCGGGAAGACCACGTCGACCTCGCCGAGCGCCTTGGGCACGGAGCCGGGCTCGCTGTAGACGACCTCGCGGTTCGCGGGGTCCACGGAGAGCACCACGCCGCCCTCGTGCGACTCGGCCAGTTCCTCGACGGCGGGGGTACGGCGGTCGGTGATCGCCATCCGCTCCGGTTCGTCGGCGGTGAGGGCCCAACGGCCGTCCCGGGTGATGCCGATCGGCAGGACGTCGTACTTCGTCCGGTCGATGGCCTTGAGGACGGCGCCGGCGGTGACCACGGAGATCCCGTGTTCGGAGCTGCGCCCGCCGAACACGACGGCCACGCGCGGCTTCCGCGACGGCTGCTCAGGGCTCTGGGGAAGGTTCTCGGTGCTCATATCGGCTTGAGGGTACCCGTTGGTAGAGCCCGGATACAGCGTCGACTCCGCCTGGGAACGGACAAAGTCCCGGACGGGAACGGACAGAGGCGAGCGGGTTCGCTCAGCGTCGCTCGGGCTTCGCGCTGCGCGACATCAGCTCCTTGACGGCGGTCACGGGCGACTTGCCCTCGTGCACGATGGCGACGACCGTCTCGGTGATGGGCATGTCGACGCCGTGCCGGCGGGCCAGATCCAGCACGGACTCGCAGGACTTGACGCCCTCGGCGGTCTGCTTGGTGACCGCGATGGTCTCCGCGAGGCTCATCCCCTTGCCGAGGTTGAAGCCGAAGGTGTGGTTGCGCGAGAGCGACGAGGAGCAGGTGGCGACCAGGTCACCGAGGCCCGCGAGGCCGGAGAAGGTCAGCGGGTCGGCGCCGAGCGCGACCCCGAGCCGCGCGGTCTCGGCGAGCCCGCGCGTGATGAGCGAGCCCTTGGCGTTGTCGCCGAGGCCCATGCCGTCCGCGATGCCGACGGCGAGCCCGATGACGTTCTTCACGGCACCGCCCAGCTCGCAGCCCACCACGTCGGTCTCGGTGTAGGGCCGGAAGTACGGCGTGTGGCAGGCGGCCTGCAGGCGCCGGGCGACGGCCTCGTCGGCACAGGCCACGACGGCTGCGGCGGGCATCCGGGCGGCGATCTCCCGGGCCAGGTTGGGCCCGGTGACGACGGCGATGCGCTCGGGGCCGACCTTGGCGACGTCCTGGACGACCTCGCTCATCCGCATGGCGGAGCCGAGTTCGACGCCCTTCATCAGGGAGACGAGCACGGTGTCCGGGGCGAGCAGCGGGGCCCACTCGGCGAGGTTCTCGCGCAGGGTCTGGGAGGGCACGGACAGGACCGTGAAGTCGGCGCCGGCGAGGGCCTCGGCGGGGTCGGTCGTCGCCCGGACGTTCTCGGGGAGTTCGACGCCCGGCAGGTAGTCGGGGTTGGTACGGGTGGTGTTGATCGCCTCGGCGACCTCGGCGCGCCGGGCCCACAGGGTGACCTCGCACCCGGCGTCGGCGAGCACGATCGCGAAGGCCGTGCCCCACGAACCGGCGCTGAAGACCGCCGTCTTGACCGCCTTGCTCACTTGCCCTGCCCCTCCGGTTCCTTGCCCTGCGTCTGCGCCTGGGTGCGGCGCCGCTGCTCGATCCGCTCGCGGCGCGGGTCGTAGGGCGTCTCCGGCGCCTTCTCGCCGCGGATCTCCTCCAGCAGGCGGGTGATGGCCGCCATGATGACCTCGGTGGCCTCCTTCAGCACCTCCGGCGTCATCTCCTTGCCGTAGAAGCGCGAGAGATCCACGGGCGGCCCCGCGAGCACGTGATGGGTCTTGCGCGGGAAGAGGTCCGGTTTCCTGGCGTACGGCGGCAGCAGTTCGTTGGCGCCCCACTGGGCGACCGGGACGACCGGGCACTTGGTCTGCAGGGCCACGCGCGCGGCGCCCGTCTTGCCGGTCATGGGCCAGCCGTTCGGGTCGCGGGTGAGGGTGCCCTCGGGGTAGAAGGCGACGCACTCGCCGCGCTCCACGGCGTCGATCGCGGCCCGGAAGGCGCTGAGCGCGTCGGTGGACTCGCGGTAGACGGGGATCTGCCCGGTACCGCGCATGGCGGCGCCGACGAATCCCTTCTTGAAAAGCCCGCTCTTCGCCAGGAATCGCGGAACCCGCCCGGTGTTGTACTGATAGTGCGCGTACGCGAAGGGGTCCACGTGGGAATTGTGGTTCACCGCGGTGATAAATCCGCCCTCGGCCGGAATGTGCTCCATTCCGCGCCAGTCCCGCTTGATCAGAACCACCAGCGGCGGTTTGCAGATCACCGCGGCGAAGCGGTACCAGAAGCCGATTCTGCGGCGGGGCACAAGGACACCTTCCTCTAGGACGCCACCCCCGGCGGGGGGCCGCACAAGTGTCGCCCCGGGCCGCCGGTCTGTCGAGGACACCGTACGCCCCGGCCCCCGTGTCCCCGCAGGGGCCGGGCGACAATGGGCGCGACGAGAGAGGGGCGGTACGCCGGTGCAGTGGACCTTGGTCATCCCCCTGAAGCCCCTGGCGCGGGCCAAGAGCAGGCTGTCGGACACGGCCGCGGACGGGGTGCGCCCGGGGCTGGCCCTCGCGTTCGCGCAGGACACCGTGGCCGCGGCGCTCGGCTGCGAGGCGGTGGCGGGTGTGGCGGTCGTCACGGACGACGAACGGGCCGGGCGCGAGCTGGCGGCGCTGGGCGCCCGCATCGTGCCGGACACCCCGGCGGACGGCCTGAACGCCGCTCTGGCGCACGGTGCGGCGGCGGTACGCGCAATGCGCCCCGGCGGCGCCGTCGCGGCCCTGAACGCCGATCTGCCGGCGCTGCGGTCACGGGAACTGGCACGGGTCCTGGACGCCGCGGCGCTTTTCCCGCGCGCATTCCTCGCGGACGCGGCGGGGATCGGCACGACGTTGCTGGCGGCGGCGCCGGAACAGGAATTGCGGCCGGCATTCGGTATCGATTCCCGCGCCCGGCACCGGGCTTCGGGCGCGACGGAACTGACGCTGGCGGAGGTGGATTCCGTACGGCAGGACGTGGACACCGGGGACGATCTGCGGGCGGCGCTGGCGCTGGGGGTCGGGCGCTACTCGGCGGCCGCCGCGGCGGGTTTGCCGATCGCCCCGTAGGCTGAAGTCCATGCAGGCCACCGCATACACCTACGACCCCGAGACCCGCAGCGGACAGGTGCTGCTCGACGACGGCACCCCGGTGCCGTACGACACGGCGGCGTTCGACGCGGGGGGCCTGCGGCTGCTGCGCCCCGGGCAGCGCGTACGGATCGAGACCGAGGGCGAGGGCGAGGCCCTGCGGATCACGCTCGTCACCCTGCAGACGCTGTGACCGCCCCCGCACACGCCGCGGGCCGGACTCCCGAGGGAGTCCGGCCCGGCGCGTGAGTGCCCTGGTGGACTTACGACGTCGCCTTGCGGGCGGCGGTCTTCTTCGCCGTGGTCTTGCGGGCCGTCGACTTCTTGGCCGGCGCCTTCTTCGCGGTGACCTTCTTCGCCGGGGCCTTCTTGGCCGTCGCCTTCTTGGCGGTGGTCTTCTTCGCCGCGGTGGTCTTGGCGGCCGTCGTGGTCTTCTTGGCGGGCGCCTTCTTCGCGGCCGCCTTCTTCGCGGCGGCGGCGGTGGTGGTCTTCTTCGCCGGAGCCGCCTTCTTGGCCGTGGTCTTCTTCGCGGCCGCCTTGGTGGTCTTCTTCGCGGCGGCCTTCTTGACCGTCACGGAAGCACCGCCGGTCAGGCTGCCCTTGGGCGCCTTCTTGACGGCGACCTCGCCGCCGCGCGGCAGCTTCTTCGAGCCGCTGACCAGGTCCTTGAAGCCCTGACCGGCGCGGAAGCGCGGCACGGAGGTCTTCTTGACCCGAACCCGCTCGCCCGTCTGGGGGTTGCGGGCGTAACGGGCGGGGCGGTCCACCTTCTCGAAGGACCCGAAGCCGGTGACCGAGACCCGCTCGCCCGCGACGACCGCGCGGACGATGGCGTCCAGGACATGATCGACAGCATCGGCAGCCTGCTGGCGGCCACCCATCTTGTCGGCAATCGCTTCTACGAGCTGCGCCTTGTTCACGTCTTCCCCTTCGGAGACATCGCCAGAACGAAAGTGTTCAAGCTTTTTCGCACGTTAGGCAGATATATACCGCAAATCAAACACGAAACGGGCTTATCACCCTTGTGCCGCAACGGATTCGGCGCTCCCGGGCTGTTCAGCGGTCCTCTTCGGGGATCCGTCCCTCGTCGAGGTCCGCGTTGAACCGCTCGAGCCGCCTCGCCGCAGCGGCGAGATCGTGTTTGGCCGCGGCCGTAATGACCAGCAGCTTCCGGGTCAGCGCCATCCGTACGCCCTCCGGGACTTGCAGTGCGCGCACCCTTGCGTGCGCTTCCTTGAGTTGGTTCGCGACCGCCGCATAGAGCTGGAGTTGGCCGTCGTGTTCCATGCACAGATTGTGCCATCTGGGGCGAGTTGTCGCCTGCGCAGGGGGCAACTGCCGCCTCAAATGGCCTTCCAGGCACTTGCGGAGGGCGCGATCACTGCACTCACCTACCCGGTCAACGCCCTGTCTAACGTGGGAAGTTGAGCAGACCGTAAGAATCCCGCAGGTCGGTCCGGGGCCGGACATGGCTGTACCCCCAATCGTGGCGATCGGGGGTACAGAGGGGGTGTTGCGGTGGCCGAAATCAGCCCTGGAGCGTGCGCGGCTTGTAGCCCGGCCGCTTGGCCTCGTAGGCGGCGATGTCGGTCTCGTTCTGCAGCGTGATGGAGATGTCGTCCAGGCCGTTCAGCAGCCGCCAGCGGGAGTTCTCGTCCAGCTCGAAGGAGGCGGTGACGCCCTCGGCTCGCACCTCACGGCTCTCCAGGTCGACGGTGATCTCGGCCGTGGGATCGGCCTCGGTCAGCTCCCACAGCGCGTCCACGACCTTCTGGTCCAGGACCACCGTGAGCAGGCCGTTCTTCAGCGAGTTGCCCCGGAAGATGTCCGCGAAGCGGGCGGAGATCACGGCCTTGAAGCCGTAGTTCTGCAGCGCCCAGACGGCGTGCTCACGGGAGGAGCCGGTGCCGAAGTCGGGGCCGGCGACCAGGACGGTCGCGCCCTGCCGCTCGGGGCGGTTGAGGACGAACTCGGGGTCCTTGCGCCAGGCCTCGAACAGCCCGTCCTCGAACCCGTCCCGGGTCACCTTCTTGAGCCAGTGAGCAGGGATGATCTGGTCCGTGTCGACGTTGCTGCGGCGCAGCGGCACGGCCCGGCCGGTGTGCGTGGTGAAGGCTTCCATGATTTCTCAGACTCCAGCGGGCGTGACGACGTCGGTCAGGTCGGCCGGGGAGGCCAGGTGGCCCAGGACGGCGGTGGCCGCCGCGACCTGCGGCGACACCAGGTGCGTACGACCGCCCTTGCCCTGCCGGCCCTCGAAGTTGCGGTTGGAGGTGGACGCGGAGCGCTCACCGGGGGCCAGCTGGTCGGGGTTCATGCCGAGGCACATCGAGCAGCCCGCGTGCCGCCATTCGGCGCCGGCCTCCTTGAAGACCACGTCCAGGCCCTCGGAGACGGCCTGCAGACCCACGCGCGCGGAGCCCGGGACGACCAGCATCCGTACGCCGTCGGCGACTTTGCGGCTGCGCAGGATGTCGGCGGCGGCGCGCAGGTCCTCGATGCGGCCGTTGGTGCAGGAGCCTACGAAGACGGTGTCCACCTTGATGGTGCGCAGCGGCTGGCCGACCTCCAACCCCATGTATTCCAGGGCCTTTTCGGCGGCGAGGCGCTCCGAGGCGTCTTCGTACGAAGCCGGGTCGGGGACGGACGCCGAAAGCGGCGCGCCCTGGCCGGGGTTGGTGCCCCAGGTGACGAACGGGGACAGCTCGGCGGCGTTGATGACGACCTCGGCGTCGAAGACCGCGTCCTCGTCGGTGCGCAGCGTCTTCCAGTACTCCACCGCGGCGTCCCAGTCGGCGCCCTCGGGAGCGTGCGGGCGGCCCTTGAGGTAGGCGAAGGTGGTCTCGTCGGGGGCGATCATGCCCGCGCGGGCGCCGGCCTCGATCGACATGTTGCAGATCGTCATCCGGGCCTCCATCGAGAGCTTCTCGATGGCGGAGCCGCGGTACTCCAGGACGTAGCCCTGGCCGCCGCCCGTACCGATCTTCGCGATGATCGCCAGGATCAGGTCCTTGGCGGTGACGCCCTCGGGCAGCTCGCCCTCGACGGTGATCGCCATGGTCTTCGGGCGGGCCATCGGCAGCGTCTGGGTGGCCAGCACGTGCTCGACCTGCGAGGTGCCGATGCCGAACGCCAGCGCGCCGAAGGCGCCGTGGGTGGAGGTGTGCGAGTCGCCGCAGACGACGGTCGTGCCCGGCTGGGTCAGGCCCAGCTGCGGGCCCACCACGTGGACGACGCCCTGCTCGACGTCGCCGAGCGGGTGCAGGCGCACGCCGAACTCGGCGCAGTTCTTGCGCAGCGTCTCCAGCTGGGCGCGGGAGACCGGGTCGGCGATGGGCTTGTCGATGTCGAGGGTGGGGGTGTTGTGGTCCTCGGTCGCGATGGTGAGGTCGAGGCGGCGCACCCGGCGGCCGCTCTTGCGCAGCCCGTCGAAGGCCTGCGGGCTGGTCACCTCGTGCAGCAGGTGCAGATCGATGTAGAGGAGGTCGGGCTCGCCCTCGGCGCGCCGGACGACATGGTCGTCCCAGACCTTCTCCGCGAGTGTCCTACCCATCGCTTTCCCTCCGGCCGGCAAACGTGCGCCGGCCCAACTAGAGATCTTGGGGATGCGGCGGCTGCCCTTCTTGGGGGCCCCTGAAAGTCGTGATTCCGGGCGTCCGCCACCGGGCCCGTTGGTCCGCGGGCCGCCTGTGTGATTCCAGGGTGGCGCGTTCCACGGAAAATTGAACTTGCGTTTCACAGAGTGAGACGTGAGTATCGTTGCATGGACAACAGTAGCGGCGTCGGCGTTCTGGACAAGGCGGCCCTCGTCCTGAGCGCTCTGGAGTCCGGTCCGGCCACCCTCGCGGGTCTGGTCGGGGCCACCGGACTGGCACGACCCACGGCCCACCGCCTGGCCGTGGCCCTGGAACACCACCGCATGGTGGCACGCGACATGCAGGGCCGTTTCATTCTCGGCCCGCGCCTCGCGGAACTGGCGGCGGCGGCCGGCGAGGACCGCCTGCTCGCCACGGCCGGCCCGGTGCTCACTCACCTGCGCGATGTCACCGGCGAGAGCGCGCAGCTCTACCGGCGCCAGGGCGACATGCGCATCTGCGTGGCCGCGGCGGAGCGCCTGTCCGGCCTGCGGGACACCGTCCCGGTGGGCTCCACGCTCACGATGAAGGCCGGCTCCTCGGCGCAGATCCTGATGGCCTGGGAGGAGCCGGAGCGCCTGCACCGGGGCCTGCAGGGCGCCCGCTTCACGGCGACGGCCCTGTCGGGCGTACGGCGCCGGGGCTGGGCCCAGTCGATCGGCGAGCGGGAGCCGGGCGTGGCGTCCGTCTCCGCGCCCGTGCGCGGCCCCTCCAACCGCGTGGTGGCCGCGGTGTCCGTCTCCGGCCCGATCGAGCGCCTGACGCGCCATCCCGGCCGTATGCACGCCCAGGCCGTCATCGACGCCGCGGCGCGCCTGTCGGAGGCCCTGCGCCGCTCGGGCTGAGCGGGAGCCGTACGGAACGCCGAGGGGGGCCTGCCTCAACGCCGCGGCAGGCCCCCCTCGCTCCCCCGTCCCCCGGGTCAGCCGGTCTGCTCGGCCACCGGCGCCTGCCGCGAGCGGTAGGCGAACCGGTCCTTCGCGTACCGGCCCCGCTTCTCCAGCGGGATCTGCCCGTGCGCGGCCGCCAGCCCGAACGCGGGCATGTCGCCGTAGATCGCCTCGTACGACCCCTCCGGCACGACGTACGTCTCGTGCCAGATGCCGACCTGTCCGCGCAGCTTCCCGGCCCGTTCCTTGCGGTTGAGGCGCGCCCAGGCCGTGTGGTGGAAGGCGTCCGGCGCGGTCGCGTAGCCGTACAGCTTCTCCTTGGACTCCCAGTACTGCACGACGTAGTACGTGCGCGGCGAGGCCGTCAGCAGGACGTGGCCGAGCAGCCCCCGCCCCGGTTCCTTCCGCAGGTCCCGCAGCATGCGGAGCATGGCGAGCATCACCGGAAGCCACAGGTGCACCGCCCAGAAGCGGTTGATGCGCATGCCGATCAGCAGGACGACGACCTCGCCCTTCGCGTCAGCGGTCGTACGGGTCACCATGACCACGTCCCCCTCGTTGGTGAGCCAAGCTATCCAATGGGCGATGATTGGATAGTGCCCCTATCCGAGAGAGAGCGCAAGAGATGCGACTGGCCGAGCTGAGCGAGCGCAGTGGCGTGGCCACGGCGACGATCAAGTACTACCTGCGCGAAGGGCTGTTGCCGCCGGGCCGCCAGATCAACGCGAGGACGGCCGAGTACGACGAGGAGCATCTGCGCCGGCTGCGCCTGGTGCGGGCGATGATCCAGGTGGGCCGGGTGCCGGTGGCGAAGGTGCGCGAGGTGCTCGGGCACGTGGACGACGACTCGCTCGGCCGCACGATCCGCGTGGGCGCGGCGCTGTGGGCGCTGCCGCAGCTGCCGGAGCCGGACGAGGACGACGAGGACGTCCGGGCCGCGCACGAGGAGGTGGACGCGCTCCTGGACCGGCTCGGCTGGCGGAACGCCCAGCAGCTCACGACCATCTCGCCCGCGTACCGCTCACTGGTGGTCGCGGTGGCCGCGTTCCGCCGGCTCGGCTACGACTGGGGGGCCGAACAGATCGCGCCCTACGCCGAGTTGATGCACCGGACCGCCGTCCTCGACCTCGACAACATGGAGACGCACCCGTCGGAGGCGGAGCGGGTCGAGTTCGCGGTCCTCGGGGCGATCCTCAACGAGCCGCTGCTGCAGGCGCTGCACCGGCTGGCCCAGGAGGAGGAGACGGCGCGGCGGTACGGCTTCGAGTGAGCCGGCGCCGGGCACGACGAAGGCCCTCCGCCGAAGCGGAGGGCCTTCCTCCTGTACCCCCGACCGGATTCGAACCGGCGCTACCGCCTTGAGAGGGCGGCGTGCTAGGCCGCTACACAACGGGGGCGTGGACACTGCGTTTCCGCAGGTCCGAGCTGGTCTACCTGGACTCGAACCAAGACTAACTGAACCAGAATCAGTCGTGCTGCCAATTACACCATAGACCAATGATGGTTTAGACCAGTCAGTACCCCCGACCGGATTCGAACCGGCGCTACCGCCTTGAGAGGGCGGCGTGCTAGGCCGCTACACAACGGGGGCCCTAGCGATCCCGACAAGATCGAGATCAGTACCCCCGACCGGATTCGAACCGGCGCTACTGCCTTGAGAGGGCAGCGTGCTAGGCCGCTACACAACGGGGGCTTTGCAGATAAGCTCTGCGAGCTGGCCTACCTGGACTCGAACCAAGACTAACTGAACCAGAATCAGTCGTGCTGCCAATTACACCATAGGCCACTGGAACTCAAGCCCCTGCGGGGTTCTCGTTCTAGCGTGCTCCTCGGGGCTCCGGCCTTTCGGCCCGCTCCCCTCGGCGCAGGAAGAACATTACCCGAAGGTGGACGGGGCTCCAAAACGGGTATCCGCGCGGACGAGCGCCGGGAGTTCGGCGAGGCTCGTGATCCGGTGCGCGAGGATCTCCCCGGCGGCCTCCGCGCCGGCCCGTACGCAGGCCGCCGCGCGGTCGATCCACACCGACACCAGCCCGGCCTCGGCGGCGCCCCGGCCGTCGATCTCCGGGTGGTCGCCGACGTACGCCACCTCGTGCGGCGGCAGCCCCAGGGCCTCGCAGACGGCCAGGAAGGCCTCCGCCCGCGGCTTGGAGACGCCCAGCTCGGCGGCGCACAGGACGGCCTCGAAGCGGTCGAGGATGCCGAGGGTGCGCAGCTTGGGCTCCTGGACCGTGAGGCTGGAGTTGGACAGCACCGCGTGCCGGTGAGTGGCGGAGAGCGCCTCCAAGGCGGGCAGGACGTCCGGGAAGAGGCTCCAGGCGGCCTCGTAGTGCCGTATGTACCGCTGGAACCAGGCGTCGCACTCGGCGTCGGTCAGCGCGTCCCGTCCGAGGAACACGCGCACGCGGTCGCGCCGCTGGTCCTGGAAGCCGCGCTCCCCCGCCGCGAACCGCGCCCACTGCTGGTCGGTGACCTCCCGCCACCGCGCCAGCGCCTCCTCGACGCCGCCGTACCCCTCGAGCAGCCCCTCGGCCACCAGATGCGCCCGCATGCCCCGCCGGTCCGCGGTCGTGTAGTCGAAGAGGGTGTCGTCCACGTCCCAGACCACGGCTCTGATCGTCATGGCACCGACGGTACCGCCGAACGGCTGACACGCTGAGGGCTATGAACGAGTACCGCGTCCAGTTCACCGTCGAGGCCCGTGCGACGTACGACGCCCTGCCCGCAGAGCGCCGGGCACAGTTGGACAGGGCCGTACGCATACTGGCGCGCGACCCGTTCCGGAAGACGTCGGCCGCACAGCTGGGGCCCGACGAGCATCTGCGTAGGGCGTACGTCGCGCCGGGCGTCATGCTGGAGTACAGGGTGGCCGGCGCGATCATGGTCATCGTCGTACTGGAGATCTTTGACGAGAACCACTACTTGATCGACGAAGCCGACGCCCGGTGACCGACGCGGCAGGGGCGGCAGCCGGAGATCCGGTTGCCGCCCCTGTCGCCTGCGGGTCGGTCAGGCGGTGAGCTTCGCCAGCGCCGCGTCGATCCGCGCCAGCGTCTTGTCCTTGCCCAGGACTTCCAGGGACTCGAAGAGCGGCAGTCCGACGGTGCGGCCGGTGACGGCGACGCGGACCGGGGCCTGGGCCTTGCCGAGCTTGAGGCCGTGGGCCTCGCCGGCCGCCAGGACGGCCTCCTTCAGGGACTCCGGGGACGTCCAGTCCGCGGACTGAAGCTTCTCGCGGACCGTGCGCAGGAGGGCGTCGGAGCCTTCCTTCATCGCCTTCGTCCACGACGGCTCGTCGAAGACGGGCTCCGCCAGGAACAGGAAGTCGACGTTGTCGGTGATCTCCGACAGGACCTTCAGGCGGGTCTGCGCGTGCGGGGCGATCGCCTCCCACTTGACCTCGTCGAAGGCCTCCGGCGCCCAGGGCGCGAAGGGCGCCTGGAGCCAGGGGCGGCAGCGCTCCGTGAAGTCCTTCACGGGCAGCATGCGGATGTGGTCGGCGTTGATCGCCTCGCACTTCTTCAGGTCGAAGCGCGCCGGGTTGGGGTTCACGTCCGAGATGTCGAAGGCGGCGACCATCTCCTCGATCGAGAAGATGTCCTTGTCCGCGGAGAGCGACCAGCCCAGCAGGGACAGGTAGTTGAGCAGGCCCTCGGGCAGGAAGCCCTGCTCCCGGTAGAGGTTCAGCGACGACTGCGGGTCACGCTTCGAGAGCTTCTTGTTGCCCTCGCCCATCACGTAGGGGAGATGGCCGAACGCGGGGACGCCCTTGGCGATGCCCAGCTCCGTCAGCGCCTTGTAGAGCGCGATCTGGCGCGGGGTGGAGGAGAGCAGGTCCTCGCCGCGCAGGACGTGGGTGATCTCCATCAGGGCGTCGTCGACCGGGTTGACCAGCGTGTACAGCGGGGCGCCGTTGGCGCGGACGATGCCGTAGTCCGGCACGTTCTCCGGTGTGAAGGTCAGTTCGCCGCGGACCAGGTCGGTGAAGGTGATCGTCTCGTCCGGCATCCGGAAGCGGACGATCGGGGTGCGGCCCTGGGCCTGGTACTCCTCGACCTGCTCGGCGCTCAGGTCGCGGCAGTGGCCGTCGTAGCCGGAAGGCTTGCCGGCGGCGCGGGCGGCCTCGCGGCGGGTGTCCAGCTCCTCCTGGGAGCAGTAGCAGTGGTAGGCGTGGCCGGCGTCCAGGAGCCTGCGCGCGACGTCGGCGTAGATGTCCATGCGCTGCGACTGGCGGTACGGCGCGTGCGGGCCGCCGACCTCCGGGCCCTCGTCCCAGTCGAAGCCGAGCCAGCGCATCGCGTCGAGGAGCTGGTTGTACGACTCCTCCGAGTCGCGGGCCGCGTCGGTGTCCTCGATGCGGAAGACCAGGGTGCCCTGGTGGTGCCGGGCGAACGCCCAGTTGAACAGGGCGGTGCGGACCAGGCCCACGTGGGGGTTGCCGGTGGGCGAGGGGCAGAAACGGACGCGTACGGGTCGGGGTGCCCCCTGCTCGGGCGAAGCCGAGGGCTTGGGGGAGGGTGCGCTAGCCACGCTTGACAACCTTGTTGGTGAGTGTGCCGATGCCTTCGATGGTGACGGCGACCTCGTCGCCGACGTTCAGGGGGCCGACCCCCGCGGGGGTGCCGGTGAGGATGACGTCGCCGGGGAGCAGGGTCATGGCCTCGGAGAGGTTGACGACCAGGTCCTCGATGGGGTGGATCATCTCGCTGGTACGGCCGAGCTGGCGCTGTTCGCCGTTGACCGTGAGCTGGACCGTGAGGTCGTTCGCGCGCTCCAGGTCGAGGTCCGTCTCCACCCAGGGGCCGAGCGGGCAGGAGCTGTCGAAGCCCTTGGCCCGGGCCCACTGCTTTTCACGCTTCTGCACGTCGCGCGCGGTGACGTCGTTGGCGCAGGTGTAGCCGAAGATCACGTCCTTGACGCGCTCGCGCGGGACCTCGCGGCACATGCGGCCGATCACGACGGCCAGCTCGGCCTCGTGGTGCAGTTCCTCGGAGAAGGAGGGGTACTGGATGTCGTCCCCGGGGCCGATCACCGAGGTGGACGGCTTGAAGAAGGCGAAGGGCGCCTCGGGCACCTCGTTGCCCAGCTCGCGCGCGTGGTCGGCGTAGTTGCGGCCGAAGGCCACGACCTTGTTGGGGAGCACCGGCGGGAGCAGTCTGACCTTGCTCAGCGGCACCTTCGTACCGGACAGCTCGTAGTCCGCGAACGGGATGCCCTTGATGATGTCGAGGACGAGTTCGTCCTGCTTGTCGCCCTCGACCGCGCCGAAGGCGACGTTCCCGTCGATGGAGAACCTGGCGATGCGCACGGGATCCTTGCGCCCCTCAACTAGAACCGGCGTACTGTCGTCCCAGGTTAACCGGTCGGTGTGCCGCAATCCGCCCGAAATAGCGGTCCGCCGAATTCCGGGCGCCCCGGAATTCGGCGGAACAGGTGAGCGCCGGTCGGCTACTGTGCGGCTGCCGCCGGAGCCGGGACGTCCATGAGGACGGTGCGCCTGGGGTTGGCCGTCTGGGTGGGGAGGTCGACGGAGTGCTCCGGCAGCTCGGGGGTCTGCAGCTCGCCGGCGTCCTTGAGATGCGCCAGGGTCGTGCGCCGCGGGTTTGCGATCTTGTGGAACATCATCGTCGTCTTCACCGTTGTCGTCCTGTGCCCTCTGGTCGAGTGGGTTGGCAGAGTCGCCCCTCTTGTAAAGCGTCAGGCTAAACATCCGATTCCCCACCGATGGCGCCAACTGCCCCCGGGGGGCGTGTGAGTTTGCTCACGACCTCGCGGACAAACGAGTCAAAACGCGCCAGCAATCCGCCCCGACGAAACGGACATTGACCCCCTGAAGCCATCATTCCGCTCCTGATCATGGCGACTGGGACACCTGGCACCGACCGGCGACTCGCCGGGATACGCCCGATATGCACGGGATAGGCTTCCACGGCAGGTGACGTGGCGCTCACAGCATGTCACCGAGGTCACGGCTCGGCCCACGGCCCTTGTTGGAGATCCGGCACTGTGCTGGAATTCCACGGACCGCCGCAGGATCGAGCCGGCGCACAGGGGGCGCGACGCAGCGCCGAGTGGCGGGCGAGAACAGGGGGGAACCAGCGCCGGTCACTCAAGACCATCGGGGGGCGTATTCAGGGCGCTCTCCACGACGCCGACACCGTGTCCCTCCGTTCGCGCGGAGGGGTGCCTGGTCCAGAGGTTGCGACGCTAGTGCAGGGACGTTTCAAGAGGGATGGCAGCGCTTCGGCGGAGCCGGAGCCGCACGACGGGACTGCTCCCATGAAGGGCGGCTCCTCCCCCCAGCACGCCCAGAACCCGGGCCCGGCCCCGTCCGGCGACGGCGGTGAGCGCGGCGGCCGGCCCGGCGCGTCGGGCCCGACCTCCTCGACCGCCTCCCCCGGCGGCGCCGCGGCCACCACGCCGACCGTGAAGCCCGCCAAGGGCTCCGCCGGTCCCGGCTCACGCATGGCCCTGCGCAACTGGCGCATCTCCACGCGCCTGGTCTCCCTGCTCGCCCTCCCCGTGGTCGCGGCGACCTCGCTGGGCGCGCTGCGCATCGACCAGAACATCAACGACATCCAGCAGCTCGACAACATGAAGCTGCTGACGGACATGACCAAGCAGGCCACGGAACTGGCCGCCGCGCTCCAGGAGGAGCGCGACCAGTCCGCCGGTCCCCTGTCGCACGGCCTGAAGGCGACCGACTACACGGTCAAGGGCTACCAGCAGAAGACCGACCAGGCCCGCGAGAACTTCCTCAACGCCTCCGAGCAGATCGACGCGGCCAGCAAGGACGGCCAGCTGCAGGGCGTCCGCGACGCGCTCGTCGGCCTCGCCAACCAGCTGGACGACCTGGCCAAGATCCGCCGCTCCGCCTACCAGGCGCAGGGCAACTCGACCCAGACCATCGAGTCCTACCACCGCCTGATCACCCAGCTGATCTCGCTGTCCCAGGACATGGCCGAGGCGTCCAGCAACCCGGAGATGATCTCCCGCACCCGCGCCCTGGCGGCCTTCTCCACCGCCAAGGAGTACGCCTCCGTGGAGCGCGCCACGATCGCCGCCGCGCTGCCCGCGAACACCGCCTCCAAGGGCGACCTCACCGAGAACGACCGCCTCTACGGCCAGTCCGCGTACGGGAGCGAGAACTCCGAGCTGGCGATCTTCCGCAAGATCTACGCCAGCCAGAACGCCGAGGAACTGCTCAAGCCGATCGACGCGGGCAACCCGACGATCGAGGCCGCCGACACCTACGCCAAGCGCGCCTTCGAGTCCCCCAACGGCATGCAGCAGCTGCCGGCGCGGTCGTACCGCGACTGGGTGGACGACAGCTCGACCAAGATCGACCAGATGAAGAAGATCGAGCACACGCTGCTCGAGGAGATGGAGCAGAAGGCCCGCGAGCTGAAGAGCGCCACCCAGCAGGACGCCATCATCTCCGGTGCGCTGATCCTGCTCGTGCTCGGCGTGTCGCTGGTCGGCGCGTTCGTCGTGGCCCGCTCCATGATCCGCTCGCTGCGCCGGCTGCAGGAGACCGCGACCAAGGTCGCCCAGGACCGTCTGCCCGAGCTGGTCAAGCAGCTGTCGGAGTCCGACCCGCAGGACGTCGACACCTCCGTGGAGTCCGTCGGTGTGCACTCGCGGGACGAGATCGGCCAGGTGGCCGCGGCCTTCGACGACGTCCACCGCGAGGCGGTCCGCCTCGCCGCCGAGCAGGCCCTGCTGCGGGGCAACGTCAACGCGATGTTCACCAACCTCTCGCGCCGCTCCCAGGGCCTGATCCAGCGCCAGCTGTCGCTCATCTCCGAACTGGAGTCCCGCGAGGCCGACCCGGACCAGCTGTCCTCGCTGTTCAAGCTCGACCACCTCGCCACGCGTATGCGCCGTAACGGCGAGAACCTCCTCGTCCTCGCCGGTGAGGAGCCCGGCCGGCGCTGGACCCGCCCGGTCCCGCTGGTCGACGTGCTCCGCGCCGCCGCCTCCGAGGTGGAGCAGTACGAGCGCATCGAGCTGGCCTCCGTGCCCACCACCGAGGTCGCCGGCCGCGTCGTCAACGACCTCGTGCACCTGCTCGCCGAGCTGCTGGAGAACGCGACCTCGTTCTCCTCGCCGCAGACCAAGGTCAAGGTCACCGGTCACGCGCTGCCCGACGGCCGGGTCCTGATCGAGATCCACGACACGGGCATCGGCCTGTCCCCCGAGGACCTCGCGGCGATCAACGAGCGGCTCGCCTCGCCGCCCACCGTGGACGTCTCCGTCTCCCGCCGCATGGGCCTGTTCGTGGTCGGCCGGCTGTCCCAGCGGCACGGCATCCGCATCCAGCTGCGCCCGTCCGACTCCGGTGGTACGACCGCGCTGGTCATGCTGCCCGTGGACGTCGCCCAGGGCGGCAAGAAGCCCGCTCCGGGCAAGCCGGGCGGACCCGGCGGCAGCGGTGGCCCCGCCGCCGCGCAGGCCGCCGCGGGCGCTGCCGCGGCCCGGCGGCAGGCCGGCAACGCGGGCGGCGGCGCCCCGGCCGGTGGCGGGCTGCTCGGTGCCGGTCCGGCTCCGCGCGGCCAGGTCGGTGCCGGCCAGGGTCCCCGGGCCGCGCTGCCCGGCGCGGGCCAGGGCGGTCGTCCCGGTGCGCCGGGCGGTGCGCGTGGCCCCCAGGGTGGTCCCGGCGGTGCAGGTGCGTTCGGCGGCCCCGGTGGTCCGCAGCAGGGCCGGCCGGCCCCCGCCGGTTCCGGTGCCGGTGACTTCTTCGGTGGTCAGACGCCGGGCGCCCCGCAGAACCTCCAGGCCGCGAACCCGGCCGGGCCGCAGGCGGACGCCTTCGGCGGCCGCGGCCCGCGGCGCCCCGGCGCCCCCGCCGAGCAGGGCCGGCAGCCCCAGCTGCCGCCGCGCGGCGGGCCGCGGGCCGAACTGCCCGGCGGCGACGCCCCGTCGCGCACCCCGGGCTGGGCCGACAACCGTCCCCCGCTGTCGCGTGCCTCGCTGGACACCCCGCGCGGCCACGACGAGCAGGGCCCGGCGCACACCGCGCGCATGCCGCGCGTCGACGACCGCCAGGGCCCCGGCTCGACGGCGGAGATACCGGCGATACCCGCGTTCGACGACCAGGGTCCCTCCGCCACGGGCGAGTTCCCGCGCGCCGAGCTGAACGGCTTCGACAGCACCCCGCACACGGGCCAGTTCCCCCGGCCCGACGCCCCCCAGCAGACCGGGCAGTTCGCCCGCCCGGACAGCCCCCAGCAGACCGGCGAGTTCCCGCGCCCGGACATCGCGCAGCAGACCGGCCAGTTCGCCCGTCCCGAGGCTCCGCAGCTGCCGGGCCGGTTCGACGGTGCCGGCGCTCCCGGCTCCCCCGCCGCTCATGGCGGGCACGACGGTCAGCAGGACTCGGGGCAGTACGTCCGTTCCGACGTCTTCGGCGCCCCGGCGCCCGCGCGGCCTGACGACAGCGCGCGGGACACCGGCCGGTTCACGGCTCCGCAGGCCTACGAGGGCGGTTTCGACGCCGCTTCCACCGGCCAGCACGCCCTGCCCGGACGGCAGAACCCGGCCCACACCGGACAGTTCGAGCGCCCGCAGCCGCCCGCCCGCGACGACTTCGGCGCCCCGCGCCCGCCGGCCCCGCAGCCGCAGCCGCCGCGCCCGGTGCAGCGCGAGCCGGAGGCGCTGCCGCCGGCCAGCGGCCCCCTGGACGGCCGTACCCCGCTGTACGACACGCTGGAGACCAACTGGTTCCACGGCGGTCCGCAGGAGGGCGCGGCCGCGGCAGCGCAGCCGCAGGCACCCGCGCCCGCGCCCCGGCGCGGTGCGAACGGCAGCGGCGCGAACGGAAACGGCGGTAACGGCAGTGGCGGCGGCTCGGCCACCGGCTCCTGGCGCACCTCGCCCAACGACGACCTCGTCCGGCAGGCCGAGCGCGTCCGGCAGCCCGCCTCCGGCGGTGTCACCACCTCCGGCCTGCCGCGCCGGGTGCCCCGGGCGAACCTCGTACCGGGCACGGCTCAGCAGCAACAGCACCAGGCCGGTCCGCAGGTGTCGCGTGCGCCTGACGACGTACGCGGACGGCTGACCAATCTCCGTCGGGGTATCGCTCAGGGCCGTCAGGCCGGCAGCGGCCAGACCGGCAGCTACCCGAGCCCCACTCACCAGCAGGAGCGTTAGTTGAGTCCGATGAGCCAGGCGGCACAGAACCTGAACTGGTTGATCACCAACTTCGTGGACAACACCCCCGGGGTGTCGCACACGGTGGTGGTCTCCGCCGACGGCCTTCTGCTGGCGATGTCCGAAGGCTTCCCCCGGGACCGCGCCGACCAGCTCGCGGCCGTCGCCTCCGGGCTGACCTCGCTGACCGCCGGGGCGTCCCGGATCTTCGAGGGCGGCACCGTGGCGCAGACGGTCGTCGAGATGGAGCGGGGGTTCCTGTTCCTGATGTCCGTCTCGGACGGGTCGTCCCTCGCGGTCCTGGCCCACCCCGAGTGCGACATCGGTCTCGTCGGCTACGAGATGGCCCTGCTCGTCGACCGCGCAGGGGCGGTACTCACCCCGGACCTGCGCGCCGAACTCCAAGGCAGTCTGCTGCACTGACCGCCCCCGGCACCACCCACCTCACCAAACCACCGTCCGGCCGCCACAATCCCCCCACCGGCCCCGTCAGACGGCACGACTGACCGACTTGCTGTCCCGCCCGGAGGATTCATGACCCCGCCCACCGCCCATCACGATCCGTACGCGGAACCGTACGGGGACGAGGGCGACCAGCCGCTGGTCCGTCCGTACGCGATGACCGGCGGCCGGACGCGGCCGCGCTATCAGCTCGCCATAGAGGCGCTGATCAGCACCACGGCCGACCCGGCAGCGCTCATGGGGCTGCTCCCGGAGCACCAGCGCATCTGCCACCTGTGCCGTGAGGTCAAGTCGGTCGCGGAGGTCTCCGCGCTGCTGGCCATGCCGCTCGGGGTGGCCCGGATCCTGGTCGCCGACCTCGCCGAGGCCGGCCTGGTCGCCATCCACCAGCCAGGTGGCGACGAGAACAACGGCGGCGCTCCGGACGTGACGCTGCTCGAAAGGGTGCTCAGTGGACTTCGCAAGCTCTGACGCGGGCCGGGCCACCACCTCGGCGAAGATCGTGGTGGCGGGCGGCTTCGGCGTGGGCAAGACCACGTTCGTCGGCGCCGTATCGGAGATCAACCCGCTGCGCACAGAGGCCGTCATGACGTCCGCTTCGGCCGGGATCGACGACCTCACCCACACCGGGGACAAGACCACCACCACGGTGGCCATGGACTTCGGCCGCATCACCCTCGACCAGGACCTGATCCTCTACCTCTTCGGTACGCCGGGCCAGGACCGCTTCTGGTTCATGTGGGACGACCTGGTACGCGGCGCGATCGGCGCGGTGGTGCTCGTGGACACCCGGCGCCTCGCCGACTGCTTCCCGGCCGTCGACTACTTCGAGAACTCCGGCCTGCCCTTCGTCGTCGCGCTCAACGGCTTCGACGGCCAGCAGCCGTACCAGCCCGAGGAGGTGCGCGAGGCCCTGCAGATCGGGCCCGACACCCCGATCATCACGACCGACGCCCGCCACCGCGCGGACGCCAAGAGTGCGCTGATCACGCTGGTCGAGCACGCGCTGATGGCGCGCCTGCGGTAGCCCGCGCGCACGTCAGCCCACGCATACATGGTCAAGTACGACGTGCCGTACGGCAGTTGTCGTAACCGGGCCCGAGAGCGATCCGGAGCCGACTGTGGCCTTTGACACGGTCGGCTCCGGTGTTCATAACAGTTCGGCAGAGGAATCCCCGGGCATCACCACGCGACGCAGTCGCCCTGTACCGCTGCGCTCACGAACGCCCCGCCTTTTGGCGGGGCTCGCTCTTTATGACCGTTTTATCTGGCGCATACTTCCGCCCTCCTCAGCGGTTTCCGCTGTTTGGAAGAGCACTGGTCCACGTGCTGGAATGCCTGAACTGCCCAATAGTCAAAGACGTACTCAGTGTCGATGACGAACCGGGCTCTGAGAGACTCTGCGGCACGACGTAGGTGCTGATCGCCGAGAGGTTGTTGGTCGAGTGAGGCGAAGCAAGAACGGTCCCGAGCCGTCGGCACGGGGCAACTTCACCCCGCCGCCGCGCGCTGCGGCGCCCACCCCCGTCACCGGCGCGGAACCGGCGGCACCTCAGGCGCCGAGCGGGGGCCGTTTCTCGCCGCGCAACTGGCGGGTGCCCACCCGACTCAACGCGATCCTGCTGATACCCGTGGCGGTCGGTCTCGTCATGGGCGGCTTCCAGGTGAAGAACTCGATCGACACCTGGCAGCAGGCCCGTGACGCCGAGAACACCGCCCGTCTGGTGCGTGCCTCCCTGGCCTACGCCGACGCCCTCTACAACGAGCGGGACGTCAGCGCCGCTCCCCTGCTGAAGGGCAAGCTGGAGACCGCCCAGGACAAGCAGACGGTCACGGCGGCCCGCGGCGCGACCGACCAGGCGGCCGACGCCTTCGACCAGGCCGCGAAGAACATGCCGCACAAGTCCGGCCTGGAGCGCCGGCTGAAGCTGTTCCGCGAGGCCGAGCCCTATCTGCAGACGCTGCGCGCGGGCGCGTACACCTCCAAGTTCCCCGCCGTGCAGACCGAGGAGGGCTACGTCAAGGTCGCCCACCCGCTGATGGAGTTCGCCAACGAGCTGGGTCTGGGCACCGGCAACATCACCTCCTACGGCCGTACCGTCTACGCCATCTCGCTCACCAAGGCGGCCCTGTCGCTGGAGCGCTCGATCGGCACGCACATCCTGGTCAAGCCCGGCCCCGACGCCGGCAACCTGGCCAGCCAGCGCGTCGCCCTGTCCTCCTACGCCTACCTCGAGGGCATCGCCGTCGAGGAGTACATCGGCGGTGGCACCCAGGCCGACGCCGACAAGCTGGACGCGGAGAAGAAGGACATCCAGACCAAGGCCGCGGCGATGGCGCAGCAGGCCAAGGCCAAGGACCCGAACTACGTCGCGCCGCCGTCCGACCCGCAGAAGATGGTCACGGCGCTCGCCACGATCAGCTCCACCGATCCGGCCGCGCGTGCCGAGCTGGCCCAGAGGGGCATCACGGCGGAGAACTGGTGGGCGGTCAACACGCTCAAGTTCAACGCGTACCGCGACATCGAGACGGGCATGGCCGACAAGGCCGTGAGCGAGGCCTCGTCGATCGCCGACGACGCCAAGAACTCGGCGTTCATCACCGGTGCCGTCGTCGTGGTCGCCCTGCTGCTGGCCTTCATCCTGGCCGCCAGCGTGGCCCGCCAGATGAGCCGCTCGATGCGCCAGCTGCGCAACGCCGCCTTCGGCATCGCCGAGCAGCGCCTGCCGATGCTGGTCGACCAGCTCTCCCGCACCGACCCCGGCCGGGTCGACACCCGGGTCGCCCCGATCCCGATCAACACCAAGGACGAGATCGGCGAGGTCGCCCGCGCCTTCGACCAGGTCCACCGCGAGGCCGTCCGGCTCGCCTCCGAGCAGGCCCTGCTGCGGGGCAACATCAACGCGATCTTCACCAACCTCTCGCGCCGCAACCAGTCGCTGATCGAGGGCCAGCTGACCCTGATCACCGACCTGGAGAACAACGAGGCCGACCCGGACCAGCTGGAGAACCTCTTCAAGCTGGACCACCTGGCCACCCGTATGCGCCGCAACGGCGAGAACCTCCTGGTCCTCGCGGGCGAGGAGCCCGGCCGCCGCTGGGACCAGCCGGTCCCCCTGGTCGACGTGCTGCGCGCCGCCTCCTCCGAGGTGGAGCAGTACGAGCGCATCGAGCTGTCCGGGGTACCGGAGGCCGAGATCCACGGCCGCGCGGTCACCGACCTCGTGCACCTGCTCGCCGAGCTGCTGGAGAACGCGACGACGTTCTCCTCCCCGCAGACCAAGGTCCGCGTCACCGCGACCCGTCTCCCCGACGGCCGCATCATGATCGAGATCCACGACAAGGGCATCGGCCTGACGGCCGAGGACTTCGCGGACATCAACCACAAGCTGGCCAACCCGCCGACCGTGGACGCCGCGATCTCCCAGCGCATGGGCCTGTTCGTGGTCGGCCGGCTGTCCGACCGGCACGGCATCCGCGTCCAGCTGCGCCCCTCGGGCGAGCAGGCCGGTACGACCTCCCTGGTCATGCTGCCGGACGCGATCACGCACGGCGGCGGCGGCGAGGCGCCGCTGGACCGCGAGGAGTTCACGGTCTCGCAGATCATCCCGGAGCAGCAGTTCCGGGGCGAGAGCTTCAACCAGCCGCAGCCGATGCGCACCGCCGCCGAGCTGGGCTTCGACGACAGCCAGTACCCGCAGGTCCCGGACGACATCCGCGAGCTGGACCCGGTCGGCCGCTCGCTGATGCGCGAGGAGCGCCGCGCCGCTCTGGAGGCCCAGAGCCACGGGCAGCAGCAGGCCGAGCCGCAGCAGGAACAGCAGCCGCGGCACGGGCAGCACGCGCAGCCGGAGCCGGAGGCGTCCGCCGCCTACGCCGACCCGCTGTTCGACGGCCGGCCCGCCTACCAGGACCTGCCGCAGCAGCAGGCGTTCGGGCAGGACCAGGCGTTCCAGGCGGAGCCGGCGCAGCAGGCCTACCAGGAGCAGGCGTACGAGGAGCAGCGGCAGACCTCGTACGAGGAGCAGCGAACCGGGTCGTACGAGGAGCAGTACTTCGCGCCCAACGGCGGCCTGTCGCAGGGCGAGGGCTTCCCCGCGAACGGCGGCTACCCGGACCCGGCGTACACCGAGCCGGCTCCGGCCCACTCCTACCAGGACGACTGGCCCCAGCAGGACGGCTACCAGAACGGCTATCCGGCCCAGTACGCTCCGGAAACGGAATCCTCGCAGGCCGCTGACGCGAGTGAGCGGAACCGCGTAGGCTTCGACCGTCCGGGACCGGCCTCTCCCGCCGCCCACGAGCTGACCGACGCCGGGCTGCCCCGCCGCGGTTCCACCGCGAGCGGCGCAGGCGGCTCGGCTGCCGCGAACGGTACGGCGCGTGTGCCGCAGGAAGCGCCGGCTCCCGCACCGGGCGGCGCTCCGGGAGCGGGCGGCGACAGTAGCTGGCGTTCGGCGAACGACGAGCGGTGGCAGCAGGCCGCGCAGCTCCGGAAGCCGAAGGCGGGCGGGGTCACCGCCTCCGGTCTGCCCCGGCGGGTGCCCAAGGCCAACCTGGTCGAGGGTTCCGCCGAATCCACCCCTCAGGGGGGCCCACAGGTCTCCCGCGCCCCGGAGGACGTCCGGGGCAGGCTGAGCAACCTGCGCCGGGGCGTCCAGCGCGGACGCAGCGCAGGCAGTGAAACGAACGGCCAGGGCTTCGGTCCTGACAGCACCTACAACCAGGAGCGTTAGTGTGAGCCCGATGAGCCAGGCGGCACAGAACCTGAACTGGTTGATCACCAACTTCGTGGACAACACCCCGGGGGTGTCCCACACGGTGGTGGTCTCCGCCGACGGACTCCTTCTGGCGATGTCCGAAGGCTTCCCCCGCGACCGCGCCGACCAGCTCGCGGCCGTCGCCTCCGGTCTGACGTCACTGACGGCAGGCGCCTCCCGCATCTTCGAGGGGGGCAGTGTGAACCAGACGGTTGTGGAGATGGAGAGGGGATTCCTCTTCATCATGTCCATCTCCGACGGCTCGTCCCTCGCGGTTCTGGCCCACCCGGAAGCGGACATCGGTCTCATCGGGTACGAGATGGCCCTTCTGGTGGACCGTGCGGGCACGGTCCTGACCCCGGATCTGCGTGCGGAGCTCCAGGGGAGCCTTCTCAACTAACAGGCGGACGGTGCGTATTCGCGTCCCGGGGCCGTAAGGTTTCGGGACGCGGCTCCACAGTGATGGGTGCCCGGCACAGTCGGAGGAGGAGAAAGTGGCAACACCCCCAGGCGGTTCGCATGCGGGCAACTGGTCGTACGGGCCTGCCCAGGGCCAGGGCGACGGCTCGGCGAACCGGTACAACTTCCCCTCCGCCCCGAGCCACCGGCAGCCGTACGCGCCGCAGGGCCCCGGCCCGTCGCCGTACGACCAGCCCCCGGCGCCGCGCATCCAGCCGGTACAGCCGCAGCGCCGCCCCGAGCCGGCGCCGGCCTCGGCGTCCAACAACCCCCTGGTGCGTCCGTACGCCATGACCGGCGGCCGGACCCGCCCGCGCTACCAGCTCGCCATCGAGGCACTGGTGCACACCACCGCGCAGCCGCACCAGATGCAGGGCCAGCTGCCCGAGCATCAGCGGATCTGCAACCTCTGCCGAGAAATCAAGTCGGTCGCCGAGATCTCCGCGCTCCTGACGATCCCTCTCGGCGTGGCCAGGATCCTCGTCGCCGACTTGGCGGAGGCGGGCCTGGTCGCCATCCATCAGCCCGGCGGCGACGAGAACGCCGGTGGCCAGCCAGACGTGACACTGCTCGAAAGGGTGCTCAGTGGACTTCGCAAGCTCTAGCGGCGGTCCTTCCCGCTCCACCACCTCCGCGAAGATCGTGGTGGCGGGCGGCTTCGGCGTGGGCAAGACCACGTTCGTCGGCGCCGTCTCGGAGATCAACCCGCTGCGCACAGAGGCCGTCATGACGTCCGCTTCGGCCGGAATCGACGACCTCACCCACACCGGAGACAAGACCACCACCACGGTGGCCATGGACTTCGGCCGCATCACCCTCGACCAGGACCTCATCCTGTACCTGTTCGGCACCCCCGGCCAGGACCGCTTCTGGTTCATGTGGGACGACCTGGTACGCGGCGCGATCGGCGCGATCGTGCTCGTGGACACCCGGCGCCTCGCCGACTGCTTCCCCGCCGTCGACTACTTCGAGAACTCCGGCCTGCCCTTCGTCATCGCCCTCAACGGCTTCGACGGCAACCAGCCCTACAGCCCCGACGAGGTCCGCGAAGCCCTCCAGATCGGCCCCGACACCCCGATCATCACCACCGACGCCCGCCACCGCGCGGACGCCAAGAGTGCGCTGATCACGCTGGTCGAGCACGCGCTGATGGCACGGCTTCGCTAGCCAACGCTCGTTTTGCCAGGGGCCCTTTCTCCCGGAGAGGGCCCCTTTCCCGTGCGTGCGGCACCGGTGACCGCTGCCGGCCAGAGGCAGAATCCCGGCCATGGAAGCGCGGCCCGGGGTGCCGCCGGCGCCCGAAATCGTCCTCAGGACCGACGCGGGTCCGATGGTGATGAGCCCGAACCGGTGCTACCGGGTCGGGCGGGATCCCGACTGTGAGATCACCATCGAAGACGCCCGGGTCTCCTGGCACCGCGAGGCCGCGCGGTCCCGAACGGTCGTCGGAGGATTGGCCCGACGGCCGGGAAACGACGTTCGTCCGGCTCCCCGTCGTGCATGCGCGGAGCCTCCGGCTCCGTCGCCGTGAGTACATCTGGTTCTACGTCGGCACCCGGCGGTCGGCCCCGGAACCGATCGCGGCCCCGCTCTCGAAAGGAGAGCGGGGCCGCGGCCCGACGGTGCGCGGGGTTCAGTGCCAGCTGTGCGGCGCCCTGAAGCCGCCCTCGCGGTCCAGGCGGCGCCAGGCGGCCTTGCGGCGGGCGCGGTGGGTCGGGGCCGGGGAGGTGCGGGCGGCCGCGCGGGCCATCAGGACGGCCGTGATGGCGGCGACTTCCTCGGGCTCGGCGTGGCCCTTCTCGACGCGGATGTCAGGAGTGCTCATGGGTGTCAGTCTCCGTGGAAGAGGGGTCCGCGGGGTTGCCGCGGCGGGTCCGCTCGGTTACTGCGGCGGGTTGCCGTGCTTGCGGGAAGGCAGGTCGGCGTGCTTGGACTGGAGCATCGCCAGGGACTTGACCAGGACCTCGCGGGTTTCGACCGGGTCGATGACGTCGTCCACGAGGCCGCGTTCGGCCGCGTAGTACGGGTGCATCAGCTCGGACTTGTACTCCTTGACCATCCGCGCCCGCATGGCCTCGGGGTCCTGGGCCTCCGCGATCTGGCGGCGGAAGATGACGTTGGCGGCGCCCTCGGCACCCATCACGGCGATCTCGTTCGTCGGCCAGGCGTAGGTCAGGTCGGCGCCGATCGACTGGGAGTCCATGACGATGTAGGCACCTCCGTACGCCTTGCGCAGGATGAGCGAGATCCTCGGCACGGTGGCGTTGCAGTAGGCGTACAGCAGCTTCGCGCCGTGGCGGATGATCCCGCCGTGCTCCTGGTCGACGCCGGGGAGGAATCCCGGCACGTCCAGAAGGGTGATGATCGGGATGTTGAAAGCGTCGCACATCTGGACGAAGCGCGCAGCTTTTTCGCTGGCCTCGATGTCCAGGACGCCCGCGAGGACCTGCGGCTGGTTGGCGATGATGCCGACGACCTGGCCGTCCATGCGGGCCATCGCGCAGATGATGTTGCGGGCCCAGCGCTCGTGGACCTCCAGGTACTCGCCGTCGTCGACGATCTCCTCGATGACCTTGGCCATGTCGTACGGCCGGTTGCCGTCCGCCGGCACCAGGTCGAGGAGCACGTCGCCACGGCGGTCGACCGGGTCGGAGGACTCGACGCGCGGGGGGTTCTCGCGGTTGTTCTGCGGGAGCAGCGAGAGGAGGTAGCGGACCTCGGCGATGCAGGTCTCCTCGTCGTCGTACGCGAAGTGGCACACGCCGGAGGTCTCGGCGTGCACGTCCGCGCCGCCCAGGCCGTTCTGGGTGATCTCCTCGCCGGTGACGGCCTTGACGACGTCGGGGCCGGTGATGAACATCTGCGAGGTCTCGCGGACCATGAAGACGAAGTCCGTCAGGGCCGGGCTGTAGGCGGCGCCGCCCGCGCACGGGCCGAGCATCACGCTGATCTGCGGGATGACGCCGGACGCCTTGGTGTTGCGCTGGAAGATGCCGCCGTACCCGGCGAGCGCGCTGACGCCCTCCTGGATACGGGCGCCCGCGCCGTCGTTCAACGACACCAGGGGCGCGCCGGCCGCGATGGCCATGTCCATGATCTTGTGGATCTTGGTGGCGTGGGCCTCGCCGAGCGCGCCGCCGAAGATCCGGAAGTCGTGCGCGTAGACGAAGACCGTACGGCCCTCGACCGTACCCCAGCCGGTGATCACACCGTCGGTGTACGGCTTCTTCGCCTCCAGGCCGAAGCCCTGGGCGCGGTGCCGGCGCAGCTGCTCGACCTCCTGGAAGGAACCCGGGTCCAGGAGCAGCTCGATCCGCTCCCGGGCCGTCAGCTTGCCCTTGGCGTGCTGCGCCGCCGTCGCCTTCTCGCTGGGGCCCGCCACGGCCCTGGCACGAATCTCGTGCAGCTCGGCGACCCGTCCGCGCGCGTCCGTCGGCTCGCCGGTCGGCTCACCCGTCGTCTCTTCCAAAACGGTCATGTAGCGACCTTACGAAGGACACCAAGGAAAGCGAGCCGTTGACTCCGTACAGTCTCCGGCCCGTTTTCCTGGTACCAGTGAACAGAACCGTGGGCGCGTGCAGCCGTTCCGACTGCTCAGAGGGCGCCTTGGTTGTGGGGACGCCACAAAGCGGTCACCTGAGAGCCACCTCACATACGCGGTCGGCACATGCCATCCCTGGAGTGACACGCAGCCTCAGACAGCGGTCCGCGGCGAGCACCTCCACGCCGTCGCCCGCTCGCCTCACGGCCCGCACCGGACGGTCCCAGACCAGCTCCAGCGGCTTGCCCGTGCGCGGCGGCTCGCCGATGTGCACCGCGGCCGTGCGGCCCCGCCGGACGACGAGCACGCTCGCCCCCGCGGAGACGGCGAGGTCGTCCACCGTACCCGCCCGCCAGAAGTTCGCCCCGGTCAGCCCCAGCCGGGGCACGGCGACCGCCTGGCGGCCGGGGTCGTTGGCGAGGACGCGCATCCGGTGGCGGCCGGCGGCCCGGGCGGCGGTCTCGGCGCGGGAGGCGCCCGGCAGCAGGACGTAGACGTAGCCGGCGTCCGCCGGGTCGGTGCCGTGGTCGAGCCAGAGGGTCTGCCAGCGCCGGGTGCGCCGCTCGGCCGTACTCCCCGTGTTGATGTCGGACCAGGCGCCGGTGCGGTCCTCGCGGAGGGTGCGCAGTTCACCCCCGTGCGGCAGGATCCAGCCGCCGTGCCCGTCGAGGTGCGCCCAGTTCCGGCCGCGTACGAAGGCCGCGGTGCCGCCCTCGCCCAGGTTGCGGTTGTCCACGACCGTCTCGACCGGGACGCCGTCGGCGCAGGTGATCCCGGCGCCGAGGCAGAGGACGGCGTCGTCGAGGAAGAACCAGGACTTGCGGGCCTCAAGGGTGGAGCCGAGGCCCTTGAGGTGCTGGCCCACGGCCGCGTACGTGCCGTCCGTCGTCCCGCCGACCCAGCGCGCGTCCGGCTTGGGCGCGCCCCACTCTCCGCCGGCGCGGTCGGCGAGCCGCCTGGTGGAGACGGTGGTGCCGGGCAGCCGGTACCAGTCGACGGTCGGCCAGTACCAGTCCGTGTACTGGTCGCCGCGGCCTGCCGGCCACCAGTACAGCATCCCCGAACCGGTGTGCCAGCCGCGCGGGTTCTCGCCGTTGCCGCACTCGTAGTGGGCGATGCGGTCGCTGGCCATGGACAGCGCGGCGGTGAAGCGCGGGCCGCGGTGGACGGCGCGGTCCATGGCCGGGAAGAGCCGGTGACCGAGCGGTTCGGCGGCCGCGGGGACGGGTGAGGCGGCGATGGTGTGCAGCCGGGCGAGATCGGCGACACCGAACTGACCACCCGTCAGGACCGGGGTCACCGTGTCCCGCTCGATCCATCCCTTCACCAGCCCGTACCACTTCTCCCGCCACTCCCGCCCCGCCCCGGCCGCGAGCAGCGCGATGGAGCCGATGAGCGCCTGCCCGTGGAAGTGGTCGCCGCGCATGAGGCGGAGGTCGTCGCCGAGCAGGTAACCCCGGCTGATGGCACGGCCGTTGACGCCGTCCACGACCAGGCCGTCGTGGACGAGGGGCGCGAAGGCCTGCTCGACGGCGTCCACGACGTGTCGCCGGGCGGGGTCGGTGACGTCCCAGGGAGACCCGGCGAACAGCGCGAACAGCCGCCCGAGGCCGTCGAGCAGGACCTGGCCGTACGTCCCCGAGTAGGCGACCCAGGTGTGCTGGACGAAGGAGCCGTCGGCGTAGAGCCCGTCCCCCTGGGCGACGTACGGGAAGACGGGCGAGAGGGCGTCGCGGGCGAGGGCGATCCTGGCGCCGTCCCGCCCGAGGATGCCGCGCAGGACCACGGAACGGCACAGGTCGACGCGGTTGGCGCCGGTGGAGGTGCCGGAGTAGTCCGTGAGCATGGCGTCCGGGATGAAATGGTCCACGGCCGCGCAGGCGGCGGCGATCCGGTCGGCGCCGAGCCGGTCGTGGAGCGTGGCCGTGATGTCCATGAGCAGCCGGGGGCTGCCGATCTGCCACTCCCACCAGTTGCCGTAGCGGCTGGTCGAGGGGTTGTAGACGCGGGCGGAGAGGTGGTCGAGGCCGCGCAGGACGGCGGCGAGGAGCGCGGGGTCGCCGGTGGCGCCGGTACCGGGCTGGATCCAGGCCTGGGCCATGGTCCACAGCCGGCCGTAGCTGTAGGTGATGCCGGACGGCGGGTCGAAGGGGTGGCCGGGCCACAGGGAGTCGGGGGCCGGTGCCATGGTGCCGGTGACGTCCCGCGCCAGGGCGCCGAGTTGGGCGAGCCGGGAGGCGTAGGGCTCGGCGCCGGGGTCGTATCCGGTCCCGAGGGCGATGTCGAGCCAGCGGCGGCGCAGGGCGTCGTAGGGGTCGGCGCCTGCCGCGGCGGGCGGGGCCGGAACGCCTGCAGCCAGCGCCGGGGCGAGGGCGGCGGCCCGCAGCGCCGCGCGCCGGGTGAGCCCCGCGGGATCTCCCACCGCACCTCCCACCGCCGCCCCTTTCCGGCTCGGCGAGCGGCCGCGGTCGCGGCCGCTCACCCGTGGCGCACGCAGCTGGTGCCGCTTCCCGCCGGGCCGCACCAGGGGTGCGGACGGTATCACTCACCGCGACGGCGAGAACACACCCCGGATGATGTTGAAAGTCGAACTGAATGGGTCTACCGTCGGAGACGTCAGATTCGTTTAATGTTCAACAGAAACCCCCTGGAGCAGGACATGGGCATCTTCGGCCGCAAGGACACCACCCCCGAGACCACCCCGCAGGCCGCCCCCGGCGCGGGCCCCGACCTCACCGCGCTCTCCGGTGACTACACGATCGACCCCGCGCACACCACGATCGGCTTCACCGCCCGGCACGCCATGGTCACCAACGTCAAGGGCACCTTCCAGGACTTCACCGGCAGCCTGCACCTGGACGGCGCGGACCCGTCGAGGTCCACCGCCACCCTCGACGTCCGGATGGCGAGCATCGACACCGGCAACGCCGACCGCGACGGGCACCTGAAGTCCTCCGACTTCTTCAGGATCGACGAGTTTCCGGACATGACCTTCCGCTCCACCAAGGCGGAGTCCCTGGGCGGCGGCGAGTACCGCGTCACCGGCGACCTCTCCCTCCTCGGCGTGACCCGGCCGCTCACCATCGACCTGGAGTTCAACGGCGCCGCGAAGGACCCCTTCGGCAACGAGCGCGTCGGCTTCGAGGGCAGGGCGGAGATCCTGCGCTCGGAATGGGGCCTGACCTGGAACGCGGCCCTGGAGACCGGAGGCGTCCTCGTCTCCGACAAGATCAAGCTGAACTTCGACGTCTCGGCGGTCAGGAACGCGTGAGCCCGGGGAGGCGCGACGCCCGAACTCCCGCCCAGGTTGTACGCGTTCTGTCCGATTGACCCGGCTCGCGCCGTGGGATTGCATCCCGGTGGGCCCTCGGCGCCGGGCGGGGGCAGACGCGTCCAGGGGGTCGGCATGGGGAAGAGCAGCAGAACGGTGCTGGTGGCGGCGGCCACGGTGCTCGGGCTGGCGGTCGCGCCGCAGTCCGTCGCCGCGCCGCGCCACGGCGTCACGCGCGTCAGCACCACCCTGAGCGGCATGCAGTCCGCCACCGCCTCCGACCTGGGCACCGTCAGCGCCGACGGACGCTACGCCGCCTACGGGACCAAGGGCCCCGTCGACGGCTGTCCGACCCCCTACGGCTGGTGCGTCTTCGTCAAGGACCTGCGCACCGGAAAGACCGTCCGGGTGCCCAGCGCCGACGTCGAGGACTACGGCCCGATGATCAGCGCCGACGGCACCGAGGTCGGCTACACCAAGGGGCACTACCACCACTTCCGCCCCGTGGTCTACGACCGCCGGACCGGCCGGCTCCAGGAGATCTGGCCGGCGCACCCGCCGAAGGACCACTGGTACGAGCGCGCCGACCTCAAAGGGCTGAGCGCCGACGGCCGTTACGCCGCCTACACCATCGGCAACCGCGACGGCGACGCCTTCGCCGTCCACCTGATGGTCCGGGACCTGAGGACCGGCACCGACACCCTGGCGGACCCGGTCGCGGACCCCGGCAACCTCATCGGCGCCCGGCTCAGTGCCGACGGCCGCCACGTCGCCTCCGTCACCCTCGACGGCCTGCGCGCCACCACCCTCTACGTCACGGACCGGACCACCGGCACGAGCCGGCGCCTGGACACCCCCGACGGCGGTGACCCCGACCTCGTCGACATCTCGGCCGACGGACGGCACGTGCTGTTCAACTCCGCGACCGGGCAGCCGGGTTCCACCGCGCGGCCCTACCTCGCCGACACCCGCACCGGCCGCGCCGTGCCCGCCGGGCCCGCCGGCTCCACGGCCGTCGCCCTCGACGCCACCGGCCGGTACGTCCTGCTGCGGGACGCCACCGGCGCCCTGCGCCTCGCCGACACCCGCACCGGCCGGCAGCGGACGGTGGCCGCCGCGGCCGCGGCCGCCAGTGCCGTACCCGGCGCCGTCACCCGGCACGGACCTACCGTCGTCTTCACCTCCGCCGCCGCCCTGGTCCCCGAGGACACGAACGGCGTGCCGGACGTCTTCGCCCGCTCGTTCGGGTGAAGGGACGGGCAAAGGAATCGTTTGATCAACGGCCGGGCAGGTAACGGCCCATGGAACGACACCACTGGAAGAAGATCTGGGTCGGCTCGGCGGGCAACATGGTCGAGTGGTTCGACTGGTTCGTGTACGCGAGCTTCGCCACCTACTTCGCCGGCGCCTTCTTCCCGAGCGGCAACCCCACCGCCCAGCTCATGAACACCGCCGGCATCTTCGCCGTCGGGTTCTTCATGCGGCCCGTGGGCGGCTGGCTGCTCGGCAGGGTCGGCGACCGCAGGGGGCGCAAGGCGGCGCTGACCCTGACCGTCACGCTCATGTCGGCCTCGGCGATCCTCATAGCCCTCGCCCCGACCTATGCGGTCGCCGGGTACGGCGGCGCGTTCGTGCTGCTCGTCGCCCGCCTGTTGCAAGGCCTGTCGGTCGGCGGCGAGTACGCGGCCAGCGCCACCTATCTGACGGAGGCCTCGGACCCGGGGAACCGCGGCTTCGCCTCCAGCTTCCAGTACGTCTCCATGACCGCCGGCCAGATCGTCGGCCTGGGGCTCCAGATCGTCCTGCAACGCACCATGTCCGACTCCGCGCTGCACAGTTACGGCTGGCGCATCCCGTTCGTCGTCGGCGCCCTCGGCGCGGCGGTCGTGTTCTACCTGCGCCGCAGCATGCTGGAGACCGAGGTCTACGAGGAGGACGACTCGCACGCCGCCGAGCGCGGCACCCTGCGCGCCCTGTGGCAGCACCGGCGGGAGGCGTTCCTCGTCATCGCCCTCACCATGGGCGGCACCGTGGCGTACTACACGTACACCACCTATCTGACGAAGTACCTGTCCAACTCGGCCGGGCTGTCCAAGCAGACGGCCACGCTCGTCTCGTTCACGGCGCTGATCGTCTTCGCCTGCCTGCAGCCGCTCGCGGGCCGGCTGTCCGACCGGATCGGGCGCCGTCCGCTGCTGATCACCTTCGCGGTCGGCTCCACCTTCCTCACCGTGCCGATCATGACCCTGCTCAGGCACGCGAACGGCTACTGGCCCGCCCTCGGTCTCGCCCTGCTCGCGCTGATCGTCGTCACCGGGTACACCTCGATCAACGCCTGCGTGAAGGCCGAGCTGTTCCCGACCGGCATCCGCGCCCTCGGCGTGGCCCTGCCCTACGCGATCGCCAACGCCCTCTTCGGCGGTACGGCGGAGTACGTCGCGCTGTGGTTCAAGAAGGGCGGGATCGAGTCCGGCTTCTACTGGTACGTGGCCGGCTGCGCCGCCGTGTCCCTCGTGGTCTACCTCGCCATGCGGGAGACCAGGGACCTGGACCTGACCCGGGTGAAGGCCGCCCGGGGTTCCGGCGAGTCCAGTGTGACGACCGCATCCTGAGACGGGCGGTGAGCCCGGCGCGGGGCTGTGCCAGACTGCCCCCGTGCTCTCGTTCGCCATGATTATTGGCAGCAGGCGCGCCGGTCCGCAGTGACCACTCGTACGAACGGGTGCGGGTGGCCACCGTCGTCCTCGACCCGCGCGCAGACCTCTCGCACCCGCGAGGGGTTTTTTCGTTTTCCGGCCCACCTTCAGCCGGGAGCGGAGCGCGAGGGACCATTGGGGGGACGGTGGAGCCGGTCCTTCCGGTAAGACCGAAGATCCACAACAGGAGCCTTGACACCATGACCGAGACGGCAACCAACGAGCTGGACGACTCGTTCCACGTCTTCGACACCACGCTGCGCGACGGCGCGCAGCGCGAGGGCATCAACCTCACCGTCGCGGACAAGCTCGCCATCGCACGGCACCTGGACGACTTCGGCGTCGGCTTCATCGAGGGCGGCTGGCCCGGCGCGAACCCCCGGGACACCGAGTTCTTCGCCCGCGCCCTTGCCGAGATCGACTTCCGGCACGCCCGGTTGGTCGCTTTCGGCGCCACCCGCCGCGCAGGCAGCCGGGCCGCCGAGGACCCCCAGGTCAAGGCCCTGCTCGACTCCGGCGCCCCGGTGATCACGCTGGTCGCCAAGTCGCACGACCGGCACGTGGAACTGGCGCTGCGCACCACCCTGGACGAGAACCTGGAGATGGTCCGTGACACCGTCTCCCACCTGCGCGAGCAGGGCCGCCGGGTGTTCGTGGACTGCGAGCACTTCTTCGACGGCTACCGCGCCAACCCGGAGTACGCGAAGGCGGTCGTGCGGGCGGCCGCGGAGGCCGGCGCCGACGTCGTGGTCCTGTGCGACACCAACGGCGGCATGCTCCCCGCCCAGATCCACGCGGTCGTCTCCACCGTCCTCGCCGACACCGGCGCCCGGCTCGGCATCCACGCCCAGGACGACACCGGCTGCGCGGTCGCCAACACCCTGGCCGCCGTGGACGCGGGCGCCACCCACGTCCAGTGCACGGCCAACGGCTACGGCGAGCGCGTCGGCAACGCCAACCTCTTCCCCGTCGTCGCCGCCCTTGAGCTGAAGTACGGCAAGAAGGTACTGCCCGACGGCAGGCTCCGTGAGACGACCCGGATCTCCCACGCCATCGCCGAGGTCGTCAACCTCACGCCGTCGACGCACCAGCCGTACGTGGGGGTGTCGGCCTTCGCCCACAAGGCCGGCCTGCACGCCTCCGCGATCAAGGTCGACCCGGACCTGTACCAGCACATCGACCCCGAGCTGGTCGGCAACACGATGCGGATGCTGGTCTCCGACATGGCGGGCCGCGCCTCGATCGAGCTGAAGGGCAAGGAGCTGGGCATCGACCTCGGCGGCGACCGCGAGCTGGTCGGCCGGGTGGTCGGGCGGGTGAAGGAGCGCGAGCTCAAGGGCTACACGTACGAGGCGGCGGACGCGAGCTTCGAGCTGCTGCTGCGCGGGGAGGTCGAGGGCCGCCCGCTGAAGTACTTCGACGTCGAGTCCTGGCGGGCCATCGTCGAGGACCGCCCCGACGGCACCCACGCCAACGAGGCCACGGTCAAGCTGTGGGCCAAGAAGGAGCGGATCGTCGCCACGGCGGAGGGAAACGGCCCGGTCAACGCCCTCGACCGCGCGCTGCGCGTCGCCCTGGAGAAGATCTACCCCCAGCTCGCCGCGCTGGAGCTGGTCGACTACAAGGTCCGCATCCTGGAGGGCAAGCACGGCACGTCCTCCACGACCCGCGTGCTGATCTCCACCTCCGACGGCAGCGGCGAGTGGTCCACGGTCGGCGTGGCGGACAACGTCATCGCCGCCTCGTGGCAGGCCCTGGAGGACGCGTACGCGTACGGCCTGCTGCGGGCCGGGGTGGAGCCGGCCCGGTAGGGCGCCTCCCGGAGAGGAGCGTCACGGCGCGCGCCAGATGTTGTCGAAGGCCACGTTCTCGATGCGCCGCCGCTCGCGTACCGCCGCCAGCTCGGTCACCGCGTCGCCGACCGCGACCAGCACGGTGACGACGGCCTCCTCGCCGGGTTCCTCCTCGGGCGGCCGCTCGTCCTGGATGCCCAGGGTGGCGGCGAGCCCGGCGAGGACCGGCTCGCGCGACCACCAGCGGTCGGCGGCGTGCCGCCGGGCCGGGGTCTCGGCCGCGGCGGCCTTGGCGGCCCGGTGCGGCCAGCGGTGCGGCTTCCCGGCGAGCTGCCCCTCGGCGTCCAGGACGTCGCCGTAGGCCGTGGCCAGCCCCTCGCCCCGGCGCCACAGCCAGTCCTCGACCGTCTCGTACGGCTCCTGCCGCCGCAGCGCCGTCCGGGCCTCGTCCAGCATCCGGTCGCCCAGGGTCAGCGGTGGTCCGGGCACGATGCGCGCGCCGTCCAGGGTGAGCGCCCGGGCGCCGAGCAGGTCGATCAGCTCGGCGCCCGCGAGCGCCAGGGACAGATCTCCCGGCTCGACGGGGTGCTCGCCGGGCACGTCCAGGCTGACGAGGAACAGATCCCGCGGTGTGGTCATACCGTCATCGTTCCCCACCGCCCCGCGATATGCCGGATTTACTGATGATTCGGGTAGCTTCGAACCATGAAGGCCGTCCCCTGGTCCCGCAGCCTGCCCGCCCCGCCGCGGGCCGTCCCCGCCCTGCTGCTGGCCGCCCTCCTCCTGGTCCTGGCGACCCCGTTCGCACCCCGGGCGAGCGCGGACACGAGCGTCTCCGTGATCGCCCGTTCCCTGCGTTCGAGCCCTGTCTACGTCGACCCGGCGGCCGCCGCCCAGCTGCCGAAGGCGGACGCCGACGCCCTCGCGAAGCGGATCGAGGACGCGGACAAGCCGGTGTTCGTCGCGGTGCTCCCGGCCGGCTATCCGACGACCGGCCTGTTCGCCGACCTGCGCGCCGCCACCGGCATCACCGGCCTGTACGGCATCCGCCTCGGCGACCGCTTCGACGCCCGCGCCGACTCCTCCGTCATGCCGGCGACGGCCCGGCGGAACCTGGTGCGCAGCGTCCAGGGCGAACCGGCGAAGACCCAGCTGAGCGACTTCACCGACCGCGCCCTGGCCACGGCCCGCGGCCACGCGCCGAAGAGCTGGGGCGGCTCGGACGACGGGGTGTCCGCTGCGGCGGTGCTCATCACGGGTGCCGTGCTCGTGGCCGGAGGCGCCGGGGCGTACGCGCTGGTGCGGCGCGGCCGGCGGCGGCGCGAGGACGAGCAGCGGGCGGCACTCGAACGGCTGCGGGTGGTCGTCGACGAGGACATCACCGCCTTCGGAGAGGAGCTGGACCGCCTCGACTTCCGACCGGGCGAACCCGGCGCCGACGACGCGATGCGCGCCGACTACGAGCGCGCGCTGGACGCCTACGAGACCGCCAAGCAGCGGATGGCCGAGGCGCGGCGGCCCGAGGACGTCCGCACGGTGACGGAGGCGCTGGAGGACGGACGGTTCTCCCTGTCCCGGCTCGCCGCCCGCCGCGAGGGCCGCCCGCTGCCGGAGCGCCGGCCGCCCTGCTTCTTCGACCCGCGCCACGGCCCCTCGGTGGCCGACGCCACCTGGACCCCGCCCGGTGGCGCCCCGCGCCAGGTCCCGGTCTGCGCGGCCGACGCCACCCGGCTGGCCGACGGCCGCGACCCGGTGATCCGCGAGGTCGATACGGAGTACGGCCGCCGCCCCTACTGGGACGCGGGCCCCGCCTACGGCCCCTGGGCGGGCGGATACTTCGGCGGCGGCATCCTGCCCGGCCTGCTCGTCGGCACCCTGCTCGGCAGCATGATGGCCGCCCCGTCGTACGCGGCCGACTACGGCACCGGCTACGGCGACTTCGGCCCCGGCTACGGCGACTTCGGCGGCGGCTTCCAGGGCGGCGACGTCTCCGGCACCGACTTCGACCCCGGTGACTTCGGGGGCGGCTTCGGGGACGGCGGCGGCGACTTCGGCGGAGGGGGGTCGGACGGCGGGGGCGACTTCGGCGGGGGGTTCTGAGAGGGCGTGCCACGCGCTCCGTACGGCTGCGGGGCGCTCGCGCAAGCTATTTGGTCCTGGCCGAACAGCTCGCACCCGCCCGATCCCGGCGGCCACCATCTCCCTGCGGCCAACCGCCGCGCGCGAGCAACGGTTCGACGGGATGGAGAATCGACATGGCCAAGGGCATCGGCACGATCAGGCGGCGCTGCGCGACCGCGGTGGCCGCGGTGGCGATGGCGGCGGGCGGGCTCGGCCTGGCGGCGGGCACCGCGTCCGCCGACGCCTACTGGTACAGCTTCCCCTACTACGCGAGCGGTCACGGGGTGGGCGTCTACTCCCAGCCGCACGCCGGCAGTTCCAAGGTCGCCGGTGATCTGTGGTCGGTCGCCGGCTCCCCGGACGAGATCGACATCGAGTGCTGGGTCACGGGCGACGACATCAACAACCAGGGCGACTCTGGTACCGCGTGGAGGGCACCTACTCCGGCAGCTACGGCTACCACATCGGCCAGGGCTTCGTCTACGGCGCCTACACGGACAACAACTGGTACTGGCACCACGAGTGGGGCAGCGGTTCGAGCGGCCACTGCTAGGACGCGCGACCAGGGGTGTCCCCGGCCGACTCCCCCAGCCGTTCCATGACGGCCGCCGCCAGCATCAGCACCCCGCGCTCGGTCTCGCCGAGCGTGCCCAGCGCCCCGGCGAGCCAGGCGTCCCGCTCGGCCAAGTCCCGCTCCAGTGCGCATCGGCCGGGCCCGGTGAGCGAGAGCACGGACTGGCGCCGGTCGTCGGTACCCCGCTCCCGGACGATCAGCCCCTCGGCCTCGAGTTCCGTGTGGACCCGGGTGAGCGACTGGGGCCGCTGCCGCTCGGCCGCCGCGATCTCGCCGGGGGTCGCCGGGCCGTAGCGGTCCAGGTGGCCGAGCACGGCGAGCTGGTTCGGACTGAGGCCGCCCTCCCCGCGCTCCTGTCGCAGCCGCCGGTTGAGCCGGACGACGGCACGCCGGAGACGTGCGGCGTCGGAGAGATGATCCATGGCGCAGATCGTACGCAAAGCTTAGTAGCTCGCACCGAACTTCGCTTTCCTGTCAGCATGTGCGCTCAAAACTCATACGCAATGCGTACGAAGCACTGGTGACCATGACGGCGGGTCCGGCTCGTCCAGGCCCTCGCCGACCACTACGGCCCCGGGCGCCCCGAACCCGACGTGGTGCCCCCAGCACGGCGGCGGCGGTACGCTCCTCGGCCACTTCGGCCAGGACGCGGCGAGCCTGCTCACGACCCGCCTCGCCGCGATGGCCCTGGGCGCGGTCCCGTCCGTCGCGGCGGCGTGGTGGCTCCTCCCGGTCCCCGCCGGAGGCGAAGGTGGGCGAGAGCGTGCGGAGCGGGCCGGTGGGGTGCGAAGGGGTGATCAGGCCACGAGGGCGTCCTCGATGAACTCCCGTACGTGGGCGAGGACCTGCTCGCGGTCCGTGCCCCGCAGGCCGATCGCGACGTGGATGGAGAAGCCGTCCAGCAGCGCGCGCAGCCGCGCCGCGAAGCGGTCGGCGTCCACCGGGCGGAACTCCTCCCGCGAGATGCCCTCGGCGATCAGCGCGACCAGATCGCGGTGCCACGCCCCCTCGATCGCGGCCTGGCGGGCGCGCGCGTCCTCGTCGGCGTTCTGCGAGCGGTTCCAGACCTCCAGCCACAGTGTCCAGTGGGGGTCGCGGTGGCCGTCGGGGACGTAGAGGTCGACGTAGGCCGCCAGACGTTCGCGCGCGGTGCCGGGCCGGGTGAGGAGGCGGCCGCGCTCGGCGCCCAGCCGGCCCTCGCTCCACTCCAGGGCCTGGAGCAGCAGCTCGTCCTTGGAGCGGAAGTAGTAGAGGAGATGGCCGCTGCTCATCCCGACCTCGCGGCCGAGCGCCGCCATGGTGAGCTTCTCCAGACCGCGTTCGGCGATCATGCCCATGGCGGCGGCGAGCACCTCCTCGCGCGGCGGCGCGTTCCTGCGCGCCCGTGCCGCACCGGCCATCGGTCTCTCCTACACGCTCATACCTTCGGCTGCTGCTGGGTGATGCAGTGGATGCCGCCGCCACCCGCGAAGATCGTACGCGCGTCCACCAGGGTCACCGTCCGCTCGGGGAAGAGGCGGCGGAAGATCCCGGCGGCCGGCTCGTCGCGCGGGTCGTCGAAGCCGCACAGCACCACGCCGCCGTTGCACAGGTAGTGGTTGATGTAGGAGTAGTCGGCCCAGTGGCCGTCGGCCTCCAGGACGGTCGGCGCGGGCACCTCCACGACCTCCAGGGCGCGGCCCCGGGCGTCCGTCTGGGAGCGCAGGATGCCGATGACCTCCCGGGTGACCTCGTGGTCGGGGTGGGCCGGGTCGGGCTGGGAGTGCGCCACGACGACGCCGGGCCGGGCGAAGGCGGCGACGATGTCGACGTGGCCGAGGGTGCCGAAGCCGTGGGGCGGGTAGTCGCCGGTCAGGCCGCGCGGCAGCCAGATGGCCTTGCTGGTGCCGAGGTGGGCGTGGATCTCGGCCTCGACCTCCTCCTTCGACCAGTGCGGGTTGCGCTCCGGGCCGAGCTGCACGGTCTCGGTGAGCAGCACGGTGCCCTCGCCGTCGACGTGGACCGCGCCGCCCTCGTTGACGAGCTGCGAGGCGTACGTCCTCGCGCCCGCGAGGTCGGACACGTACGCGGCGATCTTGGCGTCGTGCTCCCAGCGGGCCCAGTCCTGGGCCCCCCAGCCGTTGAACGTCCAGTCGACGGCGGCCAGTTGGCCACGGCCGTCGGTGAGGAAGGTCGGGCCGATGTCGCGCATCCAGGCGTCGTCCAGGTCCCGCTCGACGGTGTCGACGTCCGGGCCGAGCAGGGCGCGCGCCTCGGCGGACTGGCCGGGGCCGCACACGACCGTCACCGGCTCGAAGCGGCGGACCGCGCGGGCGACCGACGCCCAGGCGGCGCGCGAGGCGGCGAGGTCGTCCGGGTCCTCGAAGGTGGGGTTGGGGCCCGGCCACGCCATCCAGGTGCGCTCGTGCGGCGTCCACTCGGCGGGCATGCGGAAGCCGTCGGCGGCGGGGGTGTTCATGCGGGGGTCCTTCACAGGAAGTAGAGGCGGTTGAGGGAGACCGAGTCGGCGGGCCGCGAGCTGAGCGGGTCGCCGTCGAGGGTGACCAGGCCGGTGCGCCGGTCGACGTCGACCGCCCCGATCCGGGCGTTGAGGCACAGGTCGGCCGGGCCGATCCCGCGCGTGCCGCGCACGGCGACCCGGCGGCGGCGGGTGGGCATCCGGTCGCCTCCCTGCTCGGCGGCGGCGCGGGCGACGAACGCGACCGAGAGGTCGGCGGGGGTCGCGCCGTACGCGCCGAACTGCGGCCCGAGCACGAGGGGTTCGCAGGTGTCCGTGGCGGCGTTGGGATCGCCGACGACGCCGTAGGCCGGGAAGCCGGACTTGAGCACCAGCTGCGGCTTGGCGCCGAAGTACTCGGGGCGCCACAGGACGATGTCGGCGAGCTTGCCGACCTCGATGGAGCCGACCTCGTGGGAGAGGCCGTGGGCGATGGCCGGGTTGATGGTCAGCTTGGCCATGTAGCGCAGGACGCGGGCGTTGTCGTCGCCCTCGCCGTCGCCCTGCAGCGGGCCCAGCTCGGCCTTCATCTTGCCGGCCATGGCGAACGTGCGGCGCACGGTCTCCCCGGCGCGGCCCATGCCCTGGGCGTCGGAGGAGGTGATGCCGATCGCGCCCAGGTCGTGCAGCACGTCTTCGGCGCCCATCGTGCCGGCCCGGATGCGGTCGCGGGCCATGGCCGCGTCGCCGGGCAGGTCGGGCTTGAGGTCGTGGACGGAGACGATCATGCCGTAGTGCTCGGCGACCGCGTCCCGGCCGAAGGGCAGGGTGGGGTTGGTGGAGGAGCCGATGACGTTCGGGACGCCGGCCATCTTCAGCACGTTGGGGACGTGTCCGCCGCCGCAGCCCTCGATGTGGAAGGCGTGGATCGTCCGGCCCTCCAGCACCCGCAGGGTGTCCTCGACCGACAGGCATTCGTTCAACCCGTCGCTGTGCAGGGCCACTTGCACGTCGTGTTCCTCGGCGACGCGCAGGGCGGTGTCCAGGGCGCGGGTGTGGGCGCCCATGTCCTCGTGCACCTTGAAGCCCGAGGCGCCGCCCTCGGCCAGGGCCTCGGTCAGCGGGGCGGCGGACGAGGAGGAACCCCGGCCCAGGAAGCCGATGTTGACCGGCCAGGCGTCGAAGGCGTTGAAGGCGTGGCGCAGCGCCCAGGGCGAGTTGACGCCGACGCCCCACACCGGGCCGAACTCCTGCCCGATGATCGTGGTCACGCCGGAGGCGAGGGAGGCCTCCATGATGCGCGGCGACAGCAGGTGGACATGCGTGTCGACGGCACCGGCGGTGGCGATCAGCCCCTCCCCGGAGACGATCGACGTCCCGGTGCCGACGACGACGTCCACGCCGTCGAGGGTGTCGGGGTTGCCGGCCCGGCCGATCGCGCAGATGCGCCCCTCGCGGATGCCGATGGACATCTTGCGGATGCCCTGCACGGCGTCGATCACGACGACGTTGCTGATCACGACGTCGCAGGTGTCGCGGACGGCGGCGGCCTTCAGGTGCAGTCCGTCGCGGGCGGTCTTGCCGAAGCCGGCCAGGAACTCGTCGCCGTAGGCCTGGGAGTCGGACTCGACGCGGACGGTCAGCCCGGAGTCGCCGAGGCGGATCCGGTCGCCGGCGCGGGGGCCGTGGGTGGCGGCGTAGGCGTGCGGGTCGACGTGGACCGCCCGGCTCACCTCGCGTCCCTTCGAGCGGCTCATCGTTCCTCGCCTCCGTCCGTCGTCGCCCCCAGGTATCCGCAGGCGGCGGCCCTGCGCAGCGCCTCCTGCCGGGCGCCGGGCGCGTCCAGCGGCCCGTCGACCAGTCCGGCGAAGCCGATCGCGATCCGGTCGCCGCCGATGGGCACGAGCCCGACCTCCTCGCTCTCGCCCGGCCCGAACCGCACCGAGGACCCGGCGGGGACGGCGAGCCGCATGCCGTAGGCCCGCGCGCGGTCGAAGTCCAGGCGCGGGTTGGCCTCGAAGAAGTGGAAGTGGGAGGTGACGGAGACCGGCACGCTCGCGGTGTTGGTGACGGTGAGGCGCACGGCCGGCGCGGGGTCGGCGTGTCCGGGTCCGGGCAGCAGCGCGCCCGGACCCCGCTCGCCGAGGCCGCCGCCCGCGATCGGGTCGGAGACCACCGCGAGCCGCGAGCCGTCGTCGAAGACGGCCTCGACCATCACCTCGGTGACGACGTCCGCGACGCCCGGCAGCACGTCGTCGGGGCCGAGGACGGACCGGGCCGCCTCGATGGCCTCGGCGAGCCGCCTGCCGTCCCGTGCCGCCTCGCAGACGGTGTCCGCGATCAGCGCGGTGGCCTCGGGCACGTTCAGCCTGAGGCCGCGCGCCCGGCGGGCCCGGGCCAGCTCGGCGGCGCCGAAGAGCAGCAGCCGGTCACGCTCCGTGGGGGTCAGTCGCACGACCCGACACCTCCTTGCTTCCTACCTTGCCTCTCGCATTAGAGCGTCACTCTAAACCTTAGATTCAGGGATGGGAACCATTGACATCAGATATCAGGTCGCCGACATTGAACGTCGCTCTAACTTTCCCGTGGCCGTCGAAGGAGACCACGCCATGCCGATCGAACAGCGCGGAGTCGACACCATCCCGGACGAGGAGCGGACCAGCGGTCCGCGGGACCTCGTTGCGATCCTGCTCGGCTCCAACCTCTGCCTCGGAGTGATCATCTTCGGCTGGCTACCGCCGTCCTTCGGGCTCGGCTGGTGGGCGTCGGTGAGCGCGATCGCGGCGGGCACGCTCGTCGGTACGGCCGTGACGGCCCCGCTGGCCCTGATCTCCCTGCGCACCGCGACCAACCTGTCCACCTCCTCCGGCGCCCAGTTCGGCGTCCGGGGCCGGCTCGTGGGCTCGGTCGTCGGTCTGCTGCTGGCCCTCGGCTACACCGCGCTGACCGTGTGGATCGGCGGGGACGTGATGATCAGCGTGCTCGGCCGGATGGTCGCACTGCCCGCGGACGGGGTGTCGTACGCCGTGGTCTACGCCGTGCTCGCCGCCGCCACCGTCGCGGGCGCGGTCTACGGCTACCGGGTGCTGCTCGGCATGTCCAAGGTGCTGTCCATCGGCATGACGGCCCTGCTGGCCCTCGGAGTCGTCGCCTACGCCCCGCACTTCACCACCGCGGCGCTGCCGGGCGCGGGCGGCCTGCTGCTGGGCTCGTTCTGGCCGACCTGGTTCCTGGCCGCCGTCGCGGCGGGCCTGTCCGGGCCCATCGCCTTCATCACGCTGCTCGGTGACTACACCCGCTACATCTCGCCGTCCCGGCACTCCGGCCCCCGCGTGCTGCACGGAACCTGGCTGGGCCTGCTCCTGGGACTGCTGGTGCCGCAGCTGTTCGGCACCTTCACGGCGTACGCGGCGAAGGCGGCCACCGACTACGCGGGCCCCCTCGTCACGGCCTCCCCCACCTGGTACCTGATCCCGCTGCTGCTGTCCGCCTCGGCCGGCTCGGTCGGCAACGCCGGTCTGATGCTGTACTCGATGGGCCTGGACCTGGACGCGATCCTGCCCAGGGCCTCACGGGCGCGGGCCACCTGCACGGTCGCCGTCGTCGCCACGGCCTGCGTCTTCGTGGGGCACTACGCCTGGAACGCCCAGTCGGCGATGACGTCCTTCGTGCTGCTGCTCACCGCGATCGGCACCCCGTGGGCCGTCATCACCCTGATCGGCTTCGCCCGCTGCCGCGGTGTGTACGACGCGGACGCCCTGCAGGTCTTCAACCGCCGTTCGCGGGGCGGAATCTACTGGTACCGGGCGGGCTGGAACGTCCGCGCGACCGCCTCCTGGGCACTGGGCGCCGGGGTCGGCCTGCTGGCGGTCTCCCTGCCGTCGTACCAGGGCCCGTTGCTGCACCTGACCGGCGGGGTGGACTGCAGCTTCCTGCTGTCGGGGGCGGTGGGCGGGGTGGTGTACCTGCTGCTGACGGCCGGTGAGGGACAGGCGAGGGCCGCCACGGAACCCGACGACGAGTCCGAGGCGGCCCTGAGCGTGTAGCGCCCGAGGGGGCGCGGGGCGGTATCCGGCATGCGGCCGCCGCGTGGGCGCGACCGGCCACGACGGCGCCGCAGACGAACGACGGCACCTCGCGGCACTGCCGAGCGGGGCGCTGAGCGGCCCTGAGCGGGTCCGGCGACCGTCAGCCGATCCTGTGCATCCAGCCGTGCTTGTCCTCGGCCGTCCCCCGCTGGAGGTCGAGCAGGGCCCGGCGCAGACGCAGGGTCACCTCGCCCGGCTCTCCCCCGCCCTGCCGCCACTCGGCCGAGGCCCGCTTCACCGTGCCGACCGGGGTGATCACGGCCGCGGTGCCGCAGGCGAAGACCTCGGTGAGGGTGCCGTTCTCGGAGTCACGCTGCCACTGCTCGACCGAGACGCGGCACTCCTCGGAGGTGTAGCCGAGGTCGCGGGCGACGGACAGCAGCGAGTCACGCGTGACGCCCTCCAGGATGGAGCCCGTGAGGGTCGGGGTGACGATCTTGTCGCCGTACACGAAGTACAGGTTCATGCCGCCCAGTTCCTCGACCCACCGGTGCTCGACCGCGTCGAGATAGCAGACCTGGTCGCAGCCCTTGGCGGCGGCCTCGGCCTGGGCGAGCAGGGACGCGGCGTAGTTGCCGCCGGTCTTGGCGTCGCCCATGCCGCCGGGCACGGCACGGACGCGGTCCTCGGAGACCCAGATGGACACGGGCTTGACGCCGCCCGGGAAGTAGGCGCCGGCCGGCGAGGCGATGACGAGGAACAGGTACTCGTTGGACGGCTTGACGCCCAGGCCGACCTCGGTGCCGATCATGAACGGGCGCAGGTACAGGGACTCCTCGCCGCCGTGCGCGGGCACCCAGTCGATGTCCTGCCGGACCAGCGCGTCACAGGCCTCGATGAACGTCTCGACCGGCAGCTCGGGCATGGCGAGCCGCTTGGCGGAGCGCTGGAAGCGCTTGGCGTTCTGGTCCGGACGGAAGAGGGCGACCGAGCCGTCGGGCTGGCGGTAGGCCTTCAGGCCCTCGAAGATCTCCTGGGCGTAGTGCAGGACGTTGGTCGCCGGGTCGAGCGGGATCGGCGCGTACGGAACGAGCTGCCCGTCGTGCCAGCCGCGGCCCTCCGTCCACTTGATCGTCACCATGTGGTCGGTGAAGTGGCGGCCGAAGCCGGGGTTGGCCAGGATGGCCTCCCGCTCGGCGGCGGCGAGGGGGCTGGCGGAGGGCTTGAGCTCGATCGTGGGCGTCGTCATGAGTGGTTGTCCTTCACCGGTTGTAGTGACCGGGCCGCGCTCACGCCCGCACCGGCTTCTCAGCCGGTGCTAGGACGTCCGAGCTTTCCCTCATACCGCGGCTCCGCGTTCGATTATCGCGCGGGGGCTGCGGCGGACGGAATCGGGGTGAGAGCGGCCCGAGGCTTGATGGTGGCACCCGGCGGGGACATGGGGAAGCCGCCGGGTGGTCGTCCGACCCGGCGGCTTGTCGTGGTGGCGCGCCGGGTCAGCCGGCTACTCGCGCGGCGAGCGCGTCGCCGATCTCGGACGTGGAGCGGGCGGGTCCCGCCGCGCGCTCGGTGAGGTCCGCGGTGACGGCCGCCTCGACGCGGCCGGCCTCGGCGTCGTAGCCGAGGTGACGCAGCAGCAGGGCGACGGACAGGACCGTGGCGGTGGGGTCGGCCTTGCCCTGTCCGGCGATGTCGGGCGCGCTGCCGTGGACCGGCTCGAACATCGAGGGGAACTCGCGGGAGGGGTTGATGTTCCCGCTGGCGGCCACGCCGATGCCGCCGGAGACGGCCGCGGCGAGGTCGGTGATGATGTCGCCGAAGAGGTTGTCGGTGACGATCACGTCGAACCGGCCCGGGTCGGTGACCAGGTAGATGGTGGCCGCGTCGACGTGGATGTAGTCGGTGGTGACCTCGGGGAACTCCTTCGCCACCTGGTTGAAGACGTTCGTCCACAGGTGGCCGGCGAAGGTCAGCACGTTGTTCTTGTGGACCAGCGTGAGCTTCTTGCGCGGGCGGGCCTGGGCGCGGGCGAAGGCGTCGCGGACCACGCGCTCGACACCGTAGGCGGTGTTGACGGAGACCTCGGTGGCGACCTCGTGCTCGGTGCCCTTGCGGATGGTGCCGCCGTTGCCGGTGTACGGACCCTCGGTGCCCTCGCGGACGACGACGAAGTCGATGCTCGGCTCACCGGCGAGCGGGGTGGCGACGCCCGGGAGCAGTTTGCTCGGCCGCAGGTTGACGTGGTGGTCGAAGGCGAAGCGGAGCTTCAGCAGGAAGCCGCGCTCCAGGACGCCGGACGGCACCGACGGGTCGCCGATGGCGCCGAGCAGGATCGCGTCGTGCTGCTTGAGGGCGTCGAGGTCGGCGTCGGTGAGGGTCTCACCGGTGGCGTGGTACCGCTTGGCGCCGAAGTCGTACTCCTTCGTCTCCAGCTTCACATCCTGCGGAAGCACCGCGGAGAGGACCTTGAGACCTTCGGACACGACTTCCTGGCCGATGCCGTCACCGGGGATCACTGCGAGATTGATGCTGCGAGACATGCGGGCACCCTACTTCCAGTCCCAGGTGATGACACGCGATGTCCGCGATGCGGACACCGTGTCGGTGCGCTCAGTGGCCGGTCTCGCCGCCGTTGTCACGGCGGTCGAGGGCGCGCTGGAGGGCGGCGGCGGCGTTCTTGCGGTCGGCCTCGCTCGTGCGGGACACGTGGCGGACGCGGCGGCGGACGGTCGTCTCGGCCATGGGAATCGACTCCTTCGGCAAACGGGGAGCACGCTGCGGGATTGCGAGACGCCGGAAGGGGCGGGGAGCGCACGGCCGCAGGGGTTGCCTGCCTCGGGCCCGGCTCACGACCGCCATTCGCTGGATCGAGCGATGCGTTCGGCTCCTACAAACGTAAGCGAGCGACCTGCTCCTGTCTGCACAATTACTCGGACTTCCTACTATCTGAGACGGCGACCCGCATCACACCGCTCTGAGCTGGACTTTCGTGCGTTCGAGTGAACGTGACGCAAGGGCGCGCAGGGTGCGGATGAGCGCCCGTACGGCGGTGGCGGCGGCGAGGGGCGCGGTGGTGACGTAGCCGACGGAGCGGTACGGCCGTCCGGGCCCGAGGTCGGTGATCCCGACGGCGGGCGGCGCACCGGCGAGCGACAGTGCCGGCGGACGCCCCGCCGGTCGTGTTCCATCACTGCGATGCGGTGGAGAAGCGCCTGCGCATCGAGGGGTTCCTGGTGAGCGACCACCAGGACGCGCAGGAGGAGCTGTACGACTTCGCCGTGCCGCACCTGCGCAGCGGGGCGCTGGTGGCGGACGAGACGGTGGTCGACGGGTTCGAGCGGATCGTGGAGGCGTTCCTGCTGATGCTGCGCGGCGGAAACACGGGCAAGATCCTGGTGCGGGCCGTTTGCTGACGTTCCGTCAGGTGACGTCACCGTCCCGCCAGTCGAGCACGAACTCCCCGCCGGGGTCGAGCGCCCCGGCGAGCGCCGGCCGGACGTACACGAAGCCCTCCTCCTCCGTCAGCCGCACGATCCCGTCCGGGGAGAGGGCGTGCAGCCGGCCGGGCCACCGCTGCCAGCCGCGCGCGGCGTACAGCCGGGCTCCGTCCTCGCTCGCGGCGAGCGCGCCGAGGTCGTAGGCCCGGTCGATCACCCGCTCCAGCTCCGCCATCACCCGCCCGCCGAGCCCCGCGCGCCGCACGTCGCCGCGCACGGCGACGGCCTCGACGTACCCGGTGCGCAGCCAGCGCCCCCGGTGCCGCACGCGCCGCATCACCACGACCCCGTGCGCGGCGAGCCCGGCCCGGTCCTGAAGCAGCGCATGCATCCCGCCGAGCCCGTGGTCCCAGTCCTCGTCGGAGAAGTCCCCCTCGAACGCGTCGTCCAACAGGGCGCGGGCGGCGGCCAGTTCACCCGGTTCGAGATCGGCGGTGTGGGCGACGCGCAGTCGGATGGTCATGCCTCCATGATGCCACCTAACCCCTGAAATCATCTTGACCGGTTAGGTCATGAGGTGCTGCACTTCTCCCATGCCGACCCACCAGGTGCACCACCGCACCGTGACCGTCCGCGGCCTCGACGTGTACTACCGCGAGGCCGGGCCCGTGGACGCCCCCGTCCTGCTGCTCCTGCACGGTTTCCCGAGCAGCTCGCACATGTTCCGCGAACTGATCCCGCTGCTCGCCGACCGCTACCGGGTGATCGCCCCGGACCACGTCGGCTTCGGGCGCTCGGCGACGCCGGACGCCGCCGAGTTCCCCTACACCTTCGAGCAACTGGCCTCGCTCACGGGGGAGTTCACCGAGCTGCTGGGGCTCGGGCGGTACGCCCTCTACGTCCAGGACTACGGCGCTCCGATCGGCCTGCGCCTCGCCCTGGCCCACCCCGGCCGGGTCACCGCGATCGTCACGCAGAACGGCAACGCCTACGAGGAGGGGCTCGGCACCGAGGCGTGGGCCCCGGTGCTGGCGCTGATCGAGAAGCGCGCGCCCGAGACGGAGGCGCCGGTGCGGGAGATCTACACGCTCGACGGCGTCAAGTGGCAGTACCTGCACGGCGTCACGGACCCGACCCTGGTCAGCCCCGACGCCTACGAACACGATGCCGCCGGGCTGGGCCGCCCCGGCCAGGCGGCGATCCAGCTGGATCTGATCGCGGACTACGGCTCCAACTTCGCGCTGTACCCGGTGTTTCACGAGTACTTCCGCGAGCGCCAGGTCCCCCTGCTCGCGGTCTGGGGCGCCCACGACGAGATCTTCGTACCAGAGGGGGCACTGGCCTTCCGGCGGGACCTGCCCGAGGCTGAGATCCATCTGCTGCCCACCGGTCACTTCGCGCTGGAGACGCACGTGGACCAGATCGCGCGGCTCATGACCGGCTTTCTGGACCGGCGGCTGCCCCGCTGAGAGTCCAGGCATGGCGACGGGCCGGCAAGCCCGCTCGGTGTCGGGCTTGCCGGCCCGCGTTCACGGGGGGGCGAGGATCAGCCCATGTGCGGGTACGTGTAGTCGGTCGGCGGGACCAGCGTCTCCTTGATGGCGCGGGTCAGGGTCCAGCGCAGCAGGTTCTGGGGGGCGCCGGCCTTGTCGTTGGTGCCGGAGGCGCGGCCGCCGCCGAAGGGCTGCTGGCCGACGACGGCACCGGTCGACTTGTCGTTGATGTAGAAGTTGCCGGCCGCGTAGCGGAGCTTGTCCATCGTGTACGCCGCCGCCGCGCGGTCGTTCGCGATGACCGAGCCGGTCAGGGCGTAGTCGGACACCGACTCCATCTGCTCCAGCATCTCGTCGTACTTGTCGTCCTCGTAGACGTGGACGCCGAGGATCGGGCCGAAGTACTCGGTGCGGAAGACCTCGTTCTCCGGATCGGTGGAGACGATGACCGTCGGACGGACGAAGTAGCCGACCGAGTCGTCGTAGCTGCCGCCCGCGACGATCTCGCAGGTGGGGTCCTGCTTCGCCCGGTCGATGGCCGCCTTGTTCTTCGCGAACGCGCGGTCGTCGATCACGGCGCCGATGAAGTTCGACAGGTCGGTGACGTCACCCATGGTGAGGTAGTCGACCTCGGCCGCGAACTCCTCCTTGAAGCCGGAGTTCCAGATGGACGCCGGGATGTAGGCGCGGGAGGTCGCGCTGCACTTCTGGCCCTGGTACTCGAAGGCGCCCCGGGTGAGGGCCGTCTTCAGGACCGCGCGGTCGGCGCTCGGGTGGGCGACCAGGAAGTCCTTGCCGCCGGTCTCGCCGACCAGCCGCGGATAGGCGCGGTACTTCTCGATGTTGTTGCCGACCGTCTTCCACAGGTACTGGAAGGTCCTGGTCGAACCGGTGAAGTGGATGCCCGCGAGGTCGCGGTGCTCCAGGGCGACCTCGGAGACCGCGACGCCGTCACCGGTGACGAGGTTGATGACGCCCTTGGGCAGACCGGCCTCCTCCAGCAGCTGCATCAGCAGGACGGCGGCGTGGGTCTGGGTCGGGGACGGCTTCCAGACCACCACGTTGCCCATGAGGGCCGGAGCGGTGGGCAGGTTCGCGGCGATCGCGCTGAAGTTGAACGGCGTGATCGCGTAGACGAAGCCCTCCAGCGGGCGGTGGTCCAGGCGGTTCCAGACGCCCGGGGAGTTCGCCGGGGGCTGCTCGGCGAGGATCTGGCGGGCGTAGTGCACGTTGAAGCGCCAGAAGTCGACCAGCTCACAGGGGGTGTCGATCTCGGCCTGCTGGGCGGTCTTGGACTGGCCGAGCATGGTCGAGGCGGCGATCGTCTCGCGCCACGGGCCGGCGAGCAGTTCGGCGGCGCGCAGGATGATCGCGGCGCGGTCGTCGAAGGACATCGCGCGCCAGGCCGGCGCGGCGGCCAGGGCCGCGTCGATGGCGTCCCGCGCGTCCGCTTGCGTGGCGTGCCGGCCGGTGCCGATGACGGCCTTGTGGTTGTGCGGCTGGACCACCTGGAACGGCTCACCGCCGCCCATCCGCTTCTCGCCGCCGATGGTCATCGGCAGCTCGATCGGGTTCTCGGCCAGCTCCTTGAGCCTGGCCTCCAGCCGGGCGCGCTCGGGCGAGCCGGGGGCATAGCCGTGCACCGGCTCGTTGACGGGGGTGGGGACCTGGGTCACAGCGTCCATGAGATCCGTAACTCCTTGTACGTGAGCGGGTGTTGGGGCTTTCGGGGGCTCAGCCCTTGCTGACCATGCTGCGGAGGAAGAAGCGCAGGTTCGCCGGCTTCTCCGCGAGACGGCGCATGAAGTAGCCGTACCAGTCGGTGCCGTAGGCGGTGTAGACGCGCATGCGGTGGCCCTCGGCGGCCAGCCGGAGGTGCTCGTCGCCGCGGATGCCGTACAGCATCTGGAACTCGTACTCGTCGAGCTTGCGCCCGGCCTTGTGGGCCAGTTCCTGGGCGATGGCGATCAGGCGCGGGTCGTGGGACCCGATCATCGGATACCCCTCGCCCTCCATCAGGATGCGCAGGATCCGGACGTACGCCTTGTCTATCTCGTGCTTCTGCTGGTAGGCGACCTCGGCGGGCTCCTTGTAGGCGCCCTTGACCAGGCGGACGCGGCTGCCGGCGGCGGCGAGGCGGCGGGCGTCGGCCTCGGTGCGGAAGAGGTAGGCCTGGATGACGCAGCCGGTCTGCGGGAAGTCCTTGCGCAGCTCCTCGTGGATGGCGAACATCGAGTCGAGGGTGGTGTGGTCCTCGGCGTCCAGCGTCACGGTCGTGCCGATCGCGGCGGCGGCCTCCACGACCGGGCGGACGTTGGCGAGCGCCAGCTCGTGACCGCCGGGGAGCGCTTGGCCGAACATGGACAGCTTGACCGACATCTCGACCTTCTCGCCGAGCCCCAGGTCCTTGAGGTGGTCGATCAGCGCCAGGTAGGCGTCCCGGGCGGTGGTGGCCTGCTCCGGGGTGGTGATGTCCTCGCCGACGACGTCCATCGTCAGCTCCAGGCCCTTGGCCGTGAGGTCCGTGATGATCGGGACGATGTCGTCCACGCTCTCGCCGGGGATGAAGCGGTCGACGACCTGCTTGGTCACCGGGGCCGCCGAGATCAGGCGTCGCATCCGGTCGCTGCGCGACGCGGCGAGAATCACGGGACCCAGCACGGGGCACCTCCACAGACAAGCACCGAAGAGGCCGTCACCCGACGATTCGGGTACGGCACGGAGAACCACCGTGAAACCTAAGGATCCCTCCGATCCTGAGCCATCGACAGCTGTCACGCATCCGTGCACTGGATCTCAGACAGATGTATGAAGGCGGCTGGAAAATGAGGGAGAATGCCCGAGTGGCGGCGGATTTCAAGGGTTTCAAAGCCTTCAAGGGTGACTACCAGGAGCTGGTGGACGAGATCTCCGAGCTGCTGGGCGTGCCGGCGACGCTGGAGAACCGCGACTTCGAGCTGATCGCCTTCGGCGCGTACGACAGCGACGACGAGCTGGACCCGTCCGCGCTGGACCCGGTGCGCACCCGCTCGATCCTGACCCGGCGCTCCACGGCCACGGTCCGCTCCTGGTTCGAGGGCTTCGGCATCACCCGCGCGACCGGCCCGGTGCGCATCCCGCCGAGCACGGAGGCCGGGGTCTACCGAGGCCGGATCTGTCTTCCGGTACGCCACCGGGGTGTCGTCCTCGGCTACGTCTGGCTCCTGGACGGCGACCCGGGTCCGACGGACGCGCAGCTGACCGCCGCGATGCAGGTGGCCGGGCGGATCGGCGCCCTGCTCGCGGACGAGGCGGAGGCCGGGGCCGGGCTGAGCCGGGAGCTGCGGGCGGTGCTCAGCGCCGAGCCCGGCTGGCAGCGGGACATGGCGGTGGCGGACCTCCGTACGGCGCTCGGCCCGCGGGCCGACGGCCCGCACACGCTGATCTGCGTCGCGCCCTGGCCCTCGGCCGACCCGGACGACGCCCCGGCCGCCCGGACGGTCCCGCACGCCCTCGCGCTGTGCACGCTGCCCTGGGGCGCGGCGGGGCAGAGCCTCGCGCTGCTGGTCCGGCTGCGCAGCACGGAGGCGAGCGCACCGGCGCTGGCGGCGGCCACGCGCCTGCTGAAGGAGGCCGGGGCGGTGCGGGGGGCGGGCGCGGCGCGCGGGGCGGGGGCCCGGGTGGCCGCGGCGGCGGCCGCGGGGGTGGCGGGCGTGTCCCGCGCCGCCTCGGGCGCCGGGTACGCGGCCGGGATCGGCGACCCGCGCGCCGGGCTCGCCGAGCTGGGCACGATGTGGGAGCAGGCCACCGCCGCCGCGCGCGCCGCCCTGGCCGAACCGCGCTTCGGTCCGGTCGCGCAGTGGGCGCGCATCGGCCCCTACCGGCTGCTGACGGCCCTGCCGCCGCAGGTGGCGCACGATCCCGTCGTCGGCCCGCTGCTCACTTACGCCCACCGGGAACTCGCCCGCACGGCCGAGGCCTACCTCGACTGCGCGGGCCAGGCCGGCCGCACGGCCGCCGAGCTGGGCATCCACCGGCAGACGCTGTACTACCGCCTCTCCCGGGTCGAACAGCTGACAGGCCTGGACCTGGACGACGGCGAGGACCGGCTGCTGCTGCACATGGCGCTCAAGCGGGCCCGGTTGTGACACGGGCCGCGGCCGGACGCGCGGTCAGTTCGCCGTGGCCGCCTCGACGATCTGCCGCAGGCCCGCCGTGAGCGCGTCGCCGTCGGGGGCGGTCTTCGGGTCGAACGTCCACTGGGCGATGAGCCCGGTCATCAGCGTCATGTAGAAGCGGCCGAGGGTGTCGGCGGTCTCGTCGGACACCTTCTCCTCCGGCACGCCCTGGAGCATGGAGACGAGTCCGCGCCCGCCCTCGCGCTGCGCGCGGGCGAGGTGCTCGCGCACCTCCGGCATGTCGATGGTCATGACCTCCATGCTCAGCCGCCACATGGAGTCGGGCTCCCGCATGGTGCCGACGATGTTGGACCACACCTGCCGGAAGCGCTCCAGCGAGCCCGGCGCGCCGTCGAGCGCGGTGCCCCCGCTCCCGTCGAAGGCGCCGGACATGTTCTCCACGAGCGCGATGTAGGCCCGCGCGAGGAGCGCGTCCTTCGAGCCGTAGTGGTAGCCGATCGAGGCGAGGTTGGTCCCCGAGGCCTTGACGATGTCGCGTGCGGTGGTGCGCGCGAACCCCTTCTCCAGCAGGCAGCGCTTGGCGCCTTCGAGCAGATCCTCACGGTGTCCCATGCCGGTCACCCTACCCCTCGGGTCATACACGTGTCCTAGACGCATGACTTATACATTCGTTCTAGACAAGCGTTTAATACACGCGTACATTTCCCGGCATGACGAACCTGACGGGCACCACCCCCATCGCCGGCGCCGAGGGCGCCCGCGCCGGACGCCGTGAGTGGACCGCTCTCGGCGTGCTGATGCTGCCGCTGCTGCTGGTCTCGATGGACGTCTCCGTGTTGTACTTCGCGACACCCGCGATCAGCGCGGACCTCCACCCGAGCGGCACCCAGCAGCTGTGGATCTACGACATCTACGCCTTCGTCCTGGCGGGCCTGCTGATGACGATGGGCTCCCTCGGCGACCGCATCGGCCGCCGCAGGCTGCTCCTCGCGGGAGCCGTCGCCTTCGGCGGGGCCTCGCTCCTCGCGGCCTACGCCGGCAGCGCCGGAACGCTGATCGCGGCCCGCGCGGTCCTCGGCATCGGCGGCGCGACCCTGATGCCGTCCACGATGGCGCTGCTGCGCACGATGTTCACCGACCCCGCCCAGCGGGCGAAGGCGATCGGGCTGTGGTCCGGCGTGATGACCGGCGGCGTCGCGCTCGGCTCGGTGATGAGCGGCCTGCTCGTCGAGAACTTCTGGTGGGGCTCGGTCTTCCTGGTCAACCTGCCCGCGATGGCACTGCTGCTGGTCCTCGGCCCGGTCCTGCTGCCGGAGTCCAAGGACCCGCACCCCGGCCGCTTCGACCTGCTGAGCGTTCCGCTGTCGATGGCCGCCGTGCTCCCCGTCATCTACGGCCTGAAGGAGATCCCGTCCGAGGGCTGGCACCCGCTCTACGTCGTCTCGATCGCCGCCGGCCTGCTCTTCGCGGCCCTGTTCGTCCGGCGCCAGCGCACCTCGGCCTCCCCGCTGATCCCGCCGGCCCTGCTGAAGGGCCACGGCTTCACCCCGGCGCTGGTCCTGAACCTCGTCGCGGCGCTCGCCATGATGGGCTCGGCCATCTTCACCACGCAGTACCTGCAGTCGGTCCTCGGCTTCAGCCCGCTGTCGTCGGCCCTGTGGAGCCTGCTGCCCTCGGTCTTCATCGGCTTCGCCGGCCCGGTCACCGCAGCTCTGGTCCAGCGCGGCCTCCACCGGGCGTACGTCGTCTCCGCCGGCTTCGCGGCCATGGCGGCCGGATACTCGATGCTCGCCCTGCTCGGCACCGACTCGCTGTGGCTGGTGCTGGCCGGGGCCGGCGTCCTCGCCTGCGGGATGGTCGCGATCTCGTCCCAGCTGGTGGACCTCGCCCTGAGCAGCGCCCCGGTGGAGCGGGTGGGGACGGCCTCCTCGCTGCTGGAGACCAGCACGGAGTTCGGCGGCGCGCTCGGCATGGCGGTGCTCGGCTCCATCGGCACGGCGCTGTACCGCCACCAGATGCCGGCCACGGCCCCCGCCCCGGCCCGCCAGACCCTGGGCGGCGCCCTCGCCACGGCCGCCCACCTGCCGGGCCAGGCGGGTGCGTCCCTCCTCGCCACGGCCCGCGAGGCGTTCACCAGCGGGATGCGGGGCGCGGCGCTGGCCGGGGCGGTGATCCTCGTGTGCGCGGCGGTGGGCGCGGCGCTGGGGCTGCGGAGGATCGAGGTCAGGGACGGGAAGTAGGACGGCGGGAAAAGCGGCGGGGGGGGGGGGGGGGGGGGGCCCCCCCCCCCCCCGGGGGGGGGCGGGCCCCCCCCCCCGGGGGGGCGCCCCCCCCCCCCGGCCCCCCCCCCCCCCCCCCCCCCCCCCCCCCCCCCCCCCCCCCCCCCCCCCCCCCACG
>NZ_JBVJMF010000008.1:277462-372320 GCF_055584345.1 Streptomyces sp. NPDC104106
GTGTGCTGATTAGGTTGTACTGTGAGGGTTTTTTTGCGGGCGTTAAACGGGGCGGGCGGGCTGACTCAGGTCAGCCCGCCCGCCGTTCGGGATGTCCTGCACCTAGACCAGGTTCACGGACCGGGCCGACGTCGCCCCGATCTCCGCCGCGACCTCGGCCAGCACGCCCGCGGCCACCGTGTCGTCCACGGTCAGCACGGCCAGCGCCTCGCCGCCCACCGCGGCACGCGCGACCTGCATACCGCCGATGTTGATGCCCGCCTCGCCGAGGATGCGGCCGACGGTGCCGACGACACCGGGGCGGTCCTCGTAGCGCAGGACGACCATGTGGTCGGTCAGGGCGAGGTCGACGTCGTAGTCACCGACCGCGACGATCTTCTGCAGGTGCTTCGGGCCGGCCAGCGTGCCGGAGACCGAGACCTCCTCGCCGCTCGCGAGCGTGCCGCGCACGGTGACGACGTTGCGGTGGTCGGCCGACTCGGAGCTGGTGGTCAGCCGGACCTCGACGCCGCGCTCCTGCGCGAACAGCGGGGCGTTGACGTACGACACCGTCTCGGCGACGACGTCCTCGAAGACGCCCTTGAGCGCGGACAGCTCCAGCACCTTCACGTCGTGCTGGGTGATCTCGCCGTAGACCTCGACGTCGAGGCGGTGCGCCACCTCGCCGGCCAGCGCGGTGAAGATCCGGCCGAGGCGCTCGGCGAGCGGCAGACCGGGCTTGACGTCCTCGGCGATGACACCGCCCTGGACGTTCACAGCGTCCGGGACCAGCTCACCGGCGAGCGCCAGGCGGACGGACTTGGCGACCGCGATGCCCGCCTTCTCCTGGGCCTCGTCGGTGGAGGCGCCGAGGTGCGGGGTGCACACGACCTGGTCCAGCTCGAACAGCGGCGAGTCGGTGCAGGGCTCCTTGGCGTACACGTCGAGGCCGGCGCCGGCGACCCGGCCCTCCTTCAGCGCCGCGTACAGCGCCGCCTCGTCCACGATGCCGCCGCGCGCGGCGTTGACGACGCGCACGCTCGGCTTGACCTTGCGCAGCGCCTCGTCGCCGATGAGCCCGAGGGTCTCGGGGGTCTTGGGCAGGTGGACGGTGATGAAGTCGGAGACCTCCAGCAGCTCGTCCAGGGACAGCACCTTGACGCCCATCTGCGCGGCCCGCGCGGGCTGCACGTAGGGGTCGTAGGCGACGACCTTCATGCCGAAGGCGGACATGCGCTGGGCGACCAGGGCGCCGATGCGGCCGAGGCCGACGACACCGAGGGTCTTCTCGGCCAGCTCGACGCCCGTGTACTTGCTGCGCTTCCACTCGCCGTTCTTCAGCGCGGCGTTGGCCTGCGGGATGTTGCGGGCGGTGGCCAGGATCAGACCGCAGGCCAGCTCGGCGGCGGTCACGATGTTGGAGGTCGGGGCGTTGACGACCATCACGCCGGCCTTGGTGGCGGCGGAGACGTCGACGTTGTCGAGGCCCACGCCGGCGCGCGCGACGACCTTGAGCTTCTTCGCCGCGGCGATGGCCTCGGCGTCGACCTTCGTGGCGGAGCGGATCAGGATCGCGTCGACGTCGGCGATGGCGGGGAGCAGTTCGGCTCGGTCTGCTCCGTTGGTGTGCCGGATCTCGAAGTCCGGGCCGAGTGCGTCCACAGTCGCGGGCGACAGCTCTTCAGCGATGAGTACGACAGGTTTCGAGCTCACGTGAGGTCCTCACAAGTCCAAGGCATGCGGACGGCCGTCCCGACGGCCGCAGGCGGAGGAGGGGGGCTAGCCGCGGAAGACGCACGACGCTGTGGGCCTGACGCGTGTTGTGCAGCAGTGTAGTGGCGCCGCCGAGGGCGTCTTGCGCCTCTGCGGAAGGATCACCCGTCCGGGGCTGGACGGGGTGGACAACGAAAGGCACGCAGGGGGCCGGAGCAGTGTGCCCCGGCCCCCTGACATGATGCTTACGCCTCCTCGTTCACCCAGCTCATCAGCTTGCGCAGCTGCTTGCCGGTGGTCTCCAGCAGGTGCTCGGAGTCCTGCTGCTTGTACTCGTTGTACTTCTTCAGGCCGCCGTGGTACTCGTCCATCCAGTTCTGGGCGAAGGAGCCGTCCTGGATCTCGGCGAGGACCTTCTTCATCTCGGCCTTGGTCGCGTCGGTGATGATCCGCGGGCCGGTGACGTAGTCGCCCCACTCGGCGGTCTCCGAGATCGACCAGCGCATCTTCTCCAGGCCGCCCTCGTACATGAGGTCCACGATCAGCTTCAGCTCGTGCAGGCACTCGAAGTAGGCGATCTCCGGCTGGTAGCCGGCCTCGGTCAGGGTCTCGAAGCCCGCCTTGACCAGCGCCGCCGTACCACCGCACAGGACGGCCTGCTCACCGAACAGGTCGGTCTCGGTCTCCTCGGTGAAGGTGGTCTTGATGACGCCGGCGCGGGTGCCGCCGATGCCCTTGGCGTACGACAGCGCCAGCGCGAAGGCGCCTCCGGACGCGTCCTGCTCCACGGCCACGATGCACGGAACGCCGCGGCCCTCCTCGTACTGGCGGCGCACCAGGTGGCCCGGGCCCTTCGGGGCGACCATGCAGACGTCCACGCCGGCCGGGGGCTTGATGAAGCCGAAGCGGATGTTGAAGCCGTGGCCGAAGAACAGCGCGTCGCCGTCCTTCAGGTTCGGGGCGATGGACTCCTCGTAGACCTGGGCCTGGATCGGGTCCGGCACCAGGATCATGATGACGTCGGCCTCGGCGGCGGCCTCCGAGGGCGTCACCACGCGCAGGCCCTGCTCCTCGGCCTTGGCCTTGGACCTGGAGCCCTCGTGCAGACCGACACGCACGTCGACACCGGAGTCACGCAGCGACAGCGCGTGGGCGTGGCCCTGGCTGCCGTAGCCGATGACCGCGACCTTGCGGCCCTGGATGATGGACAGGTCGGCGTCAGCGTCGTAGAACAGCTCGGCCACTTTGGGTTCTCTCCTTGGTGTGCAGGTTGTGCGTCCCACCGTATGCCGGTGAGGGGAAGGGAAGTTTCGGGGTCTCGGCATCCGGGCGGCGGACACCGCCCGTTTCCAGCCTTACGCGGATCGGTCCAGAGCGCGCAGCGAGCGGTCCGTGATCGAGCGGGCGCCGCGGCCGATCGCGATGGTGCCGGACTGCACCAGCTCCTTGATGCCGAACGGCTCCAGCATCTTGAGCATGGCGGACAGCTTCTCGCTGGATCCGGTGGCCTCGATGGTGACGGCCTCCGGGGAGACGTCGACCGTCTTGGCGCGGAAGAGCTGGACGATCTCCACGATCTGGGAGCGGGTCTCGTTGTCGGCGCGGACCTTCACCAGGACGAGTTCGCGCTGGACGGCCTGACCGGGCTCCAGTTCGACGATCTTCAGCACGTTGACCAGCTTGTTGAGCTGCTTGGTCACCTGCTCCAGCGGCAGGTCCTCGACACCCACCACGATGGTGATGCGGGAGATGTCGGGGTGTTCGGTGACGCCGACCGCGAGCGAGTCGATGTTGAAGCCGCGGCGGGAGAAGAGGGCGGCGATGCGGGCGAGGATGCCCGGCGTGTTCTCCACCAGGACGGAGAGCGTGTGCTTGGACATGTTCTTGACTCAGCTCTCTCTCAGTCGTCTTCGCTGTCGCCGAAGTCGGGGCGGACGTCCCGGGCGGCCATGATCTCGTCGTTGGAGGTGCCGGCGGCGACCATCGGCCAGACCATCGCGTCCTCGTGGACGATGAAGTCGACGACGACCGGCCGGTCGGTGATGGAGTTCGCCTCCTCGATGACCTTGTCCAGGTCCTCCGGGCGCTCGCAGCGCAGGCCCACGCAGCCCATCGCCTCCGACAGCTTCACGAAGTCCGGGACGCGGGTGCCCCGGGCGTCGGGGTTGACGTCGTCCGGACCGCTGTGCAGGACGGTGTTGGAGTAGCGCTGGTTGTAGAAGAGGGTCTGCCACTGGCGGACCATGCCGAGGGCACCGTTGTTGATGATGGCGACCTTGATCGGGATGTTGTTCAGCGCGCAGGTGGTCAGTTCCTGGTTGGTCATCTGGAAGCAGCCGTCGCCGTCGATCGCCCAGACGGTCTGCTCCGGCGCTCCGGCCTTGGCGCCCATCGCGGCCGGGACCGCGTAGCCCATCGTCCCGGCGCCGCCGGAGTTGAGCCAGGTGGCGGGCCGGTCGTACTGGATGAAGTGCGCGGACCACATCTGGTGCTGGCCGACGCCGGCCGCGAAGATCGTGCCCTCCGGGGCGAGCTGCCCGATGCGCTCGATGACCGCTTGCGGGGAGAGCGAGCCGTCCTCGGGCAGGTCGTAGCCGAGCGGGTAGGTCTCGCGCCAGCGGTTGAGGTCGCTCCACCATGCGGTGTAGTCGCCCTTGTGGCCCTCGCTGTGCTCCTTCTGCACGGCCTGGACGAGGTCGGCGATGACCTCGCGGGCGTCACCGACGATCGGCACGTCGGCGGCGCGGTTCTTGCCGATCTCGGCCGGGTCGATGTCGGCGTGGACGATCTTGGCGTACGGGGCGAAACTGTCCAGCTTGCCGGTGACGCGGTCGTCGAAGCGGGCGCCGAGGGCGACGATCAGGTCGGCCTTCTGCAGCGCGGTGACGGCGGTGACCGCACCGTGCATGCCCGGCATTCCCACGTGCAGCGGGTGGCTGTCGGGGAACGCGCCGAGCGCCATCAGGGTGGTGGTGACGGGCGCCCCGGTGAGTTCGGCGAGGACCTTCAGCTCGGCGGTGGCCTGCGCCTTGAGGACGCCGCCGCCCACGTAGAGGACGGGCCGCCTGGCGGCGGTGATCAGCTTGGCGGCCTCGCGGATCTGCTTGGCGTGCGGCTTGGTCACCGGACGGTAGCCGGGCAGGTCCATGGCGGGCGGCCAGGAGAAGGTGGTCCTCGCCTGGAGGGCGTCCTTGGCGATGTCGACCAGGACCGGGCCGGGACGGCCGGTGGAGGCGATGTGGAACGCCTGCGCGATGACCCGCGGGATGTCCTCGGCCTTGGTGACGAGGAAGTTGTGCTTGGTGATCGGCATGGTGATGCCGACGATGTCCGCCTCCTGGAAGGCGTCCGTGCCGATCGACTTGGACGCCACCTGGCCCGTGATGGCGACCAGCGGGACGGAGTCCATGTGGGCGTCGGCGATCGGGGTGACCAGGTTGGTGGCGCCGGGGCCGGAGGTGGCCATGCAGACGCCGACCTTGCCGGTGGCCTGCGCGTAGCCGGTGGCCGCGTGGCCGGCGCCCTGCTCGTGGCGGACCAGGACGTGACGCACCCGCTTCGAGTCCATCAGCGGGTCGTACGCCGGCAGGATCGCGCCGCCCGGAATGCCGAATACCGTGTCCGCGCCGACCTCCTCGAGGGAGCGGATGAGGGACTGCGCACCCGTGACGTGCTCGACGGGGGCGGACTGCTGTCCTCCGGATCGGGGCCGCGGCTGCGGATGGGCCCCGGTGGCCTGCTCGGTCATCGGCATTCTCTTCTCGATGCTGAGGGTTTTTGCGAGGTTTGTGCGGAGTTCAAGCGCTGCACGCCCGGTGCTCGTGCAACAAAAAACCCCTCGTGCCATAAGGCAAGCGAGGGGAGCGCGCCGGTGTGGTCGCTGGGGATTCCGGATCGTCCTCCGGTGGGCCCCAGCTCAGCCGACGCGCTTGCCAAGTACGAGAATTCGGGTGCGCATGGCACTGACCCTCCCTCTGACGCGCACCACGTGTCAAGTGGGTGGGACGGGAGTCTCAGAATGTGAGCGAAGGGCACTGCCGCCTCCGAAGACAGCGGGAACACCCCTTGTGTACACCCCTGTACCCCACCGCACTACTCGCTTCACCTACTCGTCCGTCCCTCACTCGGCCCCGGCCCGACCCGCGTCCGGCCCGCGCCTCATCTCCCCGGTGCCCCGGTCGGTGCCGGGGCCACGACCGTGCCCAGCCCGGCCCCGCTGTCGACGCCGACGCGTCCCTGCGGTTCGCGGACGCCGCCCGCGAACGCCGGCTCGGCCGGGGCGTGCGGCACCGGATAATGGCCGGATCCGAGCGCCCGGCGCAGGCGGTACTCGTCCACCGGTCCCGCGAACGCCATGCCCTGCCCGTGCGTGCAGCCCATCGCGCGCAGGGCGACGACCTGGTCCGGGAGGTCCACGCCCTCGGCCACGGACTGCAGCCCGAGATCCCCGGCGATCCGCAGCAGACCACTGGTGATCTTGTGCAGCCGCGCCGACTCCACGACGCCTTCGACCAGGCTGCGGTCGAGCTTCAGGATGTCGACCGGGAGCCTCCTGAGGGCCGTGATGGCCGCGTAGCCGCTGCCGAAGCCGTCCAGCGCGATCCGCACCCCGAGCCGGCTGAGCGCGGTCAGGCGCCGTTCCAGCTCCTCCAGGGGCACCCGCGGATCGGTGTCGGACAGCTCCACGACCAGGGCGCCGGGGGGCAGTCCGTGCCGGGTGAGCAGCGCCTCCACCGAGCCGAGCGGCATCGAGCGGTCCAGCAGCCGACGGGCGCTCATCCGGACCGTGACCGGCATGAGGAGCCCGGTCGCGGCCCGCTCGGCGGCCTGCTCGACGGCCTCCTGGAGGATCCAGCGGTCCAGCTCGGCCGTCTTGTCACCCTCCTCGGCCACCCGCAGGAACTCGGCCGGGGTGAACAGCACCCCTTGCGAGGAGCGCCAGCGCGCCTGCGCGGATACCGCCGTGATCCGGCCGGTGGCCAGGCAGACCACCGGCTGGTGCAGCAGTGCGAACTCGCCGTCGTGCAGCGCCGCGCGCAGCCGGGTGGCCAGCTCCGCCTTGCGTACGACGTCCTGCTGCATCTGCGGCTTGTACAGCTCGACCCGGCCCTTTCCGGCCGCTTTCGCGCGGTACATCGCGAGGTCGGCGTTGCGCAGCAACTCGCCCGCGCCGAGGCCCGGCTCGGCGAAGGCGACGCCGATGGAGGCGTTGACCCGGACATCGTTGCCGTCGATGGCGTAGGGCTGGGAGAGGGTCACCCTGAGGCGGTCGGCGAGCTCCAGGATGTTCCGCTCCCGGGCGGCACGGTCACGGGTGCCGTCCCCGACGATCAGGGCCGCGAACTCGTCGCCCCCCAGCCGGGAGGCGGTGTCCCCCTGCCGGACCGCGTCCTGGAGCCGGCGGGCGGCCTGGACGAGCAGTTCGTCCCCGGCCTGGTGCCCGATCGTGTCGTTGACGGCCTTGAAGCCGTCCAGGTCGATGAAGAGCACCGCCGTGTTGCGCAGGGCGGCGCCCCGGTCCGTGGCCCGGCGGCCGGACAGGGCCTGCTGGACGCGCCGGGTGAACAGGGCGCGGTTGGGCAGGTCGGTCAGCGGGTCGTGCTCGGCGTTGTGCTGCAACTGCGCCTGAAGGCGCACTCTTTCGGTCACGTCCCGGCTGTTGAAGATCAGCCCGCCGTGGTGCCGGTTGACGGTCGACTCGACGTTGAGCCAGCCGCCGTCGCCGGAGCGGAAGCGGCACTCGATGCGGGTGGTGGGCTCCTCCAGGGGGCTCGCGACCAGGAAGCGGCGCACCTCGTGCACCACGCAGCCCAGGTCCTCGGGGTGGATGAGGGTGGCCAGCTCCTTGCCCACCAGTTCCTCGGCGGACCGGCCGTAGACCCCGGCGGCGGCCGGGGAGACGTACCGCAGGACGCCGTTGGGCGCGGCGATCATGATGACGTCGCTGGAGCCCTGCACCAGGGAGCGGAAGTGGTTCTCCTTCTGCGCCAGTTCCTGGGTGAGGGTGATGTTGTCCAGCAGCATGATGCCCTGCCGGATCACGAGCGCGAGCACGACCGCGCCCGCCGTGATCAGCACGACGTGGTCGGGCCGGCGGCCGTTGAGGACGTTGTACAGGATGCCCAGGGTGCACACGGCGGCCGCGAGGTACGGGGTGAGCGCGGCGAGGGAGCCGGTGAGCGGCCGGCCGGCCGGGTAGCGGCCGTGGTCGCCGGCCGGGACGGGTGCGGGCGCCGGGTGGTGGCCGGCGCCGCGCTGTCCGGGCACGTGCTCGTGGACCACGCGCGTCTGCCCGTCCCGTGCGCGACCCCGCGGTGCGCCTCTGTGCCGGCGGTCGACCCAGGGCGCGTAGGCGAGAAGCAGCGAACCGGCGAACCAGCCGGCGTCCAGCAGCTGGCCGGAGCGGTAGCTGCTGTGCAGCAGCGGGGAGGTGAACAGCGCGTCGCACATCACGGTCAGCGCGAGCGCGCCGATCGCGGTGTTCACCGCCGTACGACTGCCCGGGGCGCGCCGGAAGTGCAGCGCGAGCACCATGCTGACCAGCACGATGTCGAGCAGCGGGTACGCCAGCGACAGCGCGGTGTGCGCCACGCTCGGTCCGTCGAAGCGGGCCGCCTGGGCGAGCGCGAGGCTCCACGACAGGGTCAGCAGCGAGCCGCCGATCAGCCAGGCGTCCAGCCCCAGGCACATCCAGCCGGCCTTGGTCACCGGCCGTTTGGCCAGCACCAGCAGGCCGACGATGGCGGGCGGCGCGAAGCACAGGAAGAACAGGTCGGCGTAGCTGGGCGTGGGCACGGGCCGGCCGAGCACGACCTCGTACCAGCCCCAGACCGCGTTGCCCAGGCACGCCATCATCGACGACAGGGCGAACAGCAGCCACGCGGACCGGAAGCGGACACGGGCCTTGCGGGCGTACAGGAAGCAGGAGACGGCGGCGGTGCCGGCCGCGGCGGCCAGCCCGAAGTCTCCCATGATCAACGCCACTTCGTGCGCACCCCAGTCGAACGCGGCCCCGACGGCGTAGGCCGCGCAGACCAGGGCGAGTACGAGTTGCTCGGTCACGCGCGAGCCCTCGCCGGGGGCCGGCCGGCGGGGCGGCGGTGTCTCCTGCGGGTGCGGTGCGCGCACCGCGTCCTCAGGCGCGGTGGTCACGGAGAGCGGCGCAGTCACCGGGGCCTCCCGGTCCGCGCCGCTCCCCGGTCCCGGTGCGCTGGGTGTGTGTGCCGCCTGCGGGCCGTCTGCCTGTGCTGGTGGTCGCCGTGATGGCCGGTGTGGTGACCGCGCCCGCGCGCGGCCGTGCGCCAGGGTCGCCGTCGGCGGCTCCGCCGCGTCGGATCGTTCGTCCATAGGCCGTGCATCGCCCGTCGCCCCCCTCACAAATCTGAAATGTCCGTCCCCGGCGCCGAAACGGCTCGCGGCGCAGCCCCTCGTCGGGACGATACACCAGGTTCGTCACTCAGGGACATAGCTTCTCTACGCTCCGTGACGACCAGCGGGGATACGGCCACGGCCCGCGTCCGAGGGGTTGCGCAGGGTGCCGGACGGGGCCTGCCCGCTCGGGCGGAGCCGGGCGTTGGGGAGGATCAGCGCCCGGCTCCGCCCGCCGTTGCGGCGTCCGTCGTCAGGATCACGTTGCGCAGCGGTTCCTGGTTCACGAAGCGGCCCAACTGGTCGACGAGCAGCCGCTTGGCGCGGGGCAGGAAGGCCGAGGACGGGCCGCCGACATGGGGGCTGATCAGCACACCGGGAGCCTTCCACAGGGGGTGGCCCGGGGGCAGCGGCTCGGGGTCGGTGACGTCCAGGGCGGCGGTGATCCGGCCGCTCTTCAGCTCGGCGAGCAGGGCGTCGGTGTCCACGACCGGTCCCCGCGCGACGTTGACGAGCAGCGCCCCGTCCTTCATCCGCGCGAGGAACTCCGCGTCGACGAGCCGGTGTGTGGCCTCGGTGAGGGGAGTGGACAGGATGACGACGTCCGCGTCCGGAAGCAGTGAGAGCACATCGGTGATCGGATGCACAAGCCCGCGCGCTGTGGTGCGCCCCGAGCGCGCGATGCGCGCCACCCGCGCGACCTCGAAGGGCGTGAGCCGGTCCTCGATGGCCTGGCCGATGGGCCCGTACCCGACGATCAGGACGTTCTTGTCGGCGAGGGCGGGCCGGAATCCGCTCTCCCAGCGTTCCTGCGCCTGCGCGCGCACGAAGCCGGGGATGCCGCGCAGGGAGGCGAGGGTCAGGGCGAGGGCGAGTTCGGCGGTGCTCGCCTCGTGCACCCCGCGCGCGTTGCAGAGCGCGACGCCCGGCCCGATGGAACCGAGGTGCGCGGTGATGTCGTCGACACCGGCGGTGAGCGTCTGGATGAGCCGCACGCGCGTGAGCCGCCCGAGCGGCCGCACCCGCACGGGCATCGGCTTCATGTACGGCACGACGTACACGGCGCAGTCCGCGGGGTCCCCGGGGAACTCCTGCCCACCGTCCTCGCCCCCGTCCCAGAACAGATACCGGGGCCCTTCGGGGAGCCCCTCGATCTCCTCGGGCGGAATGGGAAGCCACACGTCCGTAGTCATGGCAAGGAGGCTATGTCAGGGGCCCGCGGGCGCAGAGGTTAGGTTGGGGACCAGGAGAGGGAGGTTCACGAGCAGGTGGAGCGCAGGACGATCGGCGCGGGGGCACTCGCGGTGGGGGCCGTCGGACTCGGGTGCATGCCGATGAGCTGGGCGTACAGCACCTCGCGGCAGCGCGGTGAGGAGTCGCTGAGAACCGTGCACCGGGCGCTGGACCTGGGCTCGACCCTCCTGGACACAGCCGACATGTACGGCCCGTTCACCAACGAGCTGCTGCTGGGCCGGGTGTTGAGGGAGCGGCGTGCGGACGCCTTCGTGTCGACGAAGGTGGGGCTGCTGGTGGGCGAGCAGCACATCGTGGCCAACGGCCGCCCCGGGTACGTCAGACGGGCCTGTGACGCCTCGCTGCGCCGCCTCCAGACAGACGTCATCGACCTCTACCAGCTGCACCGCGCCGACCCCGAGGTCCCGATCGAGGAGACGTGGGGCGCGATGGCGGAGCTGGTGCGGGCGGGCAAGGTGCGGGCGCTCGGCCTGTGCGCGGTGGGGGCGCGCGGCGGACGCCGGACGGCCGGCGGCCTGCACGACCTGACGGTGCGCCAACTGCAGCGGCTGCAGCAGGTGTTCCCGGTGGCGGCGGTGCAGGCGGAGCTGTCGGTGTGGTCGCCGGAGGCGCTGGACGGGCTGCTGCCGTGGTGCGAGGCGCGGGGTGTGGGCTTCCTCGCGGCGATGCCGTTGGGCAACGGTTTCCTGACCGGCACGCTGACGCCCGGCGAGGGCTTCGAGCCGGACGACCTGCGCGCCCGCCATCCCCGCTTCACGGCCGAGATGATGGCGGCCAACCAGCCGATCGTCGCCGGACTGCGCCGGATCGCCCGCCGCCACGGCGAGCACGTCACCCCGGCCCAGGTCGCCCTGGCCTGGGTCCTGAGCCGGGGCCGCCACGTGATCGCCCTGCCGGGCACGAAGCACGCGCACTGGGCCGCCGACAACGCGGCCGCCACGAACCTCCGACTGACCGACCAGGACCTCACGGAGATCGCCGGCCTGCCGGCGGCGCAGGGGTCGTGGGAGTGAGGCGGTGGGCGCAGCTGGGGCTGAGGTCGCCAGGAACGCCCGGTGCGCCATGCAGCCGACGGTCAGGCCCGGGGCCAGGACACCACGCGGACGTCCTCACCGCTGACGGACTGCGGCACCGGCGTGAAAGGGTCCTCGGTATTCGGCTCCTCCCCCGTCGCCTCGGCCGCTATTGCGCGGCCGTGCCGTCACCGGCCCCGCTTTCCGGACGCTCGCCGGGCAGCCGTATGACCGCCTTCCCCGACGCCAGGTCTATCGGCCCACGGCCGGGGTCGCCGTCGCCCACGTCCTCCCGGGTCAGCTCCAGGCGGTTCTGCTCGTCGCGGGTGTGCTTGCGGCCGGGTGCGAACAGCTCCTCGAAGGCGTTGAACACGGCTTCTCCCCCGTTTTCTCCCCTTGGCCGGTTTCTCCTCCAGCGTACGGGTCAGCCCGGCGAGGGCACAGGGGCCGTCTCGGCCGGGAACAGCTCCAGCCGGTGGGCCAGCGCGGCCGCCTCCCCCCGCCCCGAGACGCCGAGTTTGCTCAGGATGTTGGAGACGTGGACGCTCGCCGTCTTCGGGGAGATGAACAGCTCCTCGGCTATCTGCCGGTTGGTGCGGCCCGCCGCGACCAGGCGCAGGACGTCCCGTTCGCGTGTGGTGAGGCCGAGGGCCGCGGCCGGGTCGGCGGGCAGGGCCCGGCGCGTGGCGCGGCTCAGGGTGAGGCGGGCGCGCTGGGCGAGGCGGCTCACCTGCTCGGCCAGCGGGCGCGCGCCCAGGTGGTCGGCGACCGCGCCGGACAGCCGGAGCAGCTCCACCGCGCGGTCGCGTGCGTCGTCCCCGCCGTCGGCTTCGGCGAGGAGGGCCGCGGCGAGCCGGTGGCGGACCCGGGCGAGGTCGTAGGGGCGGTCCAGGCACTCGAAGGCGGTGACCACCGTCGACCAGGTGTCGGCGGTGTCGGTGCCCCGGGCGCGCAGCAGTTCGGCGCGGGTCCACTGCTCGTAGGCCTGCCAGAGCGGGGCACCCGTGGTGAGCTTCCGGACCGTCTCGAAGAGGCGGTCGAGGAAATCCTCGCGGCCCGGCGCGGCGGCGGGCAGGGCCCGGGTGTCCGCCTCGGCGGTGGCGGCGGCGAGCAGCAGGGGCCAGCCGTAGCGGTGGGTGCCGGGCGGGAAACCGGTGTCCAGGGCCCGCAGCAGTTCGGTGCGGGCGTCGGCGACGCGGCCCTCGGCGGCGGCGACACCGAGGGCGACCCGGGCCAGCGGCAGGAAGTGCTGGGGCATGGGGTCGTGGGTGCCGTAGTGGGCGCGGGCGGCGGCGAGGTGCCGGCCGGCCTCGGCGTGGTCGCCGCGGGCCAGGACGAGATAGGCCAGGCGCAGGGCGCCGGAGCCGCGCGGCTGGGCGCCGCGGCCGCCCCGCGCCGCGTGTGCGGCGGCCTCGGCGGCCTCGGTCCACTCGCCGAGCGCGTACAGCGACTCGGAGAGGTTGCACCACATCCACGACTCGGCGTCGAGCAGCCCGTGGGCGCGGGCGAAGCCGAGGCCTTCGCGCAGCAGGGCGGCGGCCTCCCGGTCGCGGCCGACGGACTGCAGCTCGGACGGCAGGTTCACATAGGCGCGGCCCGCGACCTGGCGCACTCCCTCGGCGAGGGTGTCCGCCAGCACCTGCCGCATCTCCGCGAGCCCGGTCTCGAAGTCGCCGGCGTCGACCTTGAGGCCGCCGAGGGTGAGGCGGGCGTGCAGCTCGGTGTCGCGGGCGCCGACCATGCGCGCGTACTGCACGGCCCGCTCGGCGGCGGCGAAGGCCTCCGATCCGGGCCGGTGCAGCATGGACCAGTTGGCGGCGAGGGCCAGCACCTCGGCGTGCACCTCCGAGGGCGGCAGCCCGCGCACCAGGTCCTGGGCGGTGGCCAGTTCCCGCCAGCCGTCACCGCGGGCGAGGGACTGCACCAGGCGGGAGCGCTGGATCCAGAACCAGGCGGCGCGCAGCGGGTCGGGGTCCTCCTCCAGCAGGCGCAGCGCCCGCTTGGTGATCTTCAGGGCGCGTTCGCGCTCGCCGCCGAAGCGCCCCGCGACGGCCGCCTCGGCCATCAGGTCGAGATAGCGCAGCGGGGTGGCGGCGCGGTCGCAGCCGCACGGAGGGTAGATCTCGGTGTAGTCGACCGGGCGCAGGGCGGCGCGGACCGCGTCGGGGGCGCTGTCCCACAGCTCCATCGCCCGCTCCAGCAGCCCCAGTTGCTCGGTGTAGGCGTGCCGGCGGCGGGCCACGACGGAGGCGTCCAGGACGGCGGGCAGGGCCTTGGCGGCGTCGTGCGCGTGGTACCAGTAACTGGCCAGGCGCATCACGCGCGCGTCGGCCGGGACCAGTGTGGGGTCGGCCTCGACGGCTTCGGCGTAGCGGCGGCTGAGCCGGGAGCGTTCGCCGGGCAGCAGGTCGTCGGCGACGGCCTCGCGGACCAGGGAGTGCCGGAAGCGGTAGCCGTCACCGGCCGGGGTGACGGTGAGGATGTTGGTGCCGACGGCGGAGCGCAGCGCCTCGATGAGGTCGTCCTCGGCGAGCCCGGCGACCGCGGCGATCAGCCGGTACTCCACGGTGGAGCCGCCCTCGGCGACGATCCGGGCGACCCGCTGGGCGCGCTCGGGCAGTGCCTCGACCCGGACCAGGAGCAGATCGCGCAGGGAGTCGGTGAGGCCGGTGCAGCAGCCCTCCCAGGCGGCGACGGCGAGTTCCTCGACGAAGAAGGCGTTGCCGTCGGAGCGTTCGAAGATGTCGTCGACCTGGTCGGGGTCGGGTTCGGTGGCGATGATGCCGGCGATCTGGCGGCCGACCTCCTCGCGCGTGAAGCGGTCGAGCTCGATCCGGCGGACCGTGCGCAGCCGGTCCAGTTCGGCGAGCAGGGGGCGCAGCGGGTGGCGGCGGTGGATGTCGTCCGAGCGGTAGCTGGCGAGGACGAGGAGGCGGCCGGCGCGCAGGGTGCGCAGGAGGTAGGAGAGCAGGTGGCGGGTGGAGGCGTCGGCCCAGTGCAGGTCCTCCAGGACGAAGACGACGGGCTGCTCGGCGGCGACGCGCTCCAGCAGCCGGGCGGTCAGCTCGAAGAGGCGGGCCATGCCCTGCTCGTCGTGCCGGCCGGCGCCGGCCTCGCCCAGGTCGGGCAGGAGCCGGGCCAGCTCCTCCTCCTGTCCGCTCGCGGCGGCGGCGAACTGCCCGGGCAGGGCGTCGCGCAGCGCGCGCAGCGCGGCGGAGAAGGGCGCGAACGGCAGCCCGTCCGCGCCGATCTCGACGCAGCCGCCGACGGCCACGACCGCGTGCCGGGCGGCGGCCGCCGCGAACTCCTCGACGAGGCGGGTCTTCCCGACACCTGCCTCGCCGCCGAGCAGCAGGGCCTGCGGCTCGCCGGCGCGGGCGCGGGCGAGCGCGTCGTTCAGCGTGGCCAGTTCGTCGGTGCGGCCGACGAACACGGGACTGACGGACCTGGTCTCCACGGGCCCGAGCATCGCACGAGGTCCGGGCGGCGGGGCACCGGTTTTCCACAGGCTCGGTGCGATTGTCGTACCGAGCCTGTGGGCGGTGTCCGTCGGCGCGGGATTCACGCGGTGTGCGGGAGGCGGTGCCGGCGGGGCCGGTCGGTATGGGACTCGGCACCGGCGCCGTCGTGGCCGGCCGGTTCCGCGGGGCGGGCGGCGCGGCGGGCCCGGGCGACGGAGCGGGCCAGGCGCTCCTCCTCGGCCGCGCGGATCAGCTGGGCGGAGCGCATCTTGTGGTACTCGAACTCGATCACGGCAGATCCCTCGGTTTTCTCGGCGGGGCTCGACGAGCCTCGATGAAGCTCGGTGAGCGCCGGGGTGGTGCCTCGCGTTCTGCGAGGCCTCCACCTTCGCCGCCGAGGGGGGTGCGGCACATCGGGAGAGTTCCGCATCTTCGCGCCGGCCGTGGGCCGCACGCGCGCGTAAGGGGCCCCAGGGAGGTCCGTAAGGTACGCACGGATTCCCTAAGGCCCCTGTGACGGCCTGTGTGGCCTCGCGGTTTCTCAGTTCGCCGAGGGCAGGCCCAGCAGCGCGTCGGAGTACTTCAGCACGGCCAGGAGCAGGCCGATGACACCGAGCGAGAGACCCGCCCAGGCGACCGACTTGATCCAGGGCGCCTGGGGGCGGCCCGGGACGCCGAACGCGGGCCGGGCGAGCACGACGGCGCCGGTCAGCAGCGCGGCCAGCGCGAACAGGCCGGCCCACAGGGCGGTGCTGTGCCAGGCGTCGCCGTAGACGGCCTTGATCTGGTTGGCGACGCTCGCCGTCGAGGAGGTCCGCAGCTGGCCGACGAGCTGCTGGCGGGCGCCGGCGACGATGCCGATCCAGCCGCCGCTGAGCGAGACCAGGCCGAGGGCGGCGGAGACGACGGCACCGGCGCCCTGGCCGACCCCGGAGGGCACCCTGGCCTCCGGCACGGTGTCGTCCTGCGCCTCCGGCTCCTCTTCGGCGTCCTGCCGCGCCTCGGTGTCCGGGGTCTCCTCGGCGGTCGCGGTGTCCTGCGCGGCGGTCGTCTCCTCCACCGCCGTCTCGTCGTGCTGCGCCTCGGTACCGGCCTCGGCGCCTTCCTGTGTCTTCGTAGCCATGCCCGGCACCGTACGGACGCTGTCTGAGAGGTCTCTTAATGATCCTTCTGTCCGGTACGCGCGTGTGCCGCGCGCCACTCGGGGGCGAGGACGGACCAGATCTCGGTGCTGGTGCGTACGCCCTGGTGCGGGTGGTTCTCGCGCAGGACGCCCTCGCGGGTCATGCCGAGCCGCCGGGCCACGTCGATGCTCGGCTCGTTGGCCGGGGAGACGTGCCACTCCACGCGGTGCATGCCGCGCTCTCCGAAGGCCCAGTCGAGCAGCACCCGCATGCCCCGCGTGACGAGCCCGCGCCCGGCCGCGGCCGGTTCCAGCCAGCAGCCGGCCTCGCACACGCCGCTCGGGGTGTCCCAGACGCGGAACAGCAGCCCGCCGACGAGCGTCCCGTCCAGCCAGATGCCGTGCAGGCTCCCGGCGTCGGCGGCCCGCTTGTCGGCGTACGCCCTCAGCCACGCACGCGCGCCGGCCAGGTCGGACACCACGTCCGGCAGGCCGACGTGCCGGCCGATGAACTCCCGCCCCCGGTCGATGTTGGCGAGGACCTCCTCGGCGTGCCACACCTCCATGGGCCGCAGTTCGGCGCCGTCGTCACCCAGGGATATCGCGTACATCGTGGTCCTGTTCCTCCCCCAGCGCTTCCATCGAGAGCCCGTCGAGCCTCTCATGCGCGGTGCGGCACTCGGGCGGCTCGATGCTGACGCGCGGCAGACGGCGCTCCAGCCAGGCGGGCAGCCACCAGTTGGCGGGGCCGAGCAGGTGCATCAGCGCGGGCACGAGCAGCGTACGCAGCACGAAGGCGTCGACGGCGACGGCGGAGGCGAGCCCGATGCCGAACATGGCGATGACCCGGTCGCCGCTGAGCACGAAGGCGAGGAAGACCGAGATCATGATGATCGCCGCGGAGTTGATGACCCGGCTGGTCTCGGCGAGGCCCACGCGCACGGCGCGCCGGTTGTCGCCGGTCTCCAGCCACTCCTCGTACATCCGGCTGACCAGGAAGACCTGGTAGTCCATGGAGAGGCCGAAGAGGACCGAGACCATGATCACGGGCAGGAAGGGCTCGATGGGTCCGGCCCGGCCGAGACCGAGCAGTTCGCTGCCCCAGCCCCACTGGAAGACGGCGACGACGATGCCGAACGCGGCGGCGACGGCGGCGATGTTCATCACGGCGGCCTTCGCCGGGATGCCGAGCGAGCGGAAGGCGACCAGCAGCAGGAGACAGCCGAGCCCGACGACCGCGCCGACGAAGAGCGGGAGTTTGCCCACGATCACAGCCGCGAAGTCGTCGTAGCCCGCGGTCACGCCTCCGACCTGGATGTCGAGGGAGGTGCCGGTCTCCGCGCGGGGCAGCACCTGGGTGCGCAGCCGGTTCACGAGGTCGCTGGTGGCCTGCGACTGGGGGGCGGAGGCGGGGACGACCGTCAGGTAGGCGGTGCCGCCGCCGGTGTCGTAGGTGACCGGGGTGACGGAGGCGACGCCGTGGGTGGCGCGCAGGGTGGTGTCGAGGTTGTCCAGGACGAGCTTGTCGGCGGCTCCGTCGACCCGCGCCACCAGGGTGAGCGGCCCGTTCACGCCCGGGCCGAAGCCGTCGGCGAGCAGGTCGTAGGCCTTGCGGGTGGTGGAGGTGCTCGGGTCGTTGCCCTGGTCGGAGGTGCCGAGGCGCAGCGAGAAGGTGGGCAGCGCGAGGACGGCGATGACGAGGACGGCGAGCGCGCCGAGCAGCTTGGGGTGGCGTTCGACCAGCGCCGACCAGCGGGCGGCGAATCCGGTGGGCACCTCCGGGCGCGGCCCGTGCTCGGCGAGCCGGCGCCGCTCGCGGCGGCTGAGGGCGCGCGGTCCGATGAAGGACAGCAGGGCGGGCAGCAGGGTGACCGAGGCGGCGACGGTGAGCACGACCGTCAACGAGGCGGCGACCGCGACCCCGTTGAGGAAGCCCAGCCGCAGGGTGAGCATGCCCAGCAGGGCGATGCACACCGTCGCACCCGCGAACACGACGGCCCGCCCGGTGGTGGCCACGGCGCTGACGACGGCCTCGGTCGGGCTCAGCCCGCGTTTCAGCCCGCGCCGGTGTCTGGTCACGATGAACAGCGCGTAGTCGATGCCGACGCCGAGCCCGATCAGCATGCCGAGCATGGGCGCGAAGTCGGCGACGGTCATGGCGTGACCGAGCAGCCCGATCCCGGCGTACGCCGTGCCCACGCCGACCAGGGCGGTGGCGATGGGCAGCAGGGAGGCGGCGAACGAGCCGAAGGCGAGGAAGAGCACGACGGCGGCGACGAGCACGCCGACCACCTCGGCGGTGTGCTCGCGCGGGGACGCGGTGCGGCCGATCGCGTCGCCGCCCAGCTCCACCTGGAGCCCGCCCCGTTCGGCGGCCTTGGCGGTGCGTACCACGGCCTGCGCCTCGGACTTGCCGATCGCGTCGGAGGGCCGGGTGAAGGTGACGGTGGCGTAGGCCGTACGGCCGTCGGCGCTGATCCGGTGGGCGCCCTGGGGGCCGTACGGACCGGACACCGAGGCGACGCCGGGCACGGTGGCGATCCGGTCGAGGGTGCGGGTCATGGTCTGCTCGACGCCGGCGGCGCGGACGGTGCCGGCGTCGGTGTGCCAGACGACGGTGTCGCTGTCCCCGCCCAGGCCCGGGAAGCCCCGCTGGAGCAACTCCGCCGCCCGGCCGGACTCGGTGCCCGGTACGGCGTAGTCGTTCGAGTACGACGTACCGGCGACGGCGGCCGCCGCGCTCACCCCGCCGAAAGCGAGGAGCCACAGCAGCACGGTGATCAACCGGTGCCGGACACACCAACGGGCGAGGTCTGCCACGGACGTGCTCCCAGAAGTGCGATTTGTGGATCTTTGGCCGGGAACGATCGTCCATGAACTGAACTGCCCGCAAAGAACGGATGAGCAACCGCAAGCCACTCTCGCAGGCGAAAGTGATCGTTTGCCGTGTTCGTGGGCTTCTTCACACCGGTGCGAGGGAATTCACAGGCTTTATCGGCGCCGAATCCCGGGGCAATTCAGTCGAACTGGTCGCCCAGTGCCATGACCATCGTCCCGGCGATCAGCAGCCACAGGGCCCTGCGGGTACGGCCCCGGGCGCCGAGGGCGGCGGCACCGGCGCACACGGCGGCCCCGAGGGCGTACGCGGCGGGGACGCGGGCGGGGACGGCAGCGGTGAGCTTGAGCAGGGCGGCACCGCACCCGGCGAGGGTCAGCAGCACCCCCGTACCGGCCGCCGCCCAACGCGCCCGCCGAGCCTCCCCGACGTCTTCCTCCGGCTCACCGGCCGTCGTCGCTGCCTCGCCGTGCCCTTCCGGGCCGCTGACCGTCGTCGCTCCCGCACCGTGCCCGTCCGCCCCGCCGGCCGAAGCCGCCCCCTCACCCTGCCCTTCCGGGCCGCTGACCGCGGCACCCGCGCCGCGCGCCTCCGGACTCCCGGCCGCCCCGCCCCCGATCCGGTCTTCCAAGCCCCGAACCGTCCCGTCCTCGACTCGCTCCTCCGAGCCCCGGGCCGTCCCGTCCTCTACGTGGCCCCCCGAGTTCCCGGCCGTCCCGCGCTCGGCGTCGTCTTCCGGTCGCCCGGGCCTCCGGTTCCCGGTGGTCGCGGGGCGGGTGGGTATCGCGGAGGGGGTGCGGTGGCTCATGGCGGGGGAGCGTAGTGCCTTCGGCTGGGCGGTGTACGACGCGGGGGGACGCGCCGGGTTCGGCGCGTCCCCCCGTGGCCGTGGCTGACGGCGGCTCAGCCCTCGCTGACGCCCAGCTTCTCCAGGATCAGCTCCTTGACGCGGGCGGCGTCGGCCTGGCCCCGGGTGGCCTTCATGACGGCGCCGACCAGGGCGCCGGCGGCGGCCACCTTGCCGCCGCGGATCTTGTCCGCGATACCGGGGTTGCCGGCGATGGCCTCGTCGACGGCCGTGCCGAGCGCGGAGTCGTCCGAGACGACCTTCAGACCGCGCTTGTCCACGACCTCGTCCGGGGTGCCCTCGCCCGCGAGGACGCCCTCGATGACCTGCCGGGCCAGCTTGTCGTTCAGGTCGCCCTTCGTGACCAGCTCGGCGACCCGGGCCACCTGCTGCGGCGTGATGGCCAGCTCGTCCAGCGCGGTGCCGGACTCGTTGGCGCTGCGCGCCAGTTCGCCCATCCACCACTTGCGGGCGGAGGCGGCGTCGGCACCGGCGTCGATCGTGGCGACGATCGGGTCCAGCGCACCGGCGTTGAGGATCGCCTGCATGTCGGTGGCCGAGATGCCCCACTCGGCGAGCAGCCGGGTACGGCGGGCCAGCGGCATCTCCGGCAGGGACGCGCGGATCTCCTCGACCCACTCGCGCGAGGGGGCCACCGGCACGAGGTCCGGCTCGGGGAAGTACCGGTAGTCCTCGGCCTCCTCCTTCACGCGGCCCGAGGTCGTGGACCCGGTGTCCTCGTGGAAGTGGCGGGTCTCCTGGACGATCGTGCCGCCGCCGGAGAGCACGGCCGCGTGCCGCATGATCTCGAAGCGGGCCGCACGCTCCACGGAACGCAGCGAGTTGACGTTCTTGGTCTCGCTGCGCGTGCCGAACGTGTCGGCGCCCTTGCGCATCAGCGACAGGTTGACGTCACAGCGCATCTGGCCCATCTCCATGCGGGCCTCGGACACGCCGAGGGCACGGATGACCTCGCGCAGCTCCCGGACGTACGCCTTCGCCACCTCGGGGGCGCGCTCGCCGGCGCCCACGATCGGCTTGGTGACGATCTCGATGAGCGGGATGCCCGCGCGGTTGTAGTCCAGCAGGGAGTGGGACGCGCCGTGGATACGGCCGGTGGCGCCGCCGACGTGCGTCGACTTGCCGGTGTCCTCCTCCATGTGGGCGCGCTCGATCTCCACGCGGAAGGTCTCGCCGTCCTCCAGCTGCACGTCGAGGTAGCCGTTGAAGGCGATCGGCTCGTCGTACTGGGAGGTCTGGAAGTTCTTCGGCATGTCCGGATAGAAGTAGTTCTTCCGGGCGAAGCGGCACCACTCGGCGATCTCGCAGTTCAGCGCGAGACCGATCTTGATCGCGGACTCGACGCCGGTCGCGTTGACGACCGGCAGCGCGCCGGGCAGGCCGAGGCACGTCGGGCAGGTCTGCGAGTTGGGCTCGGCGCCCAGCTCGGTCGAACACCCGCAGAACATCTTGGTCTTGGTGCCGAGTTCGACATGGACCTCAAGGCCCATGACGGGGTCGTACGACGCCAGCGCGTCCTCGTACGACACCAGGTCGGTCGTGGTGGTCACGGTGAAAACTTCCCTCTCAGCCCAGCAGGACGTCGTCGTCGCCCAGCCGCTTCAGCTCGCGGTAGAGGATCGCGAGGCCGGTCACGATCGCGACGGCCGAGACCGAGGCGTCGATCAGCCGCAGCGTGTCGTGCTCGGCGCGGGCCTTCTTGATCTGCTTGGCGACACCGAACGCGCCGAACGCGGTGGTGGCCATGGACAGGTACGTACCGGACTTGGACTTCTTGAAGTCCTTGGCCTTCGACAGCTTGCTCACAGCGACGGAGCCTCCTCCAGCAGCGGGTGTCCCCACTTTTCCACGAAGGCGGCCTCGACGGCGGCGCCGACCCTGTACAGCCGGTCGTCCTTGAGCGCGGGGGCGATGATCTGCAGGCCCACCGGGAGGTTGTCCTCCGGGGCGAGGCCGCAGGGCAGGGACATGGCCGCGTTGCCCGCCAGGTTGGTCGGGATGGTGCACAGGTCCGCGAGGTACATCGCCATCGGGTCGTCGGCGCGCTCGCCGATCGCGAAGGCGGTGGTGGGGGTCGTCGGCGAGACGATGACGTCCACCTGCTCGAAGGCCTTCTCGAAGTCACGCGTGATGAGCGTGCGGACCTTCTGCGCGGAGCCGTAGTACGCGTCGTAGTAGCCGCTCGACAGGGCGTACGTGCCGAGCATGATGCGGCGCTTGACCTCGGGGCCGAAGCCGGCCTCGCGGGTCAGGGAGGTGACCTCCTCGGCCGAGTGGCCGCCGTCGTCGCCGGTCCGCAGGCCGTAGCGCAGGCCGTCGAAGCGGGCGAGGTTGGAGGAGCACTCGGACGGCGCGATCAGGTAGTACGCCGACAGGGCGAGGTCGAAGGACGGGCAGTCCAGCTCGACGATCTCGGCGCCCAGCTCCTTCAGCAGCTCGACGGACTCGTCGAAGCGCTGGATGACGCCGGCCTGGTAGCCCTCGCCGCGGAACTGCTTGACCACGCCGACGCGCATGCCCTGCACGGAGCCGTTGCGGGCGGCCTCGACCACCGGCGGGACCGGGGCGTCGACGGAGGTGGAGTCCAGCGGGTCGTGCCCGGCGATGACCTCGTGCAGCAGCGCCGCGTCCAGGACCGTACGGGCGCAGGGGCCGCCCTGGTCGAGGGAGGAGGAGAAGGCGACCATGCCGAAGCGGGACACCGCGCCGTACGTCGGCTTCACGCCGACCGTGCCGGTGACGGCGGCCGGCTGGCGGATGGAGCCGCCGGTGTCGGTGCCGATGGCGAGGGGGGCCTCGAAGGAGGCGAGCGCGGCGGAGGAGCCGCCGCCGGAGCCGCCGGGGATCTTGGTGAGGTCCCAGGGGTTGCCGGTCGGGCCGTAGGCGCTGTTCTCGGTGGAGGACCCCATGGCGAACTCGTCCATGTTGGTCTTGCCGAGGATGACGACGTCGGCGGCCTTCAGCCGCTTGGTGAGCGTCGCGTCGTACGGCGGGATCCAGCCCTCCAGGATCTTCGAGCCGACGGTCGTGGGCACGCCCTCGGTCGTGAAGATGTCCTTGAGCGCGAGGGGCACGCCGGCGAGCGGACCGAGCTTCTCGCCACGGGCCCGCTTCTCGTCCACGGCCCGGGCCTGCGCGAGCGCGCCCTCGCGGTCGACGTACAGGAAGGCGTGCACCTTCTCGTCGACGGCCTCGATGCGGACGAGGTGGGCCTCGGTGACCTCGACTGCCGTCAGCTCGCCGGAGGCGATCTTCTCGGCGATCTGCGCGGCCGTGAGCTTGATGATGTTGCTGTCCGTCATGGTGGTCACTCCTCCCCCAGGATCTGCGGCACCTTGAAACGCTGCTGCTCCTGGGCCGGGGCGCCGGAGAGCGCCTGCTCGGGGGTGAGCGAGGGACGGACCTCGTCCGGCCGCATGACGTTCGTCAGCGGCAGCGGGTGCGAGGTCGGCGGTACGTCTTGGTCGGCGACCTCGCTGACGCGGGCTACCGCGCCGATGATGTCGTCGAGCTGTCCCGCGAAGTGGTCGAGTTCTTCGGGCTTCAGCTCCAGACGCGCCAGCCGGGCGAGGTGGGCGACCTCCTCGCGCGTGATGCCAGGCATGCAGCGATCCTCTGGGGTGAGTGTGTGTGGTTTGGGCCCAATCCTATGGGGCGGGGCCCGGTGCCCGTGAAACGGTTTCCCCGGGCCCCGTCCTCACCGCTGGTGCCGGCCGTCCCAGACGTCGCTCTTCAGGAAGTGGTTGTCGTACAGCTCCTGCACTTCGAGGATGCTCTCCGGGGTGACCTCGCCGAGGCGGATGCGCTGGAGGTGGCGGAAGTACTCGAAGCGCTCGACGCCGGGGGCGATGACGATCAGGATGTCAGCCGGCGCGCCCGGGGCGGCGGCGAAGGCGTGCGGCCGGTCCGGCGGCACGATGATCAGGTCCCCGGGCCCGGCGGTGACCACGTCGTCCCCGGAGAGGAACTCGGCGGCGCCGTCGAGCAGGAAGAACATCTCGGCGGACTTGTGGTGCACGTGCGGGCGGGCGCCGTCGGCCCCTTCGGCGAGGGCGACCCGCACGGTGGACAGCGCGCCGCCGGCGGCACTGCTGTCGGCCAGCAGCTTGACGCTGGTGGGCGCCTGGCCGACGACCTCGGCCTCGGCGTCCCGGACGACGACGGTCTCCTCGAACGTGGGTACGAACAGTGACATCTCGCGTTTCCCCTGTCTGCCGGCGGACCGGCCCGGTGCCGTCGGACCGCGAAGAGCAGTCCGGCACTGATCAGTACCACGATCGCGGTGGCGAAGTGGATCCCGAAGGCGCCCCGTGAACCACGCCTCGGGGCGCGCTGCCGCGAAGGCGAGCAGGGCCGGGCCCGCCATCGCGAAGGTGCCGTTCCTCGCCCCCTTGACCGGCAGCCAGGCGCGGCCGGCTCCGCGCGTAGCCGGCCGCGGCGGTAACCCGAGGAATACGCAGAACAGGCCGAGCGGAGCGGGTGCAAGGACGCAGTCGCCGGCAGGCGGGCGGGCGCAAGGACGCGGCCGCCCCCGGAAGGCGGGCAGGGGCGCGCAGTCACCGGAGCAGGCCGGCGGGCACGAGCACGCGGTCGCCGGGAGGGGGGAGGGCGTGGTCGCCCGGGTGGGCGGTTATTCGGCCGCGGGCAGGGCGGCGCGCGGGCGTTGCCATCCGCGGGATCCGCGGGCCAGCAGCCACGCGGTGGTCTCCTCCGCGGGCATGGCGGCGGCGACCAGCCAGCCCTGGACCGCGTCGCACCCCATGTCCCGCAGCCGCTCCCAGGTCTCGTCGTCCTCCACGCCCTCGGCGACGACGAGAAGACCGAGCGAGTGCGCCAGGTCCACCGTGCACCGCACGATCTCCGCGTCCTCGGTGTCGACGGCCAGCCGCGCCACGAACGAGCGGTCGATCTTCAGCTCGCTCACCGGCAACCGCCGCAGATGGACCAGGGACGAGTAACCGGTGCCGAAGTCGTCCAGCGACATCTTCACGCCGTGCCCGGTGAGCCCGGCGAGGGTGTCGGCGGCGCGCTGCGGGTCCTCCAGCAGGACGTGCTCGGTGATCTCCAGCTGCAGGGCCCCCGCGGGGACCCCGTGCCGGGCCAGCCTGGCCGCGACCGAGCCCGCGAAGCCGGGCGTGTGGACGTCGCGCGGGGAGACGTTGACGGCGACCGGCACCCGCAGCCCCTGCGCCCGCCACCGGGCGACCTGCCCGAGCGCGGTCTCCAGCACGTACTCCGTCAGGTGGGGCATCAGCCCGGAGGACTCGGCGATCGCTATGAACTCGTCCGGCGGCACCTTCCCGCGCTCGGGGTGCACCCAGCGCACCAGGGCCTCCAGGCCGGCGACCTGGCCGTCGAAGCGGACCTTGGGCTGGTAGTGCAGCTGCACCTCGTGCGCGTCCAGCGCCCGGCGCAGATCGCCCAGCAGGCCGAGCCGGTCCGGGGTGTTGGAGTCCCGCTTGGACTCGTAGACCTCGACGCCCGTACGGTCCCGCTTCGCCTGGTACATCGCCACGTCGGCCCGGCGCAGCATGCCTTCGGCGTCCAGGGCGTGGTCGGGGAAGACGGCGACGCCGGCGCTGGCCTCCAGGACGAGGGTGAGGCCGTCGAGGTCGAGCGGGGAGCTGAGGGCGGCGACGAGGCCGCGGGCGACGCGCGTGGCCGACGTGGTGGAGTCGGCGACGGGCAGTAAGACCGCGAACTCGTCCCCGCCGAGCCGCGCGGCCTCCGCTCCGCGCGGCAGCGCGAGCCGCAGCCGGTCCGCTATCTGGAGCAGCAGCCGGTCACCGGCGAGATGGCCGAGGGTGTCGTTCACCGACCGGAACCGGTCGAGGTCGATCAGCATGAGGGCGGAGCGGGCGCCGATCCGTTCGGCGTCGTCGAGGGCGGTCCAGATCCGCTCCAGCAGCCACTGCCGGTTGGGCAGCCCGGTCAGCGGATCGCGCAACTGCTCCTCGGCCCGCGCGCGGGCCATCCACAGAGTCGAGTCGAGGGCGATGAGCGGGATGGCGAACAGCGGCAGCAGGACGGGCTGCGCGTCGGCGACGACGCACAGCAGGGGCGCGATGCCGAGCAGCGCGACGGCGACCAGCCCCTGTCTGACCAGGGAGGCGCGGTCGACGGTGGGCACCTTGCCGTCGCGCGGCGCGCGCAGGTACCACAGCAGGCCGCGGCTGACCGCGAGGTAGACACCGGCGACGAGCACGACCTCGGGCCCGGTGGCGATGCTCCAGCTCTCCGGCCGCCAGGGCGACTCGACGCTCGGGACCCGCCCGAACGCGCAGAGCAGCAGCGCGCCGGCGCCGATGCCGAGGAGGTCCACCGCGCCGTGCAGGACGCCCTGGCGCCAGCGGTGGCGCCGGGCGATGCCGACCAGGACGACGACGGTGAGGCTGACCATGCCGGCGGGCACCCAGCCGTACAGCAGCAGGACGGCGAGGGTGAGGGCGGCACCCGAGCCGGTGCCGCCCCACCAGCGGGCGCGGCCCAGCATGACGAGGTGGCCGACGATGACGCCGGCGAGCAGGGCCAGCGACCAGCCGGCGGTGCCGCCCGGGAAGAGGGCGTGGTGGTCGGCGAAGGCGCGGTAGAAGGCCGCGCCCAGGACGAGCGCCGCGCCGGCCACGAGGGCCGCGGGCAGGGCGGGCCACGGCAGGTGCCGGTCCTGTTCGGTGCCGGCACCGGTCCCGGGCAGGCCGGGGACGGGCTCGATGGCGGCCAGGGGTATCGGCGGATGGGTCTCGGCGACGGCGCCCGGTCCGGCCGGGCGGACCCGGCCTGCCGTGCGCGTGGCCGCCCGTCCCGCCCACGGGGTCCCCCGCCAGGCGCCCGCGCGTCGGCGCAGGCGCAGCCGTGAGTCCGGGGCGACGCTCTCGGTCGGTTCCATTCCCGTCCCTCTCACACCCGGCGGTGCCCACGCCACGCGGCCCGATGTCCGACACCCATCAGCGGCTCCGCGTTGAAGAAACGTTCCCCGCGTCTTGGGAGCACGCGGAGATGCCCCGACCGCAGCTGGGCACGGCAGGCGCACACCTCAACAGTAGGCCGCTGAACGCTTCCACGGGCACCGGTCGTCGACGGTTGCCCGAATGCGCCCGGCCCACCCGTATGCATCTGATATGCGCCGATCGGGTGGCCTTCAACCGCTACTCCTCGGCCGGAAGCGCGACTTCGGCCGCGGCGTCCGGGCCCTGCTCCAAGAGGACGGCGAAACCGTCCTCGTTCAGGACCGGAACCTTCAATTGCATGGCCTTGTCGTACTTCGAGCCGGGATTGTCACCCACAACGACGAACGACGTCTTCTTCGATACGGATCCGGTCACTTTCGCGCCGCGGCTCTGCAGTGCCTCCTTGGCGCCGTCCCGGGTGAAGTTCTCCAGCGTTCCGGTGACGACGACCGTGAGTCCCTCCAGCGGGCGCGGGCCCTCGTCCTCGCCGGTGGACTGGTCCTCCAGCGGGACTCCCGCGGCCTTCCACTTGCGGACGATCTCGCGGTGCCACTCCTCGGCGAACCATTCCTTGAGGGCGGCGGCGATGATCGGGCCGACGCCGTCGGTGGTCGCCAGCTCCTCCTCGCTGGCCTGTTCGATGCGGTCGATGGAGCGGAACTCGCGGGCGAGGGCCTGCGCGGCCACCGGTCCGACGTGCCGGATGGACAGTCCGTTGAGGAACCGTGCCAGCGGACGCCGCTTGGCCGCCTCGATGTTCTCCAGCAGGGCCAGGGTGTTCTTCTTCGGCTCGCCCTTCTGGTTGGCGAAGACGGTGACGACCTTCTCCTCGCCCGTCTTGGGGTCCCGCTTGGGCAGACCGCTGTCGGGGTCGAGGACGTAGGCCTTGATGGGCAGCAGCTTCTCGACCGTGAGGTCGAACAGGTCGCCCTCGTCCACCAGCGGCGGGTCCGCCGGCTCCAGAGGGCGGGTGAGGGCGGCGGCCGCGACCGCGCCGAAGTGCTCGATGTCCAGGCACTCGCGGCCCGCGAGGTAGGACACACGCTCGCGCAACTGCGCCGGGCACGTACGGCCGTTGGGGCAACGCAGGTCGATGTCGCCCTCCTTCATGGGCCGCAGCGGCGTGCCGCACTCGGGGCACTCGCCCGGCATCACGAACTCCCGCTCGCTGCCGTCCCGCAGGTCGACCACCGGGCCGAGGATCTCGGGGATGACGTCGCCGGCCTTGCGGATGACCACCGTGTCCCCGATGAGGACGCCCTTGGCCTTGACGACCTCCTGGTTGTGCAGGGTGGCGAACTCGACCTCGCTGCCCGCGACCGTCACCGGCTCGACCTGGGCGTACGGCGTGACCCGGCCGGTGCGGCCGACACCGACCTTGATGTCGACGAGCTTGGTGTTGACCTCTTCCGGCGCGTACTTGTAGGCGATGGCCCAGCGGGGCGCCCGCGCGGTGGAGCCGAGGCGGCCCTGGAGCCGGATCTCGTCCAGCTTGACGACGGCGCCGTCGATCTCGTGCTCCACCGAGTGGCGCATCTCGCCGTCGTAGCGGGCGATGAACTGCCGTACGCCGTCGAGGTCGTCCACCACCCGGTTGTGCGGCGAGGGGGGCAGGCCCCAGGACTTCAGCAGGTCGTAGGCCTGGGAGAGGCGGGTGAGGCCCGTGAAGCCCTCCAGGGCGCCGATGCCGTGGACCACCATGTGCAGCGGGCGGGTGGCGGTGACGCGCGGGTCCTTCTGGCGCAGCGAACCGGCGGCGGCGTTACGGGGGTTGGCGAACGGCTTGTCACCGGCGGCGACCAGGCGTTCGTTCAGGTCGAGGAACTTCTCCATCGGGAAGTAGACCTCGCCGCGGATCTCCACCAGGTCCGGGACCTCGTCGCCCCGCAGACGGTCCGGGATCTCGGCGATCGTGCGGACGTTGGGCGTGATGTCCTCGCCGGTGCGGCCGTCGCCCCGGGTGGCCGCGCGCGTGAGGCGGCCCTGCTCGTACGTGAGGTTGACCGCGAGGCCGTCGACCTTCAGCTCGCACAGGAAGTGGTACTTCTGGTCGCCCAGTTCGCGCGCGATGCGCTCGGCCCAGGCGGCCAGCTCGTCGTCGTTGAAGGTGTTGTCGAGGGAGAGCATGCGCTGGCGGTGCTCGACGGCGGTGAACTCCGTCGCGTAGGACCCTGCGACCTTCTGGGTGGGCGAGTCCGGGGTGCGCAGCTCCGGATACCGCTCCTCCAGTGCCTCCAGGGACTTCAGGAGCTGGTCGAACTCCGCGTCGCTGATGACGGGAGCGTCCTTCACGTAGTACCGGAAGCGGTGCTCCTCGACCTGCTCCGCCAGCTGCGCGTGCTTGTCCCGTGCCTCGGCGGGCACTGCCGTCTCCGCCTGCTGCTTGTCGCCGGCCACCGTGTTGTCCTCCCGTTACTCTGGGTTGTCCGCGAGGGATCTCGCCGCCCGGACGCAGTGGGCGAGCGCCTGGCGTGCGTAGCCGGGGGAAGCACCCGCCAGACCGCACGCCGGGGTCACCGTGACGGCCTGTGCGAGCAGCCCCGGACGCAGCCCCAGCCTGCGCCACAACGTCCTGACACCCATGACGCTACCGGCAGGGTCTGACAATGGGCCGTCCGTGCCCGGCACGACACCGGCGAACAGCCGTGTACCCGCCTCGACGGCCTCGCCGATCGTGTCGTCGTCACGCTCGGTGAGGAGCGAGAAGTCGAAGGAGACGGCGGTGGCGCCGGCCCGGCGCAGCAGGGCGAAGGGCACGTCGGGCGCGCAGGAGTGGACGACGACGGGGCCGTCTCCGTGCACGGCGACGAGGTCCCTCAGGGCGGACTCCACGACCTGGCGGTCCACGGCCCGGTGGGTGCGGTAGCCGCTGGCGGTGCGGACCTGGCCGCGCAGGACGGCGGTGAGCGAGGGCTCGTCGAGCTGGAGGACGAGGCGGGCGCCGGGGACGCGGCGCCGTACCTCGGCGAGGTGGAGGCGGAGGCCCTCGGTGAGGGAGGCGGTGAGGTCACGGCAGGCGCCGGGGTCGGAGAGGGCGGCCTCGCCGTTCTTCAGCTCCAGGGCGGCGGCGAGCGTCCAGGGCCCCACGGCCTGTACCTTCAGGGCGCCCTCGTACCCCTGCGTGAACTCCTCGAGTGCGTCCAGGTCCTCGCCCAGCCAGGACCGGGCCCGCTTGGTGTCGCGGCCGGGCCGGTCCCCGATCCGCCAGCCGCTGGGCTCCACGCGCGCGTACAGCTCGACCAGCATGCCGGCGGTGCGGCCGATCATGTCGGCGCCGGGTCCGCGCGCGGGCAGCTCGGGGAGGTGCGGGAAGTCCTCGAAGCTGCCGGTGACCGTCTTGGCGGTCTCTCTGGCGTCGGTGCCGGGCATGGATCCGACCCCGGTGGCCGGGGGGAACGTGAACTGGCTGTTGTCACTCACTCCGGCAGGGTAAGGCGTCCCGCGCCGCCCGGAGCCGTCGGCCGGAGGGTCAGTGCCCCGGCCGTACGGTCAGGTCGTTGACCTCCGCGTCCCTCGGCAGGTCCAGGGCCATGAGGATGGTGGTGGCGACCGACTCGGGGTCGATCCACCGCGCGGGGTCGTAGGTCTTGCCCTCCTGCTGGTGGACCTTGGCCTGCATGGGGCTGGCCGTGCGGCCGGGGTAGACGGAGGTGACGCGGACGCCGTCCGCGTGCTCCTCCTGGCGCAGGGAGTCGGCGAGGGCCTTCAGACCGTGCTTGGAGGCGGCGTACGCGGACCAGCCCGCGCCGGCGTTGAGGCCGGCGCCGGAGTTGACGAAGATCACATGGCCGCGGGCGGCGCGCAGTTGGGGCAGCAGGAGCCGGGTCAGCTCGGCGGGCGCGATCAGGTTGACGTTGAGCTGGTGGTGCCAGGACTTGGGGGTCAGCTCGCCGACACCGCCCAGGTCCACGACGCCGGCGATGTGGAGCAGGGAGTCCACCCGGTCGGGGAGGGTCTGGTGCGAGAGCGCCCAGGAGAGGCGGTCCGGGTCCGCGAGGTCGCCCACCAGCGTGCGGGCGCCGGGGAACTCGGCCGCCAGATCCTTCGCACGGCCCGCGTCGCGCGCGTGCAGGACGATGCCGTCCCCGCGCGCGTGCAGACGGCGGGCGACGGCGGCGCCGATGCCGGAGCCGGCGCCGGTGATCACATGAGTAGCCATGCCCGCCATGCTCGCATCAGCGGCCGCCGAGCCGCTCTTCCAGGTGGGCGAGGGCCCCGATCGGCTCATCGGCGAAGAACACCAGCTCCGACAGCGGGCGCGGCAGGAATCCCTCGGCCTCCATGCGGCGGAACTGCTCTTCGAGGCCGTCGTAGAAGCCCGCGGTGTTCAGCAGCACGACCGGCTTGTCGGTGCGGCCGTGCTTCTTCAGCTCCAGGATCTCCGTCGCCTCGTCCAGCGTGCCGGTGCCGCCGACCATGATGACCACGGCGTCGGCCTTCTCCAGCAGCAGCCTCTTGCGCTCGGCGAGGTCGGGGGCGATGAGCATCTCGTCGGCGCCGGGCCGCGCCTTGTTCGCGAGGAACTCCACGGAGACGCCCAGCAGCCTGCCGCCCGCCTCGTGCACCCCGTCGGCGACGACCTTCATCAGGCCGACGTTGGAGCCGCCCCAGACGAGGGTGTGGCCCGCCTTGCCGAGCAGTTCCGCGAACTCGCGCGCGGGGCGCGTGTAACGCTCGTCGAGGTCGGCGGCGGACAGGAAGACGCAGATGTTCATGGCGTCCACCGTACGGCCCCCGTCGCCGAAGGAGCCCCCGCACCCGGGAAGAAGCCGGAGCGCGCCGGTGCTCTACGGACATGGCCGAAGGACACACCATCACCATCGAGCAGGGCGAGCGGCACGTGCGCGTGGTGCACGGCGACCTGGTGCTCGCGGAGACCGACCGACCCCTGGTACTGCGCGAGACGGGCTGTCCGCCGCGGTACTACATCCCCGCCGAGGACGTACGCCTCGACCTGCTGACCCCCTCCGGGACACACACCGTCTGCCCGTTCAAGGGAACGGCGTCCTACTGGTCGCTGCCGGACGCGCCGGACCTGGTCTGGGCGTACCCGGACCCGAAGCCGGACGTGGCACGCATCAAGGACCACCTCTGCTTCTACGACGTCGACGTGTCGTGACCGATGACTCCCGCGCGGTACGGCAGTCTGCACGGACATGGACAAGAAGACGACTTCCCGCGACGGCACTTCCCTCGCCTATGAGGTGACCGGTCAGGGGCCCACGGTGATCCTGGTGAGCGGCGCGATGTCCACCGGGGGCACCGTGGCGCCCCTGGCCGCGCGGCTCGCGGACCGGTGCACGGCGGTCGTGTACGACCGCCGGGGCCGCGGCGAGAGCGGTGACACGAAGCCGTACGCGGTCGAGCGTGAGATCGAGGACCTGGCCGCGCTGGTCGACGCGGTGGGCGGCGAGGCGGCGCTGTTCGGGGTCTCCTCGGGCGGCGCGCTGGTGCTCCGGGCGGCGGCGGGCGGCCTGCCGGTGCGCCGGGTGGCCGTCTACGAGGTGCCGTACGCCGACTTCCTCCAGGGCGGCGCCGAGCGGGAGGCCGTTTACAAGGAGCAGCTGAACAAGGCGCTGTCCGAGGGCCGGCAGGGGGACGCCGTGGAGCTGTTCCTGCGGCTGACCGGCCTCGGCGAGGAGGTGATCCGGGGCGCCCGCCAGTCGCCGATGTGGGCCGGCATGGAGGCCGTGGCGCCGAGTCTCGCGTACGACGACGCGGTCATGGGCGACGGCCTGCTCCCGCGCGAGCGGCTCGCGGCGGTCTCCGTGCCGGTGTTGTCCGTCGTGGGCGGGGCGAGCCCGGAGTGGATGCACCGGGCGGCCCAGGCCGTCGCGGAGGCGGTGCCCCAGGGCACCTACCGGGTGCTTCCGGGACAGACCCACATGGTGGAACCGGACGTGCTGGGGCCGGTGCTGGCGGAGTTCCTCGCCGGCTGAGGACCCACCGGCGTCCCCCTGGAGAGCTACGGGAGCCGCGCCCCCGCCCGTACCCCCGGAGAGCTACACCGCCGCCGCCGTCGCGCGCGTGGTCGTCGCGATCGTCGCCGAGCCGACCACGCGCGTGCCGTCGTACAGGACGATGGCCTGGCCGGGAGCGACGCCGCGGACCGGCTCGGTGAAGGTCACGCGCAGTTCCCCGTCGACCGGCTCGGCGGTGACCTCGCTCTCGCCGCCGTGGGCGCGCAGCTGGGCGGTGTAGGTGCCGGGGGCGGTGGGGGTGGTGCCGCACCAGCGGGGCCTGATCGCGGTCAGGCCCACCACGTCCAGGGCGGCGGCCGGGCCGACCGTGACCGTGTTCGTCACCGGGGAGATGTCGAGGACGTAGCGCGGCTTGCCGTCGGGGGCCGGGGTGCCGATCCGAAGGCCCTTGCGCTGGCCGATCGTGAAGCCGTACGCGCCCTCGTGCGTGCCCAGCCGGGTGCCGGACTCGTCGACGATGTCGCCCTCGGCCTTGCCGAGCCGCTGGGCGAGGAAGCCCTGGGTGTCGCCGTCGGCGATGAAGCAGATGTCGTGCGAGTCGGGCTTCTTGGCGACGGCGAGGCCCCGGCGCTCGGCCTCGGCGCGGATCTCCTCCTTGGTGGTGACCGTGTCGCCGAGCGGGAACAGGGCGTGGGCGAGCTGCCTCTCGTCCAGCACGCCGAGGACGTACGACTGGTCCTTGGCCATGTCGGAGGCGCGGTGCAGTTCGCGGGAGCCGTCCTCGTTCACGATCACCTTGGCGTAGTGACCGGTGCAGACCGCGTCGAAGCCGAGGGCGAGCGCCTTGTCGAGCAGCGCGGCGAACTTGATCTTCTCGTTGCAGCGCAGGCAGGGATTGGGCGTACGGCCCGCCTCGTACTCGGCGACGAAGTCCTCGACCACGTCCTCGCGGAAGCGGTCGGCGAGGTCCCAGACGTAGAAGGGGATGCCGATGACGTCGGCCGCGCGGCGGGCGTCGCGGGAGTCCTCGATGGTGCAACAGCCCCGCGCGCCCGTGCGGAAGGACTGCGGGTTCGCGGAGAGCGCGAGGTGGACGCCGGTGACGTCGTGGCCGGCTTCCGCGGCGCGTGCGGCGGCTACGGCGGAGTCGACTCCGCCGGACATGGCGGCGAGGACACGGAGGGGGCGCTGCGGGGTCTCAGTCATAGCCCTTCCAGGGTACGGGGCCCCGGGCGCCGCCCCGGAGAAAGAGCGAAGCAGCCGAAAAAATCAAGGGCCAGCCCCTTGCGCACGATAGGTACCGATTTACTCTGGAATCAGACCTACGAGACGAGTGAGGGAGCCCAAGCGGAGTAGCCGACTTCAGCGAGAGAAAAAGGATCTCCCTTCACCGAGAGGTACGAGAATCTCCGCTGGTGCCGACGTCGACGCTCGGGCTGAGAGGCCGGAAGAGCCAGGTCAGGACGACTGGATCGGAAGGCGACCCCCAACCACCTGATCCGGACAATACCGGCGAAGGGAACCCGCCTCGTAGGTCGTTCTCGCGTCTCAGCTCAGGCCGGCGGCGCGGGCCCGCTCCACCGCCGGGCCGATCGCCTTCGCGACCGCCTCCACGTCCGCCTCGGTCGAGGTGTGGCCGAGAGAGAAGCGCAGGGTGCCGCGGGCCAGCTCCGGGTCGATGCCGGTGGCGAGCAGCACATGGCTGGGCTGGGCGACGCCCGCGGTGCAGGCGGAGCCGGTGGAGCACTCGATGCCCTGGGCGTCGAGCAGGAGCAGCAGGGAGTCGCCCTCGCAGCCGGGGAAGGTGAAGTGCGCGTTGGCCGGAAGGCGCCCCTCGGGCGCCGGGTCGCCGCCGAGGATCGCGTCCGGCACGGCACCGCGCACGGCGTCGATCAGGCGGTCGCGCAGCGCGCCGATCTCCCGGGCGAACGCCTCGCGGCGCTCGGCGGCGAGCCGGCCGGCGACGGCGAACGAGGCGATGGCGGGGACGTCGAGGGTGCCGGAGCGGACATGGCGCTCCTGGCCGCCGCCGTGCAGTACCGGGACGGGCGTGTACGCGCGGCCGAGCAGCAGCGCGCCGATGCCGTACGGGCCGCCGATCTTGTGGCCGGAGACGGTCATCGCGGCGAGGCCGGAGGCGGCGAAGCCGACCGGGACCTGGCCGAAGGCCTGGACCGCGTCCGCGTGCACCGGGATGCCGAACTCCGCGGCGACATCGACCAGTTCACGGATCGGCAGGACCGTGCCGATCTCGTTGTTGGCCCACATCACGGTGACCAGGGCGACGTCGCCGGGGTCGCGGGCGATGGCCTCGCGCAGGGCGTCGGGGTGGACACGGCCGTAGGAGTCGACGGGGAGGTACTCGACCGTGGCGCCCTCGTGTTCGCCGAGCCAGTGGACGGCGTCGAGGACGGCGTGGTGTTCGACCGGGCTGGACAGCACCCGGGTGCGGGCCGGGTCGGCGGCGCGGCGGGACCAGTACAGGCCCTTGACGGCGAGGTTGTCGGCCTCGGTGCCGCCCGAGGTGAAGACGACCTCGCTGGGGCGCGCGCCCAGCGCTTCCGCGAGGGTTTCGCGGGACTCCTCGACGGTACGGCGGGCCCGGCGGCCGGCCGCGTGCAGGGAGGAGGCGTTGCCCGTGATGCCCAGCCGGGCGGTCAGTGCCTCTGCCGCCTCCGGGAGCATGGGGGTGGTCGCGGCGTGGTCGAGGTAAGCCATGGTGCCCTGATTCTACGGGGCCCCCGGCGGGCGGCTCGGTGGCGGTTCGGCCGCTTCGCGGCGATGTACGCCGCTGCCTCCCGACTCCTCCTGCGCCTACAGGCTCCAGGACACCGAGTGGCTCAGCTGCATCGACAGGACCAGGACGGCCAGATCGGCGACGCCGAGCGCCAGCCCCAGCCAGGCGCGGCCGCGGCGGGCGGTGCCCCGCCAGAGGGAGACCGCGGCCAGGGCGACGGCGACCGGGCCGAGGAAGAGGTTGAGGACGAGCAGGCCCAGCAGACCGAGGATGAAGGACGCCACGGCCATCCCGTCGGCGTCGCGCGGGGCCCGGCGGGTGTCGGTACCGCTCGTGACCGGTGCGGTGAGTTGCATGGTGCTCAGCTCCAGTAAGTCGTCGTGGCGGACGGTCAGTTGGCCTGCGTACGGCGTCGGCGGCCGAGGCGCTCGCGGACCGCGAAGACGCCGAGCCAGACGGCGATGACGGCGGCGATGAGGGCGGTGACGGTCAGCGGTGCGTGGGCGACGGTGCCCAGCACGACTCCGAAGAGCATGAGTGCGGCGACGAGGAACAGCATGGGATCAAATCCCCCCTCCGGGATACCTCGTATCGGGCAGGTGTGAAGTTTGGGTGAACAGTTGTAGTAACACTTGTTCACTGACTTCGAGTCTAGCGCGTCCCACGGCTTTTCAATTCCAGAGAACAGTTGTTAACTGGATGACATGAGTCACACCCTCGGCATCCGGCAGGCGCAGAAGCAGAAGACCCGGCAGGCGTTCCTCGACGCCGCGCTCGCGCTGCTGGAGGAGCAGAGCCTGAGCAGCCTGGGTCTGCGCGAGGTCACCCGGGCCGTCGGTGTCGCCCCGACCGCCTTCTACCGGCACTTCCGCTCGACCGCCGACCTCGGCGTGGCCCTGGTCGACGAGGCGCTCGGCAGCCTGCACCCGATGGTGCGGACGACGGTGGCCACGGCGGACGGCAGCGAGGAACGCATCGTCCGCGCCATCGAGTTGATCTCCCATCACGTGGACACCCATCCCGCCCATGTCCGCTTCATCGCGCGCGAGCGGCACGGCGGGGTGCAGCCGGTGCGCGAGGCCATCCGGGCCCAACTGGAGCGGTTCGCCGAGGAGGTGAAGACCGAGCTGGCCAAGGACCCGGAGGCCGAGGGCTGGAACGACGACGACCTGTTGATGCTCGCGCACCTCTACGTCGACCAGATGCTCATCACCGCCTCCCTCTTCCTGGAGGCGCAGGAGGCGCCGGCCGAGGAGCGGGAACGGGTCACACGGCTCGCCCGGCGGCAGCTGCGGCTCATCACCGTCGGCCGCAGCCACTGGCTCGACTGACCGACCGTACCGGCCTCGCCTCCCCGGCGCCTCGGTACAGGGCCGTGACGGAACGGGCCCCGGCCAGCAGTTCCGCGCGGGCCTCCGGCGGGTCGAGGACCTCCACCTGGTCGGAGAAGCCCAGGAGTTGGCGCACCGCGCGCAGCACCGGGTACGTCAGCCGGACGGCGGCCCACTCCCCCGCGCCGTCGTCGGGCAGGAGGGTCAGCTCGGCGGCCGCCATCCGCCGGAACAGGTCGAGCCGGTCACGCCGGACCCGGACGGTGACCTCGATCCCGCCCTCCCGCACCTCCACCTGCCGGCGCAACACCTCCCAGACGCCGGCGAGTTCGACGCCCGGCCGGCGCCGCACGGGGTCGTCGAGGAGTCGGGCCGCGTGCACCCGGTCGGCCCGGAACAGCTGCGGGCGCCCGCGCCGGTCGGCGACCAGGTACCAGACCCCGGCCTTGGCGACCAGCCCGTACGGGTCCACGGTGTACGTCCGCGGCTGCCGCTGCCCGCTGTGCCGGTAGCGCAGTCGCAGCCGCCGGTCGGAGAAGACCGCGTCCTGCAGCACCTGCAGCTCCGCGGCCTCCTGGGGTCCGCTGCGCCAGCGGGTGGCGTCGACCAGGATGCGCCGGCTGGTCACCTCGGCGGCGGGCCGGTGCGGCGCCGGGAGCGCGGCCATCACCTTGCGCAGGGCCGAGCCGAGGGCGGCGTCGAGGCCGAGCGCGGCGTGGGCGCCCTGGGCGGCCAGGATGAACAGGGCGCGGGACTCGTCGGCGGTCAGCCCGGTGACGTCGGTGCGGAATCCGGCGAGGAGCTCGATGCCGCCGTGCCGGCCGCGCTCCGCGTACACCGGGACGCCCGAGGCGGACAGCGCCTCGACGTCCCGGTAGATGGTGCGCACCGACACCTCCAGCCGGTCGGCGAGTTCGTGCGCGGGGACCCGGCCCCGGGTCTGGAGGAGCAGCAGGATCGACAGCAGCCGGTCGGATTTCACGCCGCCAGGCTCCCGCCCCCGCGAGGTTGGCGCAAATGTTGACGGCGGTTGTCAGGTTATCCGGGGATGCTCGCAGCACCGACCGACACCGGCGTGCTCCCGCACGAGGAACAGAAGGAAGAGGCACCCATGACCACCACCGGTTTCACCGATCCCCGCCCCGTCTACGCCCGCGCCACCGAGCAGTTCGCCGCGCTGGTGCGGACCGTGCGCCCCGAGGACCTGACCCGGCCGACGCCGTGCAGCGAGTACGACGTACGCGCCCTGCTGGGCCACGTCGTCGGCGGCACCCGGCGCATCGCGGTGGTCGGCGAGGGCGGGGACGGACTCGCCGTCGACCCGGCCGTCGGCGATGTGGCGGACGACGGCTGGGAGGAGGCGTACGACGAGGTCATGACCCGGGTGGTCAAGGCCTGGGAGAGCGACGAGCGGATGACGACGCAGGTGCGCGTGCCCTGGGGCGAGGTGCCCGGCCACGCGGCGCTGTCGGGGTACGTCATGGAGATCGTGACCCACACCTGGGATCTCGCCGAGGCCCTGGGTCGGCCGTTCGAACTCGCCCCCGAACTCGGCGAGTTCGCGCTCGCCACCGCTCGCGCGGTGCTGCCCGACTCGCGCCCCCGCGACGTCGCGTCCCCCCACTCCGCCAATGGCGAGCCGCCTTTCCACGCCCGCTGTCAGGCCCCCGCCGACGCCGGCCCCTACGAGGAGCTGGCGGCCTGGCTGGGCCGCACACCGCTCACCCGGAGCTGACCCCGGCCCGGCGCCGATCAGCCCAGCCGGACCCTGGCGAGCTGTCGGGACTGGGCGACCAGGCGGTCGTCGCTGTCCCAGACCTCGGCGTCCTCCTCCAGGAAGCCGCCGGCCAGGTTGCGGGTGGTGATGGACACCCGCAGCGGGCCGGGGGCCGGGCGGTGGCGGACGTGGACCGTGAGTTCCACCGTGGGGACCCAGCCCTTCAGGCCGATCTCGAAGGCGGTGGGCGGCAGGGCGTCCACCGCGAGCAGCAGCGAGAGGGGGTCCGCGTCACGGCCGTCGGCCAGACCGAACCAGGCGCGCATCTCGCCCCTGCCGGAGGGGGCGCCCAGGGCCCAGCCGAGGGTCGACGGGTCCAGCTTGAGCATCAGCCGGTCGGCGATCGCGGAGCTGCCCTCGACCGGGGCCGGCCCGTCGGCGGGGCCGAGGCACTGGTCCAGCGGCGGGATCGGCGGGGGCGTCGCCGTCGTACGGACGTCGTCCGGGAGGGCGTCGAGGTCGCCGTAGGAGGCGAGGACGCGGATGCGCTCGACCTCCGTGCCCTCGTCGTCGTACTGGTAGAGGGAGGCCTGGCCGGTGGAGAGGGTGCGGCCGGTGCGGACCGTCTCGGTGCGGATGACCGCCGGGCCGGGGCGGGAGGCGGTCAGGTAGTGCGCCGTGACGGTGAAGGGGTCCGGGTGCGGCAGGGTGTCCGCGAGGGCCCGGCCGAGCACGGCCAGCAGGTAGCCGCCGTTGACGGCGCTGATGATGGTCCAGCCGGCCGAGAGGTCGATGTCGTAGACCCCGGGCTCACGCCGGGTGACGGCGGTGTCGCGGTCGAACTCGCTGGCGCCGATGACTGCCGGCGCGGTCGGTGCGAAGGCTCCTTCTGGCATGGACGAACGGTACAACAGGAAACTACTAAGCGGTAGCTTTCTTCTTGCGATACTCTGACCACCCGCCTGCGACCTCGTTCTATGCGCCATCCGGGTGAGGCTCCGGCAATTTCTAAGTAAGTGTCCCTACACGTCCACAACCTCGGACCACGGATTCCCCTCTATGGGGACATGAGCCTCACCGGGACTCCGTTCCTCTACACGGCCATCGTGCTGGCCGTGGTTGCACTGATACTGCCGCTCGCACTGTGGTCGCGGGTGCGCGGGCCCAAGGCCCTGCGTGTCACCTCGCGCGTACTGATGCTGTTCTTCGCCCAGGCCACGGCCATCACCCTCGTCTTCGTACTGGTCAACAACGCCAACAACCTGTACGACAACTGGGCCGACCTGCTCGGCACGGGCAACCACGTCCAGCAGGCCGCCAACCTCGGCGCCGACGGCACGGGCGGAATAGCGTACAAGCGGCTGCCCAAGGTGCAGCAGAAGTTCACCGCGGCCGACGGTCCCGGCATGCGCGCGGCCGGCGGGGTGGAGGTCACCCAGCTCAAGGGCCGGGTGTCAGGCGTGAACGCCGAGGTGTACGTGTGGCTGCCGCCGCAGTACAACGACCCGGCGTACAAGAACAAGAAGTTCCCGGTCGTCGAGCTGCTGTCGGGCTACCCCGGCTCGGCGAAGGCGTGGTTCGGCTCCATGAAGGTGCACGAGCAGCTGGAGCCGCTGATGAAGAGCGGCCAGGTCGCCCCGTTCATCCTGGTCTCCCCGCGCACGAACCTGATCGCCAAGATCGACACCGGGTGCGCCAACATCCCGGGCACCGTGAACGCGGACACCTGGCTGAGCATCGACGTACCGAAGATGATCACGGACAACTTCCGCGCCGAGTCCGCGCCGGACGGCTGGGCCGCGGCCGGCTACTCCGCGGGCGCCCACTGCGCGGCCAAGCTCGCCGTCGCGCACCCCGACCGCTACCGGGCCGCCATCAGCCTCTCCGGCTACAACGACCCGATCGGCGAGCGCAACTCACTGGCCGCGGGCAGCCTGGAGCTGCGGCGGGCCAACAATCCCTACTACATCCTGAAGGGCTACCGCACCCCGCCGCGGATCGCGCTCTACATCTCCGGCGAGAGCGGCGACGGCTACGAGGCCGGTGTGGCGCTGGAACAGATCGCGAAGCCGCCGACGGAGGTGCGGGTGGTGTTCCTGCCCCGCAGTTCCGGACCGCACTCGATGGCGCTGTGGCGGCCGCAGGTGCCCACCGTGTTCGAGTGGCTGACCCGGGTGATGACAGGGCACGGCGGCACCCCGGGCCACACCCGCACGGCGACTCCGCTCAATCCTCTGACACCGTCGACCGGCGGTTCCAGGCGCGCGGAGCTCGCCAGTGGAACCGCATCGCGAGCAGGCGGAGCACGAAAGCCGTGACGACCGCGAGCCCGCTGGTGAACGGGGTCAGCACGTCGTAACGGATGCACAGCACCACCATCGTGGCGCCGACCATCGCTGGGACCGCGTACAGATCGCGGTCCCAGCGCAGCAGTGACGGCACCTCGTTGGCCAGCACGTCCCGGAGCACGCCGCCGCCGACGGCGGTCGCGAGGCCCAGCGTCGCCGACGCGGTCAGGCCGAGGCCGTAGCTGTACGCCTTCGTCGTACCGCTGACGCAGAACAGGCCGAGGCCGGCCGCGTCGAAGACGAGCACCGCCGCCTGGATCCGCTCCACGTGCGGGTGCAGGAAGAAGACGACGAGCGCGGCGAGCAGCGGGGTGACGAAGTACCCGAGGTCGGTGAAGGCGGCCGGGGGTACCGCCCCGATGACCAGATCGCGGAACAGCCCCCCGCCCAGCGCGGTCACCTCGGCGAGGACGGCGATGCCGAACACGTCGAAGTTCTTCCGGACGGCCAGCAGCGCGCCGGAGATCGCGAACACGAAGATGCCGATGACATCGAGCGTGTGCTGGACAGAGGGGCTGAAGAGTGGCTGGAAATGCACCCCGACATTCTCGCCTGCCGGGGCGCATGGACCTTACGAAGCCAGGCTCACAGGGGGGCACCCCTGTGAGCCTGGTAAGCGACTCTTACTTGCCGGTCGACTTCCGGGTCTTCTCCTCGGCAGGAGCCTCGCTCCCCGCGCCGGTCGACGCCTCGGCGGACGCCGCGGCCGGCTCCCCGCCTTCCCCGGTCGGCTCCTCAGCAGACTCCGCGTCGGCTTCCGCGGCGGACTCCTCGGCAGATCCCGCGGCCGGCTCCTCCACGGCCTCCCCGGCAGACTCCGCGTCGGCTTCCGCGGCGGACTCCTCGGCAGATCCCGCGGCCGGCTCCTCCACGGCTTCCCCGGTCGGCTCCCCGGCGGACTCCGCGTCGGCTTCGTCGGCCGGTTCCCGGGAGGATGGGCCCTCGGCCGCCGCCTCCGCCTCGTCGGGCCGCTGGTCGGAGCCCAGCTCGCCCTCGGCGACCGCCGTGGCCAGGGCCTCGGAGGTCTGGGCCGACGCGGCCAGCACCTCGTCGGCGACCAGCTCGGCGGCCTCCTTCGCGGCCGACAGCAGGACGGTGTCCTGCGGCGCCTGGTCCTCGAAGTTCTCCGGGTGGTGGCACGCGACGCGCTGGCCGGGCCGCAGCTCCAGCAGCGGCGGCTCGGTGGTCTTGCAGATCTGCGTCGCCTTCCAGCACCGGGTGTGGAAGCGGCAGCCCGAGGGCGGCGAGATCGGCGAGGGCACGTCGCCCTTGAGCAGGATGCGCTCGCTCTTGGCGTTCTTCCGCTTCGGGTCCGGGATCGGCACCGCGGACATGAGCGCCTTGGTGTACGGGTGCATCGGCGTCCTGTACAGCAGGTCCCGGTCGGCCAGCTCGACGACCTTGCCCAGGTACATCACCGCGATCCGGTCCGACACGTGCCGCACCACCGACAGGTCGTGCGCGATGATCACGTACGTCAGGCCGAGTTCCTCCTGGAGGTCGTCCATGAGGTTCACGACCTGCGCCTGGATCGACACGTCGAGCGCGGAGACCGGCTCGTCGGCGACCACCAGCTTCGGCTTGAGGGCCAGCGCACGGGCGATGCCGATGCGCTGGCGCTGACCGCCGGAGAACTCGTGCGGATAGCGGTTGTAGTGCTCGGGGTTGAGGCCGACCACCGACAGCAGCCGCTGAACCTCCTTCTTGATCCCGCCCTCCGGCTCGACACCCTGGAGCCGGAAGGGGGCTCCGACGATGGTGCCGATGGTGTGGCGCGGGTTCAGCGAGGAGTACGGGTCCTGGAAGATCATCTGCACGTCTCGGCGCATCGGGCGCATGCCCGTCACCCCGAGGTGCGTGATGTCCTTGCCCTCGAACTCGATGGTTCCGCCGGTCGGTTCGAGCAGCCGGGTGATCAGCCGGCCCATGGTGGACTTGCCGCAGCCCGACTCGCCCACCACGCCGAGGGTCTCCCCGGAGCGGACCTCGAAGTCGATCCCGTCGACGGCGTGCACCGCCCCGACCTGCCGCTGGAGCAGGCCCTTCTTGATCGGGAAGTGCTTCTGCAGGCCGGTGACCCTCAGCAGCACCTCGCCGTCGGCGACGCGGCCGTTCTCTTCGCTCTGCCGGGGAGTAGCCCCTGCCTTCTCGGCCTTCTCGTCACTCACAGTTTCGGCGCAATCTCTTCGGTCCAGATCCGCTCCCGCTGCTCCTTGCTCAGGTGGCAGGCGGCCCAGTGCCGGCTGCCGACCTCGGCGAGTTCGGGGCGGACCGTGCGGGTGACGTTGTCCTTCGGCAGGTCGGCGTACGGGCAGCGCGGGTTGAAGGCGCAGCCGGACGGGATGTTGATCAGGGACGGCGGCGAGCCCTTGACCGGGATGAGCCGGTCCTGCTGCTCGCGGTCGAGCCGGGGCATCGAGCCGAGCAGGCCCCAGGTGTAGGGGTGGCGGGGCTCGTAGAACACCTTGTCGGCCGGTCCCCGCTCGACGCAGCGGCCGCCGTACATCACCAGGATGTCGTCGGCCAGTTCGGCGACGACGCCCAGGTCGTGGGTGATGATGATGACCGCGGAGCCGACCTCCTTCTGCAGGTCGCGGATCAGGTCCAGGATCTGCGCCTGGACCGTCACGTCGAGCGCGGTGGTCGGCTCGTCGGCGATCAGCAGTTCGGGGTTGTTCACCAGCGACATGGCGATCATGGCGCGCTGGCGCATACCGCCCGAGAACTCGTGCGGGTAGTTGTCCACCCGCTTGTCCGGCTGCGGGATGCCGACGCGGTCGAGCATCTCGACCGCGCGCTTCTTCGCGGTCTTCTTGTCGACGTCGTGGTGGATCCGGTACGCCTCCACGATCTGCTGCCCGATCGTGTAGTACGGGTGCAGCGCGGACAGCGGGTCCTGGAAGATCATCGCCATCTGGCGGCCGCGCAGCCGGCGCACGTCGTCCGGGTCGGCGGACAGCAGCTCGGTGCCGTCCAGCCAGATCTCGCCGGATATCTGTGCCTTGCGCTTGCCGTACTGGCCCGCGGTGTGCAGGCCCATGATGCCGAGCGAGGTCACGGACTTGCCGGAGCCCGACTCGCCCACGATGCCGAGGGTCTTGCCCTTCTCCAGCTGGAAGCTGAGCCCGTCGACGGACTTCACCAGGCCGTCGTCGGTCGGGAAGTGCACCTTCAGGTCACGCACTTCGAGGAAGGCGGACGGCGCGGGCGAGGACTCGGTGGGCTCGCCGACGGCCGCCCCGCTCTTGCTGAGTTCGGTCATGAGAGCCTCACCCGGGGGTCGATCACGGCGTACAGGAGGTCCACGAGCAGGTTGGCGATGAGCACGGCCAGCGACGTGATCAGGACGACACCGAGGATGATCGGCAGGTCCTGGTTACGGATCGCGTTGAGCACCGCCTGGCCCAGGCCGGGAAGGCTGAACGTGGTCTCGGTGAGGATCGCGCCACCGATCAGGGCGCCGAGGTCCATGCCGAGCATGGTGAGGATCGGCGTCATCGTGGAGCGCATGGCGTGCTTGCCGATGACGACCGGCTCCTTCAGGCCCTTGGCGCGCGCGGTGCGGATGTAGTCCTCGCCCAGGATCTCCAGCATGGTGGCACGGGTGATCCTCGCGTACATCGCGGCGTACAGGAAGGCGAGCGTGATCCAGGGCAGGATCATGCCGCCCAGCCAACTGCCGAAGTTGTCCGTGATGGACACGTACTGGCCGTTGAACCACTTCAGTCCGAAGACGAAGATCGCCGAGGCGAGCAGACCGGTGAAGTAGATGGGCAGGGAGACGCCGGAGAGGGCGACCACCATGGCGCCGCGGTCCCACAGGCTGCCCCGCTTGAGCGCGGAGAGGACACCCGCCGCCACACCGAAGACGAGCCACAACACGGCGGCACCGAGCGCGAGTTCCAGGGTCACCGGGAAACGGCTGGTCAGGACGGGCCAGACAGCCTGCTCACTGCGGAACGAGTAGCCGAAGCACGGCGCCGCGCAGTGGGTGACATCGCCGCCGGCCGCGTAGGTGCGGCCCACGAAGATGCCCTTGAAGAAGTGCCAGACCTGCGCGTAGAGCGGGTCGCTCAGACCCAGCTTCATACGCACCGCCTCGACGGCGGCCGGGTCGGCCTGCTTGCCCACGAAGCTCAGGGCGGGATCGACGCCCGCCCACTTCGGGACCAGGAAGAAGATGCAGAAGACCACCACGATGGTGACCACCAGCATCACTGCGGCAGCGAACAGCCGCCTGATGAGGTAAGCGAGCACAGCGTACGGCCCGCCGCGGATCGCGGGCCGCCGGATTGTGTCCAGCGGCCCGCGGTCACACCGCGCCGGCCTTCACCTGCCTTTCGTGCAGTTCAGCGGGTGTGCCGGGATTACTTCGGGTTCTTCAGACCCAGGTTGACGAAGTCGTACATGCCGTTGTACGCGTCGGACGTGTAGACGTTCGCCAGGTTCGAACCGCGCCAGTTGAGGAACCGCTCGAAGGTGAAGGGCAGGTAGTACGCGCCGTCCATCACCTTGTGGTTGATCTGGGTCGAGATCTCCGCCTTCTTGGCGTCGTCCAGCGTGGCGGTGTACTGGTCGAAGAGGCCGTCGATCGACTTGTCGTTGATCAGGGCGTAGTTGTTGTTACCGCTCTGCTGGATGTAGCGGCTGTCCCACAGCGGGCGGCCGTAGCCCTGGACGGTCGGGAAGTCCGGGCCCCAGCCCATGATGATGATGCCGTAGCCCTTCTTCTGGACGTTCGAGGGGCTGCCGATGATGCCGGTGGTCTGCGAGCCGTCGTACTGGTCGATCTGGGCGTTGACGCCGATCTTCTTCAGCGCCGCCTGGAGCGACTCGGCGGTGGCGACCTCGGCGGGCTTGTTGTTGCGGACCGCGATGGTGGTGCTGAAGCCGTTCGGCTGGCCGCACTGCTTCAGCTCGTCCTTGGCCTTGGCGACGTCGCCGTTCTTGCCGGAGCCTGCGATGTTGTACGGGTCGTACTTCTGGCCCTCGGCGCCGGCGACCGACGGCGGGAGCATGTTGGTGCCGATGTCACCACCGGCGATCGGGCCGCCGCGCGCGGTCTGGATGGACACGTGGTCGGCGCCGTAGATCACGGCCTTGCGGCAGTGGACGTTGTCGAACGGCTTGACGCTCTGCGGGAAGACCCCGTAGCGGACGTAGCCGGAGACCGGGTTGTCCAGGTTGCCCTTGTCCTGCTTCAGCGCGGTCTGGCGGCCCTGCGGGGACAGACCGGTCTGGGTCATGTCCAGCTGGTAGTCGCCGTTGATCAGACGCTGGTCGAGGTCGTTGGCGTTGCTGAAGAACTTGATGCTGACCTTGTCCGGGTACGCCTTGCGGACCGGGTCCGAGGAGGCGTTCCACTTGTCGTTGCGCACCAGGACCAGCGACTTGCCGGGGTCGTACGACTGGAACTTGTACGGGCCCGAGGAGAACGGGTGCAGCGCGTACTTGGACTTGGTGTCCATGTCCTGCCGGACCGGGGACGCCGAGGGCAGCGCCAGCATGTCCGGGAAGTCCGCGTTGGGCTTGGGCAGGTGGAAGACGATCGTCTTCGCGTCCGGCGTCTCGATCGCCGACAGGCCCAGGTGGTCCTTGCTGGTGTCCTTGTACGGGCCCTTGTACTTGCCGTCCGGGTCCAGGACGTCCTTCAGGTACGTGGGACCGCCGGAGAGCACGTCCTGCGCCCACACGCGCTCGATGCCGTACTTGATGTCCTGGGAGGTGATGGCCTTGCCGTCCTCCCAGGTGATCCCGTCCCGCAGGGTGAACGTGTAGGTCTTGCCGTCGGCCGAGACCTTACCCGTGTCGGTGGCCAGGTCGGGGACGACCTTCGACCCGTCCTTGCCCGGCGCCGTGGCGTAGGTGACCAGCTGGCGGGCGTAGTAGCGGGAGAAGTTCCACATGAAGCCGTAGTAGCCACGCGTGGTGTCCCACGAGTCGGCGTCCTGGGCGGACGCGAACTTCAGCTCGCCGCCCTTCTTGGCCAGCGACGCCTGGGCGACCTTGTTGTTGGCGGCGTCGAAGCCGGCAGCGCCGTTCTTCGAGTCGCTGCCGCCGTTGCCACCGCCGCACGCCGCCGTGGTCAGCAGCCCGGCGACCACTGCGGCAGCGGCAAGGGCCTGCTTGCGCCGCCCTGAGGTGCGTTGGGTAGTCACGATCTCGGATCCTCCGGAATTGATGAGAGACCCCGTGGCTGAGCACACGGGACGCTAGGGGTGCGGCGGTTCAGCGGGAGGCCTTCGGGTCCAGCGCGTCGCGCACGCCGTCGCCGAAGAGGTTGAACGCCAGCACGGTGATGAAGATCGCCACGCCCGGGATCACCATGTACATGGGGTCCGAGTCGTAGTAGTCGATCGCGCTCGACAGCATCTGGCCCCACGAGGGGGTCGGCGGCTTGACGCCCACACCCAGGAAGCTGAGCGCCGCCTCGGTGAGGATGTTGGTGGGGATCATCATCGTCGTGTACACGATGATCGGTGCGACCAGGTTGGGCAGCAGTTCCTTGAAGAGGATGTAGAAGCGGCCCGCGCCCAGCGAGCGGGCGGCCTCGACGTACTCGCGCTCACGCAGCGAGAGCGTCTGGCCGCGCACCACGCGGCCGATGTAGGGCCAGCCGAAGAAGCCGATGACCAGGATCATCACGAACAGGCGCACGCCCGTGCCGGTCAGCCCCAGCATGCTGTTCGGCATGACGGAGACCAGGGCGATGATGAAGAGCAGCTGCGGGAAGGCCAGCAGACCGTCCATCACACGGCTGATGAGCGAGTCGACCCAGCCGCCGAAGAAGCCGGCCAGGATGCCGAGGATCGTGCCGAGGACGACGGCGACCAGGGCGGACAGGAAACCGACCAGCAGGGAGACCTGTGAACCGTAGATGATGCGCGCGAAGATGTCGCGGCCGTTGACCGGTTCGACACCGAGCAGGTGGTCGCCGCTGATGCCGCCCAGCGATCCCTTGGGCGTGCTGAACAGCGGGTCGATGAGGTTCTCGTGGTAGACGTCCGGGTCCTGCCCGACGAGGCTCGTGATCACCGGCGCGAGCAGCGCGACCAGGATGAGGAGCAGCACGACGACGCCGCCCGTCAGGGCGAGTTTGTCCCGCTTCAGGCGCTCCCAGGCGATCCGTCCCAGGGAACGGCCCTGAACGGCCTTCGCGTCGGCGGCGGCGACCGCCGCTTCCTCGGCCGCACCCGGGGCCGCTTCCGCGGCCGGCTCGTGCAATGGTGCCGTCATTAGGCTGGGACCCCTCTCAACCGGCGGTAGCCGGCCCGCACTTGCCGCTGGTAGCGGCATCAATCAGTCCGTCGTACACAGGGGCGAACCCCTTGAAGGGGGAGTCTTCAATGCCCGCGCGACAAGCCGCCAGCCTTGACGGCGAATGGATGCGCAACCGTGATGCAAGCAGGCGTTTCCTGGTATGCGGACAGTGAATTGCGGCGAGCGGACGGTAAGCGGGGACGAATCGGCCGAGTTGGTGGCCGAAAGCCGAGGTCGGCGGAGCCGGGGCCGGGCGGGTCAGTAGCCGCCGGGCACCGGCGGATAGCCGTAGCCGGCGGCCGGCGCCTGCGGCCGCGGGGGCGCCTGGAGCTGCGGCTGGGGCTGCGGGTTCGTCGGGGGGAGGGCCGCGTGGGCGTCGCGGTCGTAGAACGGGCGGGCGTTGCCCCGCATCCACATCACGACCGGGTCGTGGTCGTCGCTCATCGCGACGGTGGAGACCGGCAGGCCCTCGGGGACGGCGGCGACGGACTGCTGCATCATGGCGCGCACCGAGTCGACGGCGGCCGGGGAGGTGTCGTAGAGGTCGAGGCCGATGGCGAGGTACGGCGCGCCGAGCGCGGGCTGCACCCAGGCGCGGCGCAGGGAGCGCAGGGCGGGGGTGTGGTGGGCGTTCTGCGCGAGCAGGGCGTAGAACTGCGGGATCTCGATGCCCGGTTCGGTGAGCCGGAGGGGGCCGGCGGGCTGGCGGTCCAGGCCGGTGGCGATGCGCCGCAGATCGAGCCAGGGGATGCCGACGCCGCCGCCCGGGGCGTGCGGGTTGAGCCAGAGGCCGTAGTGGTCGGGGTAGAGGGTGCGGGCCACGTCGAGGCCGTCGACGACCTCGTACGAGCGGTTCCAGCCGCTGGCCGACAGCTCCTGCGCGGAGGTGACGCAGGGCGCGTACGGGAGGCCGTCGACCTCCATGGTCCCGTACTGCGCGTCCGGGGTGCCGGCCTGGCCGCGCCACAGGAGCATCCAGATCTGGCCGGAGGCGGGGGTGGCGAGGGCGCGCAGCAGGGCCTCGTAGGCGTCGTAGCGTCCGGGCGTGACCTGGCTCAGCGTGTGCTCGACGCTGCCGCTGTGGCTCGCGCTCACCTGTCGTGCCCTTCTCTTTTGCGTGCCCCGTGTGTGGGGACAGCTTATGCGCCCGGCGGGGCGCCGCCCTGGGCGCGTGCGCGGCTCAGTGGTGGGTTGTTCGCGCCCCTGCGGAGCAGCCGCGCATCGGACAGGGCCCCGCGCCCCTCGGGGCCGCTGCCGTCGGGCCGGCTCCTAGAGGCCGTATTGATAGAAGGGCCGCACGCTCGTCTTCATCCACTGGGCCACCGGGTCGTCCGTGACGTCCAGGAGGACCAGGCTGACCGGCCAGGCGACCGGGACGCGGCCCAGGGCGCGGCCGAGGGCGTCCATGGGGCGGGTGCGCAGGTCGCCCTCCCACTGGGAGAGTTCGACGCCGACGAACATGACCGGGTCGTCCGTCTCGACGGCGGCCAGGCAGCGGCGGGCGGTGAGGACCACGCCGGTCCCGGCGAACTCGGCGGACGCGGCGGAGAGGAAGTCGACCGGGTCGTCCTGCCAGTCGGGCTCGAAGAGGCGGACCCGGCCGCCGGTGTTCGGGCCGTCGAGGGGGGTGCGGCCGGCGCGGCACAGCTCGGCCACGGCGGCGGGCGGGAGCGGGATGCCGACCAGCGCGTCCGCGTTCACCGCGAGGCCGACCTGCGGGGGCAGGCCGCGCGCGAACTCGACGGCGGGGGCGATGGTGTACGCCATGTGGGGGCCGGCCGCCATGCGCAGCTGCTCCTCGGAGCTGAAGACGGGGACGTAGGCCTGGCCGTCGATCTCCAGCGTGGGCAGGTCGAGCGGGCCGCTGCCGGGGCCGCCGCCTTGGGGCAGCGGGATCCACAGGAAGCTGCGGCCCAGGACCTCGATGATCCGGCCGGCCGCGGCGGGTACGCCGAGGGAGGCCGCGAGCACCTCCTCCAGCTCGTTGCCGGGCCAGCCGCCGTGCGGGTGGGGGTGCGTCTGTGCCGGGAAGTCCGCGGGAATGTCCGCCGGGAAGTCCATCTGCCTACCGCCTGCTGGGAACCACTGCTGTGACCATGAAGGCTAGCGGGTGCCTGCGACAACCCCTCACCCTGTGAACACGATCCGGCGCAGGGCGTCCGCCGCGGGCCGGTCCAGCAGGGTTGCCGACGCCGGCGGGCAGCTCGCCCCGCTCCACCACGGCGAGCAGGCGGGCGGTCGTACGGCGGTGCCGGGCGAAGGCGTAGCGGGAGACACCCCGGCCGCGCTCGCGCTGGCCCGCGCGGGCGGCGGCGTAGGTGACGTCGAGCAGCAGCAGGTGCAGGGTGCCGCCACGGCGGCGGGCCTCGCGGGCGAGCAGGCCGCGCGCCCAGCTCCGGGTGCCGCAGGCGTGCACGACGACCCCCTCTCCGGTGCGCAGGGCGCGGCGCAGCCCGGCGATGGGGGTTCCCCCGCGCGAGCGCAGCCGAGCGTGGGGGAGGGCGAGGCGGACCAGGGGGGCGGTAGAGCGCGTAGGGCAGGAAGCGGGCATGCGCGCCTCCCAGCGGTCGCGGGTGTCCTGGGAGTCGACGCGGCGGCCGGGGACCGCGCGGTCCGTCAAGGTGGACTTTGCCGCTGCCGGGCAGGCCCGTGACCACCACCAGGCCGCCGGGGCCGAAGAGCAGGGCGTGCGGGCCGCGGCCCGCCCGGTCGCGCAGGTCGCGGACGACCGGGGCCGGCGCGGGACGCTGCCTCGGCACCGCGATGCCGGTGGTGGCGGTGGCGTACACCGGGGTCCTGTTCACCGTGATCGCCCTCCCCTGTCGACTCGGTAACAGTCATTCCCGTTACGAGTAAAGAGAAGGTAATGGACGGTGTCGGCGGCGGGGTCCGCTCCCTGCCACAGGTCGGTTACAAAAGCCCGCTCGCCGTGCAATGATGTGGCCGCCAACTGCATACCGGCCGCTTGAATCCGCGCGGGAGAGTTCCCAGCAGCCTTCGCTGGGACGCCGAAGGAGCAAGTCCCTCCCTTGAATCTCTCAGGCACCGTTACCGCGCGGGCGAGGCACATCTGAAAAGCGGGCCGCTCCCGGACAGCGGCTCCACCCAAGGTGCAAGCCGTGATCGTCCTCGTGGCGGTCCCGGCGAACCTCTCAGGTTCCGATGACAGATGGGGAGGAACGTTCCTCGCCCCATCCCTGTTGCCCTGGGAGACGACCGACCGATGAGCAGTACCGAACCCACCGAGCTGCGCCGTACCGCGCTGGACGCGCTGCATCGCTCGCTCGGTGCGACGATGACCGACTTCGCCGGCTGGGACATGCCCCTGCGCTACGGCTCCGAGCGCGACGAGCATGTCGCGGTGCGCACGAACGCCGGTCTGTTCGACCTCTCCCACATGGGCGAGATCACCGTGACCGGCGCCGAGGCGGCCGCCTTCCTGAACCACGCCCTGGTCGGCGACATCGCCTCCGTCGGCGTCGGCCGCGCCCGCTACACGATGATCTGCCGGGCCGACGGCGGCATCCTGGACGACCTGATCGTCTACCGGCTCGCCGAGACCGAGTACATGGTGGTCGCCAACGCCTCCAACGCCCAGGTGGTGCTGGACGCCCTCACCGAGCGCGCGGCCGGCTTCGACGCCGAGGTCCGCGACGACCGGGACGCCTACGCGTTGATCGCCGTCCAGGGCCCTCAGTCCCCCGGCATCCTGAAGTCCCTCACCGACGCCGACCTCGACGGCCTGAAGTACTACGCCGGCCTGCCCGGCACCGTCGCCGGCGTCCCGGCCCTGATCGCCCGCACCGGCTACACCGGCGAGGACGGCTTCGAGCTGTTCGTGAAGCCGGAGCACGCGGTGGAGCTGTGGCAGGCGCTGACCGAGGCCGGCGAGGGCGTCGGCCTGGTGCCGTGCGGGCTGTCCTGCCGGGACACCCTGCGCCTGGAGGCGGGCATGCCGCTGTACGGGCACGAGCTGACCACCTCGCTGACCCCGTTCGACGCCGGACTCGGCCGCGTGGTCAAGTTCGACAAGGAGGGCGACTTCGTCGGGCGCGAGGCGCTCGCCCAGGCCGCCGCGCGCGCGGAGCAGAACCCGCCGCGGGTCCTCGTCGGGCTGGTCGCCGAGGGCCGCCGCGTCCCGCGCGCCGGGTACGCCGTCGTGGCCGGCGGCGCGGTGATCGGCGAGGTCACCTCCGGCGCCCCCTCCCCCACCCTGGGCAAGCCGATCGCCATGGCCTACGTCGACGCGGCGCACGCGGCACCCGGTACCGAGGGCGTCGGCGTGGACATCCGCGGCAGCCACGAGCCGTACCGGGTCGTGGCGCTGCCGTTCTACAAGCGCCAGAGGTAAAAGACTGGGCGCGAGGCGTCCACGCGACGTGACGCTGCGCACATTTCCGCTGCTCAGCAGCGAATCCAGCCCTCCCCCCTTCATCAGCACTCCCGCGCGTACAGGAGAATTCAGGCCATGAGCAACCCCCAGCAGCTGCGCTACAGCAAGGAGCACGAGTGGCTGTCGGCCGCCGACGCGGACGGCGTCTCGACGGTCGGCATCACGGAACACGCGGCCAACGCGCTCGGCGATGTCGTCTTCGTCCAGCTCCCCGAGGTCGGCTCCACGGTGACCGCGGGCGAGACCTGCGGCGAACTGGAGTCGACCAAGTCGGTCTCCGACCTGTACTCGCCGGTCAGCGGTGAGGTCACCGAGGCCAACCAGGACGTCGTCGACGACCCGTCGCTGGTGAACTCCGCCCCCTTCGAGGGCGGCTGGCTGTTCAAGGTCCGCGTCGCGGAGGAGCCGGCCGACCTGCTCACCGCCGACGAGTACACCGCCGAGACCAGCGGCGAGGAGTCGTAATCCGCATGACCGTCCTGAACACGTCCCTGCACGAGCTGGACCCGGAGATCGCCGCCGCGGTCGACGCCGAGCTGAGCCGCCAGCAGTCCACGCTGGAGATGATCGCCTCCGAGAACTTCGCGCCGCTCGCGGTGATGGAGGCGCAGGGCTCGGTGCTGACCAACAAGTACGCCGAGGGCTACCCCGGCCGGCGCTACTACGGCGGCTGCGAGCACGTCGACGTCGCCGAGCAGATCGCCATCGACCGGGTCAAGGAGCTGTTCGGCGCCGAGTACGCCAACGTCCAGCCGCACTCCGGCGCCTCCGCCAACCAGGCGGCCCTGTTCGCGCTCGCCCAGCCCGGTGACACCATCCTCGGTCTGGACCTGGCGCACGGCGGCCACCTGACCCACGGCATGCGCCTGAACTTCTCCGGCAAGCAGTTCGACGTGGTCGCCTACCACGTCGACCCGGAGACCGGTCTGGTCGACATGGCGGAGCTGGAGAAGCTCGCCAGGGAGCACCGCCCGAAGGTGATCATCGCCGGCTGGTCGGCGTACCCGCGGCAGCTGGACTTCGCCGAGTTCCGCCGGATCGCCGACGAGGTCGAGGCGTACCTGTGGGTCGACATGGCCCACTTCGCCGGCCTGGTCGCGGCCGGGCTGCACCCGAACCCGGTCGAGTACGCGGACGTGGTCACCTCCACGACCCACAAGACCCTCGGCGGCCCGCGCGGCGGCATCATCCTCGCCAGGAAGGACTTCGCGAAGAAGCTGAACTCCTCCGTCTTCCCGGGCTTCCAGGGCGGCCCCCTGGAGCACGTGATCGCGGCGAAGGCGGTCTCCTTCAAGGTGGCCGCGGGCGAGGAGTTCAAGGAGCGCCAGCGCCGTACGGTGGAGGGTGCCCGCATCCTCGCCGAGCGCCTGACGGCGGCGGACGTGCGTCAGGCCGGGGTGGACGTGCTGTCCGGCGGTACGGACGTGCACCTGGTCCTGGTCGATCTGCGCGCCTCGGAACTGGACGGCCGGCAGGCCGAGGACCGGCTCCACGAGGTCGGCATCACGGTCAACCGCAACGCCGTCCCGAACGACCCGCGTCCTCCGATGGTCACCTCGGGCCTGCGCATCGGCACCCCCGCCCTCGCCACCCGCGGCTTCACGGCCGAGGACTTCGCCGAGGTCGCGGACGTGATCGCCGAGGCACTGAAGCCGTCGTACGACGCGCAGGCCCTCAAGGCGCGCGTGGAGGCGCTCGCCGACAAGCACCCGCTGTACCCGGGTCTGAACAAGTAAGTCCCCCGGTGGGGCACCCTGGGAAAGGGTGCCCCACCACCCCCTTTCCTGCTGTCTTGAGGAGTGACCGTGGCCATCTCGGTCTTCGACCTGTTCTCGATCGGCATCGGCCCGTCCAGCTCCCACACGGTCGGTCCGATGCGGGCGGCGCGCATGTTCGCCCGCCGGCTGCGCAACGAGGGCCTGCTCGGCCCGGTGGCGTCCCTGCGCTGCGAGCTGTACGGCTCCCTCGGCGCGACCGGCCACGGCCACGGCACCCCGAAGGCGGTGCTGCTCGGCCTGGAGGGCGCCTCGCCGCGCACGGTGGACGTCGAGACGGCCGACGACCGGGTGGCCGCGATCAAGGCGGCGGGACGGCTGAAGCTGCTGGGCGAGCACGAGATCCCGTTCTCCTTCGACGACGACCTCGTCCTGCACCGCCGCAAGGCCCTGCCCTACCACGCCAACGGCATGACGATCCGGGCGTACGACGCCGAGGGCGCCGAGCTGCTGACGAAGACGTACTACTCGGTCGGCGGCGGCTTCGTCGTGGACGAGGACGCGGTGGGCGCGGACCGCATCGTGCTCGACGACACGGTCCTGAAGCACCCCTTCCGCACCGGCGACGAGCTGCTGCGCCTGACGAACGAGACGGGCCTGTCGATCTCCTCGCTGATGCTGGAGAACGAGCGGGCCTGGCGCACGGAGGAGGAGATCCGGGCGGGCCTGCTGGAGATCTGGCGCGTGATGCGCGAGTGCGTCCAGCGCGGTATGAGCCGGGAGGGCATCCTGCCCGGCGGTCTGAAGGTCCGCCGCCGCGCGGCCGTCTCCGCCCGCCAGCTGCGCGCCGAGGGCGACCCGCTGGCGCACGCGATGGAGTGGATCACGCTCTACGCGATGGCGGTGAACGAGGAGAACGCGGCCGGCGGACGCGTGGTGACCGCCCCGACGAACGGCGCGGCGGGCATCATCCCCGCAGTCCTGCACTACTACATCAACTTCGTGCCCGGCGCCGACGAGGACGGCGTGGTCCGCTTCCTGCTGGCAGCCGGCGCGATCGGCATGCTGTTCAAGGAGAACGCCTCCATCTCCGGCGCCGAGGTCGGCTGCCAGGGCGAGGTCGGCTCGGCCTGCTCGATGGCCGCGGGCGCGCTGGCGGAGGTGCTCGGCGGCAGCCCCGAGCAGGTCGAGAACGCGGCCGAGATCGGCATGGAGCACAACCTGGGCCTGACCTGCGACCCGGTCGGCGGCCTGGTCCAGATCCCGTGCATCGAGCGCAACGGCATGGCCGCGGTGAAGGCGGTCACGGCCGCCAAGATGGCGATGCGCGGCGACGGCTCCCACAAGGTGTCCCTGGACAAGGTCATCAAGACCATGAAGGACACCGGCGCCGACATGTCCGTCAAGTACAAGGAGACGGCCCGGGGCGGCCTTGCGGTGAACATCATCGAGTGCTGAGGTGAACCCCGTGACGGGTGGGGTGCCGGCGGGCGCGGTGGTGACGGGCGGGGCGGCGCGTGTGCGCGTGCCGGTGGGCGCGGACGCGGAGCGGTGGGTCACCCGGGCCGGCTGCCGCCGTGTCCTGTTCGTCGTGCACAACGTGACCTCGGCGACGGCTGCTGGACGTCCTCCCGCTGCTCTCCGGCGACCTGCGCGTGCAGATGGTCGCCGCCTGCACCGGCTCCTCCCCGTTCCTGGCCGGAGTGCCCGGGCTGCTGGCCCGCGCGGGCCTGCCGGTCCTGCCCTGGGAGCAGGCAAGACAGACGCCCTTCGACCTTGCCGTGTCGGCCAGCTACGGCGGCGAACTGGCCGCCGTCCAGGGCAAGTTGGCCGTTCTGTCACACGGCGTCGGCTACAATAAGAGGCTGGCAACACCGGACAACACCGGACAACACCGGACAACACCGGTCTTCGGCCCGGCGCCCGACTGGCTCCTCCACGACGGACGGCCCCTCGCCGACGCCACCGTCCTCTCCCACCCCGAGCAACTGGAGCGGCTGCGCTCGGCCTGTCCGCAGGCGGCGCCCACGGCAGCGCTCGCCGGTGATCCGTGCTACGACCGCATCCTCGCCGCCCTCCCCCAACGCGCCCGCTACCGCCGGGCGTTGGGCGTGGGCCCCGGCCAGCGGCTGATCGTCGTCAGCTCCACCTGGGCCTCCCGCTCCCTCTTCGGCGGCACCGCGGAGCCGGCGGCGGACGATCTGCTGCCCTGGCTGCTGTCCCGTCTGACGGCGGAGCTGCCCGCCGACGAGTACCGGACCGTCGCGGTCCTGCACCCGAACATCTGGTACGGCCACGGCCCCGGACAGGTCCGGGCCTGGCTGGACGGCGCCCGGCGGGCCGGCCTCGACACGATCGACCCCCTCGACGGCTGGCGCCAGGCCCTGATCGCCGCCGACTGCGTCCTCGGGGACCACTCCAGCGTCACCTACTACGCGGCGTCCATCGGCGTCCCCGTCCTGCTCGGGGCCTTTGCCCAGCAGGACCTCGACCCGCTCTCCCCCGTCGCCGCCCTCGGCCGTACGGCGCCCCGGCTGGATCGCCGGGGCGGGCTGCGCGCCCAGATCGAGCGCGCTGTCGCGGCCCACGATCCCGGCCGGTACAAGGAGCTGGCGGAGCAGACCAGTTCCGCGCCGGGCGAGTCGGCCGCCCTCCTGCGCCGTCTGTTCTACGGCCTCATGGACCTGCCCGAGCCGGACGGGCACCCCGCGCTGCTCGACCCGCTGCCGCTGCCGCCGTACCTGCCCGCCCGGCGCACCGCCCCGGTCCGCGTGTTCGCCGGCGCTCCCGGCACGGACCCGCCGGAGGTCGCCGTCGTCCGGCACGCCGTGGCCGGGGCCGGAGCCGACCCGTCGGACCTCCCGGCGTGGGTCGACTCGGCGCACACGCCGGTGGACGAGGAGACGCGGGAGACCGCCGGCTGGACCTTGCCGACGTCGTCGTGCGGTACGCGGCCGGGGACGACCCACGGCTCGGGCCGCCGGCCGCCTGGACGGCGGAGACGCTTCAGCGTCACCCGCGGGCTGGCCGCCTATGTGGACGGGCCGGACCGCTGTGTGGTGCGCACCCGCGAGGGGGACCTCGTGCGGCTGTCCGCCGCCGCGGACCCCGACGGGCGGGCCGACCTGTGCGATCCCGCCGCCTACGCCTCCGCGCTGCACGCCTGGCTCGCGGGCGGCCGGGACCTGGCCGCGGCGGTGCCCGTGCTCACCGTGCGCACCGGCGCCGCGGCGCACCGCGTCACCGTCGAACCGCTTTCCGCGGGCCATCGCTGAACGGCTCCCGGGCACCGCGGGGGAGCCGGTCCGGGACCACGTGAGCCGAGCCGAGCGGCGTCGGGCCGCCCGCCCCGGACCCGTGCCGAGCCGCTCACCGGCCGGCCGGTGAGCGCCAGGCCGGGAGCCAGACCGGAATCAGGGGTCAGTCGGCCGGCTCGGCCAGGCGGGCCCGCACGCGGGCGAGGCCGAGCCGGTCCCCGTTCGCCTCGTACTGGGCGGCGGCGGTGCGCAGGTCCGCCACCTCCTGCGCCCGGCGGCCCGCCAGGCGGTGGCAGCGGGCCCGCGCCTCGACGGCGTCGGCCAGTTGCAGCCCCGCGCCCGCCGCTGACATCACCGTGACCGCCTCGTCCAGGCACACGCGCGCCTGCTCCGCGTCCCCGGCCGCCAGGTGCGCGTCTCCCAGGCTCATGTAGACGCGGCCCGCGTTGTAGCCGTCGCCGCCGCCCGGCAGCCGGCGGAACCGGGCGAGGCGCCGGCGAGGTCGGCGAACAGCACCCCCTCGGGAAACCGCGCCCGCAGTTCGTTCGCGCAGTGCACGGCGGCGGCGGTCTTGCCGATGCCGCCGGGCCCGGTGAGGACGGCGACGGCGGGCGCGCCCGGTGGGCGGTCCTCCTCGTCCAGCAGGTCCGTGAGCCAGGCGAGCACCTCGGTGCGGTCGGTGAAGGCCGCCGTCACCGGCGGCAGCATCTGCGGACGCGAGGCGCCGTGTGCCACGGCGGGCACGGTGCGCGGTGACAGCCAGGCGGCCTCCCGGACCCATTCCGTCGCCTCGCGGGCGAACTCCGGCGATCTGCGGGCGAGTTCGAGCAACTGCCGGGCAGCCGCCGTCTGCTCGGACTCGGTGACGGGGAGGGTCGGCCCGCCCGGACCGGCTGTCGCCGCCCCCGGGTCCTGCCCGCAGCGGCCCCGGCTCAGCAGGTCGTACAGCCGCTCGGAGATGCGCCGGCCCGCCTCGCCGCCCGCTCCGGAGAGGGCACCGGAGGCGACCGTGCCGACGGCCGACAACGCCACACCCATCAACGGTTCCATCACGGAAATCCCCCCAGCGTGAGCAAGCGCTGGCGGGTCAGTCACAGCAACCCGCTCGGCGACGACAACAACTGCGAGGACGCGAAGACCCCGGCCGAGCTGTACAGCAAGAACCGCAACCAGGACTTCGGCAGCTGCCTCGACAACATCGCGGCCTGGAACCAGCTCCACCCCGACCACCCGCCGAACACCTTCAAGATCGAGATGAAGGCGGGGTTCAACAACGACGCCGGGCTCGGTCCGGACGCGTTCGACACCCTGATCGACCAGAAGCTGGGCGGCAGCGTCTACAAGCCGTCCGACCTGCTGGGCTCGCGGTACTCGACGCTGGACTCGGCCGCGAAGGCGAACGCCTGGCCGAGCCGGGACGCCCTCAAGGGCAAGTTCCTCTTCGAGGTGATCCCCGGCACCGTGGAGATGAAGAACCCCTTCGACCACTACTGGACGGACCAGGAGTACGGCGACCACCTGCGCGACCTGTACGCGGCCGGGAACATCTCGCGGGCCGAGGCCTTCCCCACGGTGCTGGGCGCGGCGAACGGCGACCCCCGGGCGAGCCGCTGGACCTCCGACACCTCGATCAGGCCCTGGTTCGTGTTCTTCGACGGCGACGCGGCGACGTATGTCAACAATGGCTACGACACGTCGTTCTACGCCGCGAACCACTACCTCCTGATCACCGGACGCCGCCGGCGTGTCCCCCGCGATCTCCTCGACCAGCCCCACGGACGCCGAAGTGGCGGCCCGGCTGGCGCTGTTGGCCCGGGACCACGCGAGCATCATCACCTCGGACTGGTCGGCGAAGTCGGCGTCGGTACTCAGTTCGGTGGTCGACGGGGGGTGACGTTTCCCCCGCGCGGGGCGGATCGGGCGTGCCATCGTGGGGCATCACTCAACCAGCAAGGCCAACTCCTTATCCCCCACCGGCACGTCGAGGAGTCCCCACATGCTCCATGGCATCGATGTCAGCGCGTACCAGTCGTCCTCGTACGACACGAGCGGCCTCTCCTTCGCCTTCATCAAGGCGACGGAGGGCCGCACGTACGCCAACCCCCACGCCTCCGCCCAGGCCAAGACCGCCCGCGACGCCGGACTGGTCGTCGGCTTCTACCACTTCCTGTGGCCCGGCGACCTCACCGCCCAGGCCGAGTACTTCGTGACCGCGGCCCCCTCCCGGGAGGGCGACGTCCTCGCCGTCGACTGGGAGACCACGGGCGACGGCACCCGGGCGAGCAACGCCGAGAAGGACACGTTCATCCGCAAGGTGAAGCAGCTCCGGCCGCACCACCGGGTCGTGCTCTACACGAACAGGGACTTCTGGTTGAACGTCGACACGACGTCCTACGCGGGCGACGGCCTCTGGATCGCCGACTACGTCACGGCGGGCCGGCCCCGCATCAAGGCGAAGTGGCTCTTCCACCAGTACACCAGCGAACCCCACGACAAGGACGTGGCGAACTTCGCCGGCCTGGCGGACCTGAGGAGCTGGGCCGCGGGCTGAGGGCCGGGCGCCGGAGCGCCGGCCCCGGCGCCGGCCCCCGTCCGGGTCAGCCCCGGAAGGCCGCCGGGCGTTCCGGGGAGGCTTCCGCGAGGGCCTTCTCGACCGCCTCGGCCCCGGCCCGCAGGCCGTAGACCGGGGTGTCCGGCTGCTGGCGCCAGGAGTCGTCGATGCCGCCCGCGTCGACCGTGTCGAAGCCGAGTTCGTCGATCAGGGCGCGGACCTTCGCCTTGGCCGCCGCGTCGTCGCCGGCCACCGGCAGGGCCATGCGGTCGGGGGCGCCCTGGGGGCGGTGGCGGTCGAGGATGTCCTGGGCGTAGGTGCCGTTGAACGCCTTGACCACGGGGTGGCCGAGGTGCTGCTCCGTCCAGCGGCTCTCGGTCAGTCCCTCGTCCTCGATGGCGGCGATACGGCCGTCGCGCTGTTGCGGGTAGTAGTTGCCGGTGTCGATCACCGCCACGTCCCGCGCCGCGCCGTCCAGCAGGCCGGAGGGAAGGCTCGGGACCGCCTTCAGCGGGACCGTGACGACCACGATCTCGGCGCCCTTGGCCGCCTCCTCGGCCCGTACCGCGCTCGCGCCGGTCTCCTCGGCCAGTTCCCTGAGCGTCTCCGGGCCGCGGGAGTTGGCCACGGAGACGTCATGGCCGAGCGCGGTCAGACGCCGGGTGAGGTTGCCGCCGATGTTGCCCGCGCCGATGATGCCGATCTTCATGCCAGGCCTTCCGGGTCGTTTCATGCATGCGCATACTTCGGATACCCCCGACAACCCCTTCGGCGCCGCCCCTATTCCATGGCCTTCACACGGGAGTACCGGGTGGCGACGGGGCGGCCTCCACGGCCGGCCCCGGCTACTGCCGCTCCCGCAACAGCCCCAGCGTCTCCTGCAGCTCGCCCAGCAGCACCGCCGCCGCGCGCTCCGCGTCGCCCTCCGCGATGGCCTCGACGAGGGCCGCGTGGGTGGCGTCGTGGGTGTTGGGGTCGTCCTCGCGCAGCCGGGTGAGGTCCAGGAGGGTGCCGAGGCCCTCGCGCAGGACGGGGGCGAACTCGGTGAACAGGTCGGCCAGCACCGGGTTGTGGGCGGCGGCGACCACGGCCGTGTGCAGGGCGATGTCGGCCTCCACGAACCCGGCGTCGTCGCCGGCGGACGCCGCCCGTCGGCCCTCCAGCGCGGCGCGCAGCGCGGTGACGTCCTCGGCGGTGCGGCGCTCGGCGGCAAGGCGGGCTGCCTGGACCTCGACGCCCATGCGGACCTCGTAGACGTCCGTGACCGCGGCCCGGCGCAGCCGCGTGGGCCAGTCCTCGACGGGTTCGGTGGCGATGACGAAGACCCCGGCGCCGTGCCGCGGGCGCACCAGCCCGGCGCCGGCGAGCGCGCGCAGCGCCTCGCGGACGGTGGAGCGGCCGACGCCGAGTTCCCTGGCGAGGGTGGTCTCGCCGGGCAGCTTGGTGCCGACCGGCCAGTGGCCCGCGGCGATCTGGGCGCGCAGCCGGGCCGCGGCCTGCTCGACCAGGGGGCTGGGGCGGAGGGCGCCGAGCGGCATGGGGTTCACCAACTTGTCGTGATCAGGATCCCGAGGGGCGGAGTGTCCTGGAGCATTCTCACTTGTCTGAGGAGCTGAGGTGTGACTAGCGTACCCGCCGTGACGCGTTGCGGTCTGCTTCTCCTCGGCTGCCGCGGCGGGGTTTGACGCGACCGGCGCCCCGCCGCGGGACGCCGTGCTGCCGGTCACCGTCCGACCGAGCCGAAGGCAGTGACCACCGATGCAGGCCGTCTGGAACCCCCAGCGCCCCAGCCCCATGCCCTACCACCGCTACCGCCCCTACCAGGACCGGGTGACCGTCCCCGGCACCGACCGGCGGTGGCCGTCCGCCCGGCTCGAGCGCGCGCCCCTGTGGGTCCCCGTCGACCTGCGCGACGGCAACCAGGCGCTGGCCGAACCGATGGACACCCCGCGCAAGCGCCGTTTCTTCGACCTGCTGGTGGCGCTGGGCTTCAAGGAGATCGAGGTCGGCTATCCGTCGGCCAGCCGCACCGACTTCGACTTCGTACGGCACCTGGTCACCGGCGGGGCCGTGCCCGACGACGTCACGCCCGTGGTGTTCACCCCGGCCCGCGCCGATCTGATCGACCGGACCTTCGAGTCGATCGCCGGGCTGCCGCGCGCCGTGGTCCACCTGTACATCGCGACCTCGCCGGTGTGGCGGGACGTCGTACTCGGCCGGGACCGGGGCGCGGTGCGGCGGACGGTGCGGGAGGCCGCCGAGCGGATGGCGCGGCGGGCCGGGGACGCGCCGGGCGTCCGGTTCCAGTTCTCCCCGGAGACCTTCAACCTGACCGAGCCCGACTTCGTCCTCGAACTGTGCGACGAACTCACCGGGTTGTGGGACGCGAGCCCGGACCGGCCGGTCACCCACAACCTCCCGGCCACGGTCGAGATCGCCACTGCGAACGTGTACGCCGACCAGATCGAGTACATGCACCGCCACCTCGCCCGCCGCGACTCGGTGATCCTCTCCGTCCACCCGCACAACGACCGCGGCACCGGCGTCGCCTGCGCCGAACTGGCCGTCCTGGCCGGTGCTCAGCGGGTCGAGGGCTGCCTGTTCGGCAACGGTGAGCGCACCGGGAACGTCGACCTGGTGACCCTCGCCCTCAACCTGTTCGCCCAGGGCGTGGACCCCATGGTCGACTTCGGCGACATCGACGCCGTACGGCGCACGGTCGAGGAGTGCAACCGGCTGCCCGTCCACCCGCGCCACCCGTACGCCGGCGACCTGGTCCACACCGCCTTCTCCGGCACCCACCAGGACGCGATCAGCAAGGGACTCGCGCGACACGCCAGCCGTGCGGCCGAGCTGGGAGTGCCCGAGCGGCAGGCGCCGTGGGCCGTGCCGTATCTGCCGGTCGACCCGGCCGACGTGGGGCGGTCCTACGAGGCGGTGATCCGCGTCAACTCCCAGTCCGGCAAGGGCGGGGTGGCGTATCTGCTGCGCACGCACGCGGGCCTGGACCTGCCGCCGGGCATGCGGCCGGAGTTCTCGCGTCTCGTGCAGGAGGCGACGGACGACAGCGGCCGGGAAGCCACCCCGAAGGAGCTGTCCGAGCTGTTCAGGACCGCCTATCTGGCAGACGGCGAGATCGGGTTCGACTCCTGGACCGCGCATCGGGAGGACTCCGGGGCGCACCGGTTCACGGGCACACTCGCCACCGGGGCCCGTTGCGCCGGCACCGGCGGCACACCGCTTACGGCCCTCGCGGACGCGCTCGCGGGCGCCGGGTACGCGGTGCAGGTACGGGACGTGGTGGAGCAGCCGGACGGGGACGGCGGGGTCGTCGCCTACGCCGAGTGCCGGGTCGGCGGCCGGGTCCTGTGGGGCGCGGGCCGGGACACCTCCGGCCCCGCCGCCTCGGTGCGGGCCGTGCTGTCCGCCGTGAACCGGGCGGTGGCCCGGTGAGCGAGGTGCTGCGCGCGGAGGGCGTCGACCTTGTCCGGGACGGACGGCCGATCCTCCAGGAGGTGTCGCTGGCCGTACGGGCCGGGGAGCACTGGGCGCTGCTCGGGGCCAACGGCGCGGGCAAGTCCACGCTGCTCGGGCTGCTCGGCGCGGTGACGCATCCGACCCGGGGCACGGTGGAGGTGCTCGGGCACCGGCTCGGCCGGGTCGATCTGCGGGAGCTGCGGGCGCACGTGGGGCATGTGAACCCGCGCCATCCGCTGTCCTCGCCGCTGACGGTACGGGAGGTGGTGCTGACCGGCGTGACGAACTCCGTCGAGCCGCTCCCGCGCCGGCGGCCGGACGCGGAGCAGCGCGAGCGGGCCGAGGCGCTGATGGCCGCGCTGGGGCTCGCGGCGCTGCGGGACGCCCGCTGGCCGACGCTCTCGCAGGGCCAGCGCGGCCGGACCCTGATCGCGCGGGCGCTGATGCCCGAGCCGCGGCTGCTGCTCCTGGACGAGCCCGCGACCGGCCTGGACCTGCCCGGCCGGGAGCGGTTGATCGAGGCGCTGGAGGAGCTGCGCGCGGCCCGTCCGCGGCTGGCGACCGTCCTCGTCACCCACCATCTGGAGGAGCTGCCGGCGGGCACCACGCACGCGGTGCTGCTGCGCGAGGGGCGGGTGCTGGCCTCGGGGCCGGTCGAGGAGGTCCTCACCGGCGACCAGGTCGGCAAGTGCTTCGACCTGCCGCTGACGCTGCGGCGCGACGAGGGCCGCTGGACCGTGCGGATCCGGCGGACCCCGTAGCGGCACGCCGCGGGGGGCGCCCCGGCTCGTCCGGCCGGCGGCGCCCCCGGGTGCGTCACTTGTTCAGGTACGCCCAGAACTCGTCGAACGACAGCACCTTGTCGCCGTTGAGGTCGCGCTGCTTGATGATGGACTCCGCGACCGACTCGGTGACGTTCCAGTCACCGCCCTGGGCCAGCGCGGACGTGAACTCGGCAGCGGTGATGAATCCGTCTCCGTTCGCGTCGATCCGTTCGAACTGCTTGCGTGCTTCCTCGATGTCCGCCACCGATCCGCCCCTTTTGCTCGTGTTTCTGATGCCGTGCTGGCGTACTGACGCTGGTCAGATTAACGGCCCGCACGCGCGCGGAGTGCGGCGACCACCCAGGCGAAGTCCCCGGCGTCCCGCGGCGCGGGGGTGCCGTTGACGAGGGCGACCAGTTCCCGGTAGCGGGCGACGCGCTCGTTGAAGCCGGCCGTCAGCCGTTCCAGTACGGCGGCCCGGTCGGTGTCGCCGAAGAGGTCGTCCAGCACCCGGGCGGCCTCCGGCGCGGTGGGCTCGACGCCGCGCTCACGCACCGGGGCCACCAGCTCCACCAGCCGCTTGGCGAACCACGACGACTGCCCGCGCGGCGCCCCGGGCCGCCGGTCGGCCGCGTTGAACTCGAACGCCCGGCGCATCTGCCCCCGGAACTCCGGGTCCTGCACCATCTCCGCCAGCTCCACCCAGGCGTCCACCTGTTCGGAGGTCGGGTTCTCCGCCAGCTCGACGGCGCTGCGCCGCATCCGCTCCTGGATGTCGGGGTCCACCGTGTCGAGCCCGTGCAGGGTCTCGGCCACGAACTCCTCCATGATGCGCTGCCGTTCGGCGGCCGAAAGTCGCGCCAGCTTGTTCATCAGGGTCATCTCCTCTGCAGTGGATCCTCGCCGGGCCACGCTCGACAGCACCGCCCGCGTCACCTTCAGCGCCCTGATCTGGGCGTCCAGGGCCGCGACGTGCGTGGCCGCGACCTCGGCCACCGTGCGCTCCCCGGCCAGCACCCTCCGTACGTCCGCCAGGCCGAGCCCCAGCTCGCGCAGGGTGCGGATCAGCTCCAGGCGGGCGGCGCAGGCGGTGTCGTACAGCCGGTAGCCGCCCGCGGAGCGGGTCACCGGGGTCAGCACGCCCGCGTCGGACCAGTAGCGGATGGTGCGCACGGTCAGTCCGGTGGCCCGGGCCAGATCGCCGATGGTGAGAAGTGCGGTGCCGTCGTCGGTCATGTCTGGGAGTCTGGGCCTTCCAGCGGGTGGAGACTCAAGGAGCGGAGCGGGCACGTGACCTTGCGGGACGTTCTGGACGCGGCGGCGGCCGGCGTCTTTCCGCCGGCGGACGGCCGGACGACGGTCGTGGCACAGCCCTCGGCCCGGGACGCGGGGGTGCTGTCCTTCACCGCCCACTCGGTCGTCTTCACGGACGAGGACCCCGCCTGGGTCCACGACACCCTGCGCGGTCTCGACTGCGACGAGCTGGCCGCGACGATGAACCCGCGCTTCCTGACCGCCCTCATGGACCGGACCGGGCGCCGGGCGGAGACGATCGACGCGGTGCTGGTGGCCGCCCCGGCGTCCGGCGGACCGCCGCTGGCGCTGACGGAGGCCGAGGGCGCCGGGCACTCCCGCATCGCCTACGCCCGGGGCCGGCGGGACGAGGTGCGCGCCTGGTCGGCCGCGGGCGGGGTGCTGGTCCTCGGACGCGGGGTCGCCGGGCGGCTGGAGGTCTCGGTCGAGGTGGAGGAGCCCGCACGGCAGCGGGGCCTCGGGCGGCTGCTGGCGTCGGCGGCCCGGCATCTGGTCAGGGAGCCGCTGTGGGCGCAGATCGCACCGGGGAACGCCCGCAGTCTGCGGGCGTTCCAGGCGGCCGGTTACCGTGCGGTGGGCTCAGAGGTGCTGCTTCACCGGAAGATGCCCGTGTGGCCGAGCGAGTAGCGGCCGGGCTGGGGGTAGACGGCGAGGCCGTGCGGTCCGCTGCCGACCTTGATGCGGGCCAGCTCCTTGCCGCTCTGCGTGTCGATCGCGTACACCTCGGAGTTGTAGCGGCCGGACAGCCACAGCACCTTGCCGTCGGCCGACACACCGCCCATGTCGGGGCTGCCGCCGCCGGGCAGCCGCCACTTCTTGGTGAGCTTGTTCTGGGCGAAGTCGAAGACGGAGATCGTGCCCTCGCCCCGGTTGGAGATGTACATCTCGCGGGAGTCACGGCTGATGTAGAGGCCGTGGGCGCCCTTGCCCGTGTAGAGGAAGCGGGGCTTGTCGAACGTGTCGCCGTCGAGGATCCACAGGCCGTTGGCCACCATGTCGGCGATGTAGAACAGCTTGCCGTCCGGGGAGATCTTGACGTCCTGCGGCATCGCGCCGTGCTGGGGCAGCTTCTGCTGGTCGACGACCTTCATCCGCGCGGTGTCGACCTTGAGCAGCTCGCCGCTGAACTCGCAGGAGACGATGAAGTAACGGCCGTCCGGGGAGAAGTCGGCGTGGTTGACGCCGTAGCAGTTGGCCGGCACCGACTTGACGACCTTCATGGTGTGCGCGTCGCGGAAGACCAGCTGGCGGTCCATGGAGGCCATGACGACGGCGTACTTGCCGTCGGGCGTGAAGTACAGGTTGTACGGGTCGTGCACCGCGACCGCCTTGCCGGCCTTGCCGGTCCTCGGGTCGATCGGGGTGAGGCTGTTGCCGAGGTCGTTGTTGACCCAGAGCGTCTTCAGGTCCCAGGAGGGCACGACGTGCTGGGGCTGGCGGCCGACCGGGATCGTGTCGATGACCTTGTACGTCTCGGGGTCGATGACGGAGACCGTGTTGGAGTTGGTGTTGGGGACGTACACCCGCGAGGGGAAGTCCTTGACGACCGGCGAGAGCCGGCCGGGGCGGTCGGCGGCGTAGAGGTCGTCCGGGTTGTCGACCGGGGGCATCCCGGGCAGTACGTCCACCCGCTTCTGGTTCACCTGCGGCGGGGCGGGCGCCTTGCTGCCGAGGGCCTCGTTCTCGCCCTTCGAGGAGCCGGAACTGCACGCGGACAGCAGGGTCAGGGAGGTCAGGGCGGCACCGGCGGCCAGCAACCGGGCGGCTTTCGTGGTTCGCATCAGCTCAGCAGCTCCGTGGTGGTGACCGCGCGCAGTCCGCGGCGGCCGAGTTCGTGGAGGACGTCGGGCAGGGCGGCGACGGTGTCCGGGTACCCGAAGTGCATGCTCACCACCGACCCGTGTCGCACGTCGGCGAGAACCTTGCGGGTGACGGCGGCGGCGCCGGGGCGGGTGTAGTCGAGCGAGTCGACGTCGTACGACAGCACGTGCGGATAGCCGGTCTCGCGGGCGAGCCGGGCCACCAGCGGGGAGGCGGTGGGCGAGCGGGAGGGACGGAACCAGGTGCCGATGGATCCGGTGAGCCGCCTCAGCCGGTCCGCGCAGTCGGTGATCTCCCTGCGGGCGTCCTGCTCGGCCATCTCGTTGATGGAGATGTGCCGCTGGGTGTGGTTGCCGAGGTCGTGGCCGCCGTCGAGGATCCGGCGGGCGACGTCGGGGTGCTCGTCCAGCCAGGTGCCGACGGCGAGCACGGTGAGGCGGGCGCCGGCCTTCTCCGCGGTACTCAGCAGGGAGTGGGCGATGCCCGGATCGCCCTGGCCGTGGAAGGTGAGGGCGATCTGGGGCCGGGTGCGCGGGCCGTGGGTGATCTGGGCGGGCAGCCCGGGGTAGGCGCGGGGGGCGGGGGCCGCCTGGGCGGAGGCCGAGGGGTGGGCGGTGGACGGGGAGGCGGAAGGGGACTCGGCGTGCGGGTCGCTGGGCGCGGCCTTGCCCGCACCGCAACCGGCGGCGAGCGCGCCGCCGGCGACGAGTCCGGCGCCCGCACGCAGCACCCCGCGTCGGTTGGTCGTGGTCACCCGCACCATTTAAGAGCGGGCGGGTAAGAAAAGCGCCGATTAGCCCGATTGACGGACGATTTCGGGTCGCGGCCACCAGAGCGCAAGACGATCGCTAGCGGTCGGAAACCCGCATCTCGAACCACGTGGTCTTGCCGCGCGGCAGCAGATCCACGCCCCACCGGTCGGAGAGCTTGTCCACCAGGAACAGGCCCCGGCCGCTGACGTCCAGCTCCTGGACCGGCATCAGACAGGGCAGCCCGCGCGAGGGATCGCGGACCTCCACCCGGATCCAGCCGGGGCGGCGGCGCATCCTGAGGCCGAACACCCGGGCGCCGGTGTGCCGTACGGCATTGCCGACCAGCTCCGACACGAGTAAGACGGCGTCCTCGGTGAGCTTGGGCGTCAGCCGCCAGGTGCGCAGGACGACGACCTGGGTGAGCCGGCGGGCAGCGGCGGCGGACTCCGGGCGGGACGGCAGCGGCACCTCTGTCGCTGCCGGGTCGCCGTACAGTTCGAGCACCTTGAGCGCCTGCTCGTCCTCGACCCCGGGCGACCAGCGCGCCGCGGCCGCACGGCTGTGTCCCCGCGGCTGTTCGATGCCCTCCAGCCCCGCCATGCCCCCATGATGGCCGTCCGGCAGCGCCTTGGGGGCCGTTCCGGAGGAATGCGCCCCCCGCACGCCCCCCTTTCCTCCCGTGCGCTCGGCATATGCCCTGGGCATGCCATGGCCCTCGTCGACCCGGCTGACCTGCGCGGGCGGCTCGCTTGCGGGCAATCGTCAGGCTCCCTCGACGGCGCAGGCTTAAGGTCGCCTTAAGGCTCCCATAAACCGCCCCAACGAGGGACCTGAATGAGACGGCACGTCAAGTGCAAGCGGCACGGCGGGAGTTGCGCCGAACGTCACACCGCTGACGCTCAGCGGAAGGTGGCCTTGCCGGGACCCTCCTCCACGAAGCTGCGCATGCCCGTCTCGCGGTCCTCGGTGGCGAACAGGCCCGCGAACCAGTTCCGCTCCACGGCGAGCCCGGTGTCGATGTCCGTCTCCAGGCCGGTGTCCACCGACTCCTTCGCCGCGCGCAGGGCGATCGCCGGCCCCTGGGCGAGCCTCGCGGCCCAGCTTCGCGCCTGCTCGTACACCTCGGCGGCCGGGACGACCCGGTCCACCAGGCCGATGGCGAGGGCCTCGTCGGCCTTGACCTGACGGCCCGTGAAGATGAGGTCCTTGGCCTTGGAGGGGCCGATCAGCCGGGGCAGCCGCTGGGTGCCGCCGGCTCCCGGGATCAGGCCGAGCAGGATCTCGGGCTGGCCGAGCTTGGCGTTGTCGGCGGCAATGCGGAAGTCCGCGCACAGGGCGAGTTCGCAGCCGCCGCCGAGGGCGTAGCCGGTGACGGCCGCGACGACGGGCTTGGGGATGCGGGCCACGGCCGTGAAGGCGTCCTGCAGGGCGCGGGCGCGCAGGATCATCGCCGTGTGATCCATGTCCTGCATCTCCTTGATGTCCGCGCCCGCCGCGAACACCCGCTCGCCGCCGTAGATCACCACGGCGCGCACGTCGTCGCGGCGCGTGACCTCCTCGGCGAGTTCCTTCAGCCGGTCCTGGGTGGCCATGTCCAGCGCGTTCATCGGCGGACGGTCGAGGCGCAGGGTGCCGACGCCTTCGGCGACTTCGAGATTCACGGTCATGGAGGCAGGTTAACGGGCACTAACGCGGACGGGCCCGGTGCCGTCCGTCACAGCACCGGGCCCGTCCGTCGGGCGAGGTCACCTCGTCCAGTCAGCCCACGACATGTTCCAGCCGTTGAGCCCGTTGGACGGGTCCACGGTGCGGTCGTCGGAGTGCTGCACGACGACCACGTCGCCGATCAGGGAGTGGTTGAAGAACCAGGCCGCCGGGACCGAGCCGTCGTAGCCGCCGCGGACGTCCTCCAGGCCGACGCAGCCGTGGCTGGCGTTGTAGTTGCCGAAGGCGTCGCCGCCCCAGTAGTTGCCGTGGATGAAGGTGCCGGAGGTGGTCAGGCGCATGGCGTGCGGGACGTCCTTGATGTCGTACTCGCCGCCGTAGCCGACCGTCTCGCCGTTCATCCGGGTCACCGCGAGCTTCTCGCTGATGACCATCTGGCCGTTCCAGGTGTCGTAGCCGGGCTTGCCGGTGGTGACCGGGAGGGTCTTGATGACCTTGCCGTCCTGGGTGATCCTCATCGTGTGCTTCCTGGCGTCCACGTAGGAGACCTGGTTGCGCCCGATGGTGAACTTCACGGTCTTGGTCTGCGTGCCGTAGACGCCGGAACGTCCCTCCACGCCGTCGAGGTTGAGGTCGACGGTGACCTTGGTGCCTTCCTTCCAGTACTTCTCGGGGCGGAAGTCGAGGCGGTCGTTGCCGAACCAGTGGCCCTCGACGTCGACCGCCGGCTGCGTCGTGATCCTGATCGCCTTCTCGACGGCCTTCGGGTTCGTGATGCCCCGGGTGAAGTCGAGGGAGAACGGCATGCCCACGCCGACGGTGGAGCCGTCCTCGGGGGTGAAGTAGCCGAGGAAGGTGTTCTTCGGGGTGAGGGTGGTGAAGGTGGAGTCCTCGGCGCTCTCGCGGCCCTCGGAGTCCTTCGCGACCGCGTGCACCGTGTACTTCGTGGCGGCGGCCAGATGGGCGGACGGCGTCCAGGAGGCGCCCCCGCCGGTGATCGTGCCGTCGACCGCCCGGCCCTTGGCGTCCTTGACGGTGACCTCGGTCAGCTTGCCCCTGGCGGCGTCGACCTTGAGCGCGCCGCTCGTGTCGACGCCCGTGGCACCGGACTTGGGCGAGATGGTGACCGTGGCCACGGACTGCTGCTTGCCCTGCTGGGTGCTGGAACCCTTGCCGGCCGCCCCCGCGCCCTTGCCGCCGCCCCCGCCGCACGCCGCGAGCGCCAGCATCAGGGCGCCGGATATCAGCGCCGGCCCCGTCCTGACACGGCCTCGTCGTCCCGACGCCCCCGATATCGGCCGCACGTTCACGTCGCTCTCCCCTCCCCCGGACCCGACCTGGTCAGACCCGCTCCCCACCACACTGGTGCGCGCATATTAACCGGCTGGTTTTGAGCTGGGCGTCAGGCGAATGTCACCGTTCCGTCGCAACTTCCGCCCGCGCCCCGCCCGCGACCGCCGGCCCCTCACCCGGTTGTCCTCACCGCGCCGCCCGCCTTCCACGCCCGCCAGCCCATGTTCCACCCCCCGAGGCCGTTGTCCGGGGCGACCGTGCGGTCCTCACTGCGCACGACCTGCACCACGTCACCGACGAGGCTGCGGTCGAAGAACCAGCCCGCGGGCGTGCCCGAACCGCCGCCCCTGACGTCCCTGAGCCCCACACAGCCGTGGCTGACGTTGAGGTGCCCGGGGGCGGACGGCGCCCAGAAGTTGCCGTGGAGATACGTGCCGGAGTAGGTGAGCTTCATGGCGTGCGGGACGTCGGGGATGTCGTACTCGCCGCCGAAACCGACCGTGCGGCTGTTCATCCGGGTGACCTCCTGCATGTCCATCACCACCATCTTCCCGTTGTACGTCGGGTGCTCCGGGGAGCCGGCGGTGATCGGCACGATGGCGAGCAGGCGGCCGTCGCGCCGCACCTGCATGGTGTGGGCCGCCGCGTCCACCAGAGAGACCTGGCTGCGGCCGACGGTGAAGGCGAACGTCTTGCGCTGCAGTCCGTAGACGCCGGGCGCCGCCCGGACATCGCGCAGGTTCAGGTCGACGGTGACCTCGGTGCCGGGCTTCCAGTACTGCTCGGGGCGGAAGTCCAGGCGCCGCGCGCCGAACCAGTGCGGCCGGATCTCGACGGGCGGCCGCGCATCGACGCGGACGGCGCGTTCGACGGCGGCGCGGTCGCCGATCTCCCGGCTGAAGGTGAGGGAGACGATCATCCCGGTGCCGACGACGGCCCGGTTCCCGGGGGTGACGTAGGCGATGAACCGCTGGTCGGGTACGAGGGTGGTGAAGGTGGTGTGCCGGGCGGTGCGGCGTCCGTCGGCGTCCCGCGCGACCACGTCGACGGTGTACTTCGCGGCGAGCGCGAGCCGGTCGTCGTCGGGCCGCCAGGTCCGGCCGTCGGCGCTGATCCGGCCGGGCACCGGCGCGTCCCGCGCGTCCTGCGACCGGACGACGCTCACCCTCTCCAGCCGCCCGTCCGGCACCCGCACGCGCAGCCGCTCGCCGGGGCGGACCCCGACGCTGTCGTCGTCGGGGCTGACGTGGACGACGTCCCGCGGTGCCGGGGGATCGCCGAACACCCCGCCTGGCCCGAGCGGGCCCGAGCCCGCGGAGCAGCCCGCCAGCAGTGCCGCCCCTGTCAGTACCGCGGCCAGCGCGGCCCACGCGCGCCGTGCGCGTCCTCGTACGTGCCTCACACGGGGCCCAACGACCCAGCCCGCCCGGGGGAAACGTGAGTGCGAGGCACGCACTGGGCAGAACAGAGGGAAGGACGACACATCGGGGAGCAGCCGCGCCCGGTTCCGAGCCGTACGAAGGGGCGCGGCCGTACCGCGGGGCGGAGCGTGCTGCTCTCCGGTACGGCGGTCTGCGTCGCCCCCGCGCTGAAAGAGGGGCCGAGAAGGTGACGAGCGCAGCCGAACAGCGGGCACCGGCCGGGCAGCCGGCCGCCGGGACCGGGCAGCAGCCGGCCGTGGTGAACGGCGTCCGGCACCCCGCGGCGCCGGCCCCGATGGTCTGGCCGGGCGCGCCGACCCCGCTGGGGGCCCGCTTCCGGGTCGGCCCGGACGGGGTCGCGGGCACCAACTTCGCGCTGTGGGCCGGCGGGGCGGAGGCGGTGCGGGTGTGCCTGTTCGACGAGGGCGGCCGGGAGACGCAGATCCGGCTGACCGAACTGACGCACGAGATCTGGCACGGCTTCGTGCCGGGCGTGATGCCGGGCCAGCGCTACGGCTACCGGGTGGACGGCCGCTGGGATCCGTGGACCGGCGCCCGCTGGAACCCGGCCAAGCTGCTGCTGGACCCGTACGCCCGTGCCGTTGACGGGCAGTTCGCGCTGCCGCCGGAGGTGTACGGGCACGTGCGGGACTGGCCCGACCAGCGCGTGGCCGACACCGTGCGCGACGAGCGGGACTCGGCGCCGTACGTGCCGAAGGGCGTCGTCGTCGACGATGACGACGACTGGGAGGACGACCGGCGGCCGAAGACCCCGTGGGCCGACTCCGTCCTGTACGAGCTGCACGTCCGCGGCTTCACCCGGCTGCACCCCGGGATTCCGGGGGAGCTGCGCGGCACCTACGCCGGGCTCGCGCACCCGGCCGCGATCGAGCACCTGGTCGCACTGGGCGTGACGGCCGTGGAGCTGCTCCCGGTGCACCAGTTCGCCCACGAGGACCACCTGCTGCGCCGGGGCCTGACGAACTACTGGGGCTACAACTCCATCGGCTACTTCGCCCCGCACGCCGGGTACGCGGCCACGGGGACGACGGGCCAGCAGGTCGGCGAGTTCAAGCGGATGGTGCGCGCGCTGCACGCGGCCGGCATCGAGGTGATCCTCGACGTGGTCTACAACCACACCGCCGAGGCGGGCGAGCTGGGGCCGACGCTGTCCCTGAAGGGCATCGACAACCGCGGCTACTACCGCCTCCAGGACGACGCCCGCCGCTACGCCGACTACACCGGCTGCGGCAACACCCTGCACGTCGTCCAGCCCCAGGTGCTCCGCCTGATCACCGACTCGCTGCGCTACTGGGTGACCGAGATGGGCGTCGACGGCTTCCGCTTCGACCTCGCGGCGGCGCTGGCCCGCTCGATGCACGACGTCGACATGCTCTCCCCGTTCCTGGCGGTCATCGCCCAGGACCCGGTCCTGCGCCGCGTCAAGCTGATCGCCGAGCCGTGGGACATCGGCTCGGGCGGCTACCAGGTCGGTGCCTTCCCGCCGCTGTGGACCGAGTGGAACGACCGGTACCGCAATGCCGTCCGGGATTTCTGGCGGCACGCCCTGCCCGACGTCCGCGAGATGGGCTACCGCCTGTCCGGCTCCAGCGACCTGTACGCCTGGGGCGGCCGGCGCCCCTACGCCTCGGTCAACTTCGTCACCGCGCACGACGGTTTCACGCTGCGCGACCTCGTGTCGTACGACCGCAAGCACAACGAGGCCAACGGCGAGGGCAACCGGGACGGCACCGACGACAACCGCTCCTGGAACTGCGGCGCCGAGGGCGAGACGCGGGACGAGGCGGTCCTCGCCCTGCGCCGCCGCCAGCTGCGCAATCTGCTGACCACGCTGCTGCTGTCCACCGGCGTGCCCATGCTGGTGGCCGGTGACGAGTTCGGCCGTACGCAGGGCGGCAACAACAACGCCTACTGCCAGGACAACGAGGTCGGCTGGCTGGACTGGTCACTGCTCGCGGAGCCGGGCTGGCGGGCGCTGCGCGACCTCACCTCCCGCCTGATCGCCCTGCGCCACCGGCACCCGGTGCTGCGCCGGCGCGCCTTCTTCTCGGGCCGGGCGCACTCGGCGGACGGGCTGCGCGACCTGGCCTGGTTCACCCCGCGGGGCACGGAGATGACCGAGCCCGACTGGTACGCCCCCGCGGCCGCGCTCGGCATGTACCTCTCCGGCCGGGACATCCCGGGCCGGGACGAGCGGGGCGCGCCGGTCGTGGACGACAGCTTCCTGGTGGTGCTGCACGCGGGCGAGCACCCGACGGGGTTCGTGCTGCCGGGGCCGCCGTGGGCGCAGCGGTACGAGGTGCTGGTGGACACCGCCCGGGAGGAGCAGGCGGAGCCGCCGGGCACGGTGCGTCCGGCGGGGGCGGAGATCACGGTGCCGGGGCGGTGTGTGCTGCTCCTGCGGGTGCTGCCGTGATTCCGGGGAGGGGGTGCGGGGGTTAGGGTGCCCGCGTGGTCATTCCTCCTGACGTGCTGCCGGACGGCGTCGTGATGCGGCTCGTCTCCACCGACGACGCGGACGCGCTGCACGCCGCGTACGTGGCGAACCGGGAGTACCTGGCGCCGTGGGAGCCGCACCGCCCGGAGAGCTTCTTCACCGTGGCGGGGCAGGCGGAGCGCATCGCCGAGCGGCTGATGGCGTACACGGAACGGCGAGCCGTGCCCTGGGTGCTGGAGAGCGACGGCTCGCTCATCGGCACGGTCACACTCTCCGGAGTGGTCTTCGGGCCCTTCCGCAGCGCGTCCCTGGGCTACTGGGTGGCCGCCGGCCGCAGGAACCGGGGGCTGGCCGGCGCGGCGGTGGCGAGCGTCTGCCGCGCGGCCCGCGACATCGTCGGCCTGCACCGCATCGAGGCCGGCACGCTCCTCGACAACGCCGCGTCGCAGCGCGTGCTGGAGAAGAACGGTTTCGAGCCGATCGGCACGGCCCCGCGCTACCTGCACATCAACGGAGCCTGGCGGGACCACCGGCTGTACCAGCGGATCCTGCACGACGACCCGCCGGCGAACTGACCGCCGCCCGAACGCCTCAGGCCAGGCTGTCGCGCCAGGCCCTGTGCAGGTCCGCGAAGCGGCCCGTGCCGGCGACGAGGTCGGCCGGTGAGCCGTCCTCGACGATGCGGCCGTGCTCCATCACCAGGACCCGGTCCGCGATCTCGACCGTCGACAGGCGGTGCGCGATCACCACCGCCGTACGGCCGCGCAGCACCGTCGCCATCGCCCGCTGCACCGCCCGCTCGCCGGGGATGTCCAGCGAGCTGGTCGCCTCGTCCAGGATCAGCACCGCCGGGTCGGCGAGCAGCGCCCGCGCGAAGGCGACGAGTTGGCGCTGGCCGGCCGAGATGCGGCCACCGCGCTTGCGCACGTCGGTGTCGTAGCCGTCGGGCAGCGCGCTGATGAACTCGTGGGCGCCGATCGCCTTGGCCGCCCGCTCGATGTCCTCGCGGGTGGCGTCGGGCCGGCCGATGGCGATGTTGTCGGCGACCGACCCGGAGAACAGGAACGCCTCCTGGGTCACCATGACCACCCCGCGCCGCAGTTCGGGCACGGGCAGCTCGCGCAGGTCCACGCCGTCCAGGAGCACGCGGCCGCCGGAGGGGTCGTAGAAGCGGGCGAGGAGCTTGGCGAGCGTGGACTTGCCCGCGCCGGTGGAGCCGACCACGGCGACCGTCTGTCCGGCCGGGAGGGCCAGGTCGAAGCGGGGCAGCACCTCGCCTCCGGTCCGGTAGCCGAAGCGGACCGCCTCGAAGACGACCTCGCGGCCCGGGAAGCCGCCCTTCACGGGCGGGAGTTCGCGCGGCGCCGCCGGCTCGGGCACGGACGGGGTCTGGGCCAGCAGTCCGGCGATCTTCTCCAGGGAGGCGGCGGCCGACTGGTAGGCGTTCAGGAACATCCCGAGCCGGTCGATCGGGTCGTACAGGCGCCGCAGGTAGAGCACGGCGGCCGCCAGGACGCCCAGCTCCAGCGAGCCGGTCGCCACCCGGTAGGCGCCCCACAGCACGATGCCCGCGACGGCCGTGTTGGCCACCAGCCGGGAGCCGACCACATAGCGGGCCATCTCCAGCAGCGCGTCCCCGTTCGTCCGCTCGTGCCGCCGGTTCAGCACGGCGAACTCGGCGTCGTTCACGGCCTCCCGGCGAAAGGCGCGCACCGGACGGATGCCGTTCATCGTCTCCACGAACTTCACGATCACCGCCGCGATCGCCGTGGACCGCGCCCGGTACACCCGCCCCGCCCGCCGCTGGTACATGCGCACGAGCAAGTACAGCGGCAGGAAGGAGGCCACGGCGACCGCGCCCAGGCCGAGGTCCAGCCACAGCAGCAGCGCGGAGATGTAGACGAAGGACAGCACGACGGTCACCAGCTCCTGGAGCCCGTCGTTCAGCAGCTCGCGCAGCGACTCGACGTCGGTGGTGGAGCGGGAGATCAGCCGGCCCGAGGTGTAGCGCTCGTGGAAGTCGATGCTCAGCGCCTGCGCGTGCCGGAAGATGCGGCCGCGCAGGTCCAGCAGTACGTCCTGGCTGACCCGGGCGGAGGTCTCGATGAACGCGAACTGGAGCCCGCCGGAGAGCAGCGCGCACAGCAGATAGCTGGCGGCCACCGCGACGAGCGGGCCGTGGCGGTGGTCGCGGAAGGCGGGTACGGCGGTGTCGATGGCGTAGGCCACGATCAGCGGGCCCGCCTGAACGGCCGCCTGCTGGAGCAGCAGCAGGACGGTGGTCCACACGGCCCGGCCCCTCAGGGGCGCGAGCAGGGAGCGCAGCAGGGCGGCGGTGGCGCCGGGCGCGGTGGGCAGGACGTCCCGGTCGAAGGCGTCGTCCGCCTCCCCGGCCCCGTGCTTCCCGCAGCCGGGGAGTTCGTCGTCGTCGGAGGCGGGGGTGGGGGCGGTCGTGGTGGTCAACGGGACTCCTCCGTCTCCCCGGCGCCTTTGGACATCAGACGCGCGTACTCGGCGTTGGTGCGCAGCAGTTCCTGGTGGGTGCCCACGGCGGCGATCCGGCCGCCCGAGAGCAGGGCGACCCGGTCGGCGAGCAGCACCGTGGACGGGCGGTGGGCCACGATCAGGGCGGTGGTGTCGCCGAGGACCTGGCGCAGCGCGGCCTCCACGGCCGCCTCCGTGTGCACGTCCAGCGCGGACAGCGGGTCGTCCAGCACCAGGAAGTCCGGTCTGCCGACCACCGCGCGGGCCAGCGCGAGGCGCTGGCGCTGCCCGCCGGACAGGCTCAGGCCCTGCTCGCCGACGCGGGTGTCGGCGCCCCGCGGGAGGGCGTGCACGAAGCCGGCGGCCTGCGCGACGTCCAGCGCCCGCTCCAGCGCCCGTTCGTCCGCGTCCGGTCCGGCGCCCATGAGCACGTTCTCGCCGACGCTCGCCGAGAACAGGGTGGGTTCCTCGAAGGCCACGGCGACCTTCGCGCGCAGCTCCTCGCGGGGCAGCGCGGTGATGTCGACGCCGTCGAGCGTGATCCGGCCCGCGGTGACCTCGTGCAGCCGCGGCACGAGCGCGGTGAGGGTCGTCTTGCCGCTGCCGGTGGCCCCGACCAGGGCCATGGACTCGCCCGCGCGGATGTGCAGGTCGACGCCGGTGAGGAGGGGCGGGGACCCGGCGGGAGCGTCGGGGTAGCGGAAGGAGACGTTCTCGAACCGGAGTCCCCTCGCGGCGGGCGACGCCGGGGCGGGCGCCGCCGCGGCGGCCGGGCCGGCCTCCGGCAGCTCGTCCATCACCTCGAAGTACCGCTCGGTGGCCGTCGCCGCCTCCTGGCTCATCGCCAGCAGGAAGCCGATGGAGTCCACCGGCCACCGCAGCGCGAGGGCCGTGCTCAGGAAGGCGACCAGCGTCCCCGCGCTCAGCCCGCCGGAGGCGACCCGGTCCACCCCGAGCACCAGCGCCGCCCCGATCGCCAGCTCCGGCAGCGTCACGATGACACCCCAGATGGCGGCCAGCAGCCGCGCCTTGCGCAGCTCGGTGCCGCGCAGGGTGCCCGCCAGTTCGCGGAACGCGCGCGCCTGGCTGCGGTGCCGGCCGAAGCCCTTGATGACCCGGATGCCGAGCACGCTCTCCTCGACCACCGTCGTCAGATCGCCGACCTGGTCCTGCGCCCGCCGGGCCACCGTGGCGTACCTCCGCTCGAAGACCGCGCAGGTCCAGATCACCGGGAGGGTGGGGCCGAGGATGACCAGCCCCAGCACCCAGTCCTGCGCCAGCATGATCACCACGCCCACCAGGATGGTCACGCCGTTGACCAGCAGGAACGTCAGCGGAAAGGCCAGGAACTGGCGCAGCAGCATCAGGTCCGTGGTGCCCCGGGACAGCAACTGGCCCGACGCCCAGCGGTCGTGGAAGGCCACCGGCAGCCGCTGCAGCCGCCCGTAGAGCGCCGCCCGCATCCGCGCCTCCACCTGAGACAGCGGGCGGGCCACGAGCCAGCGGCGCAGCCCGAACAGCAGCGCCTCGGCCAGGCCCAGCAGGAGCAGGTACAGGGCGCCGAGCCAGACACCGGCCGGGTCGCGGTCGGCGACCGGGCCGTCGACCATCCACTTCAGGACGAGCGGGATCACCAGCCCCGTACAGGAGGCGACGACGGCGACGAACGCGGCCGTGAACAGCCGGGCGCACACGGGGCGTACGTACGGCCACAGCCGCAGGAGCGTGCGGACGGCGGATCGGTCCTCGGTGGTTGCACGTGTCGTGGGCATCACCGCGAGCGTACGGACCGGCACTGACATCGCCCACCGAGTTTCGGCCGGACCCGGCTCCGTCGCTGGTCCTACGACCGGGCGGGCAGGGCGCGGGGTCGCAGGGCGCGGCATCGGCCGATCGGGGGCGGCATCAACCGATCGGCCGATGCGGCTTCGAGCGGGCCGGCCGATGTGCCGGACCGGTCCCGGACGGGATTCTCGACGCATGCCATCCGTCATCGAAGTCACCGATCTGCGCAAGTCGTACGGCGGCCGGGCCGTGGTCGACGGCGTCTCCTTCGCCGTCGAGGAGGGCGAGATCTTCGGGATCCTCGGCCCGAACGGCGCCGGCAAGACGACCACCGTGGAGTGCGTCGAGGGGCTGCGGGTCCCCGACGGCGGCCGGATCCGGGTCACGGGGTACGACCCGGTCGCCGACCACGAGAAGGTCGCGCGGGTGCTCGGCGTCCAGCTCCAGCAGAGCGAACTGCAGGCCAAGCTCACCGTGCGCGAGGCGCTGGAGCTGTACGCCGCGTTCTACCCGCGCCCCGCCGACTGGCGGCCGCTCGCCGAGCGGCTGGGCCTCGGCGACCGGCTCGGCACCCGGTTCGGCAAGCTGTCCGGCGGGCAGCGGCAGCGGCTGTTCATCGCGCTGGCGCTCGTCGGCGGTCCCCGGCTCGTGGTGCTGGACGAGCTGACCACCGGCCTGGACCCGCGCGCCCGGCGCGACACCTGGCAGCTCGTCGAGGACGTCCGCGCGAGCGGGGTCACCGTGCTGCTCGTCACGCACTTCATGGAGGAGGCGCAGCGGCTGTGCGACCGGATCGCCGTCATCGACAAGGGGCGGATCGCGGCGCTGGACACCCCCGCCGGGCTCATCCGCCGCTCGGCGGGCGCCACCGTCATCAGCTTCACCCCGTCCGCGCCGCTGGCCGAGCGTGAGCTGGCCGCGCTGCCCGCGCTCGCCTCGGTCGAGTACCGGGACGACCGGGTCACCCTGTCCGGCACCGACGAGACCGTCAACGCCGTCCTCACCCTGCTCGCCCGCCACCACGTCACCGCCCACCAGCTGCGCGTCGTCGACGCGACCCTGGACGACGCGTTCCTGGACCTGACCGAGGGTTCTGCCAAGGAGGAAGCCGCGTGAACACCGCCGTGCTGCGCACCGAGTTCCGGCTGTTCCGCCGCGAACCGGCCGCCGTCTTCTGGATCCTCCTGTTCCCGACGCTGCTGCTGGTGATCCTCGGCTCCATCCCGTCGTTCCGGAAGGCGGACGCCTCGCTGGGCGGACTGCGCCCGGTCGACGCCTACGTGCCCATCGCCGTGCTGATCGCGCTGATCATGTCCGGGGTGCAGGCGCTGCCGCAGGCCCTGACCGGCTACCGGGAGCGGGGCATCCTGCGCCGCGTGTCCGCCACACCGGCGCGGCCCTCGGCCCTGCTGACGGCGCAGATGACCGTGCAGGGCGTGGTCGCGCTGGCCTCGGCGCTGCTCGCGCTCGCCGTGGGCCGGGTCGCCTTCGGGGTGACGCTGCCCGCGCAGCCGGCCGGCTATCTGCTGGCCCTGCTGCTCGCCGCGGCGGCCGCCCTCGCCCTCGGCAGTGTCGTCTCGGCGCTGTCGCGCACCACGAAGATCGCCGGCGCGATCGGCTCGGCGGTGTTCTTCCCGATGATGTTCTGCGCGGGCGTGTGGGTCCCGGTGCAGTCGATGCCGCACGCGCTGGCCCGCGTGGTCGAGCTGACCCCGTTCGGCGCGGCGGCCCGTGCCCTGGGCGAGGCGGCCGCCGGGCACTGGCCCGGCTGGGGGCACCTGGGGGTGCTCGCCGCGTGGACGGTGCTGCTGACGGCCGGGGCGGCGCGCTGGTTCCGCTGGGAGTGAGCGGCCGGCCCGCCGGGAGCGGGGAAGGGAGCCGGGGATGCCGGACACTGAGGGGATGACGAAAGCCGTGGGCGTGGGACCGCAGCGCCAGGTCTCCTTCGACCAGTGGGGGCCGTACGCGCTGCTCGCCGTGGGTGTCGTGACGGCGGCGGGCGCGGCCCGCGGGGTGGGCATGGGCCGGGGCGAGCTGTACGCGTCCGGGGTGCTGGCCGCCGCCGCCGTACCGGTGCAGGTGCTGCTGGGGCGGGCGCGGCGCGGCACTGCGGCGCCGGACCGGACGACCGCGACGCTCTACTTCGTGCGCTGGGCCCTCGGCTTCGCCCTCACCTGGCTGAACCCGTTCTTCGCGTTCTACGCCGTCGCCGGCTACTACAGCGCCGAACGGCACCTGCCGCGCCGGCTGGTCATGCCGGGGCTGGTCCTGACCGCGATCACCATGGCGGGCAGCGAGGTAGGCGGCATGCCGCCGCACGGCCTGCTGGCCTGGCTGGGCTTCGTCGTGGTGTTCGGGGCCAACCTCGGCCTGGTCGCCCTGTTCACCCGGTTCGCCCGGCAGGAGCAGGCGCTCGCCGCGGTCCAGGCCGAGACGATCGCGGAACTGGAGCGGACCAACGCCGCGTTGCAGCAGGCCCTGGACGAGAACGCGGCCCTGCACGCCCAACTGCTGGTGCAGGCGCGGGAGGCGGGCGTGGCCGACGAGCGGCGCCGGCTCGCCGCCGAGATCCACGACACCCTCGCGCAGGGCCTGACCGGGATCATCGCCCAGCTCCAGGTCGTCGCGAACGCCCCCGACCTGACCGCCGCCCGCACTCATCTGGAGCGCGCCTCGGCCCTCGCCCGGCACAGTCTCGGCGAGGCCCGCCGCTCGGTGCACAACCTCGCGCCGGTCGCCCTGGCCGCGGACAGCCTGCCGGAGGCCCTGCGGAAGACGGTCGCGGAGTGGGCCGAACGCACCGGTGTCCGCGCGCAGTTCACGGTCACGGGCACCGCCGAGCAGCTGCACGACGAGGTCTCGGCGACGCTGCTGCGGATCGCCCAGGAGGCCCTGTCCAACGCGGCCCGGCACGCCCGTGCGACGCGTGTCGGGGTCACCCTCTCCTTCATGGGCGACGAGGTCACGCTGGACGTCCGCGACGACGGCACGGGTTTCGACCCGGCCGCCGTACCCCGCCGTACCCTCCCCGCCGGCGGCTTCGGCCTGTACGGCATGCGGGCCCGCGCCGAGCGCATCGCGGGCGCCGTGGCGGTGGAGTCCGAGCCGGGGCACGGTACGGCGGTCTCGGCTCGCGTACCGTTGGTGCGCGATGACCGCTGAGACTGTGATTTCCCTGCTGATCGTCGACGACCACCCGGTCGTCCGCGACGGCCTGCGCGGCATGTTCGAGTCGGCGCCGGGCTTCCGGGTGCTCGGGGAGGCCGCGAACGGGGTGGAGGCGCTGGCCCGGGCCGCCGCCCTGGACCCGGACGTGATCCTGATGGACCTGCGGATGCCCGGCGGCTCGGGCGTCGACGCGATCCGCGAACTGACCCGCCGGGCCGCCCGCGCCCAGGTCCTGGTGCTGACCACCTACGACACCGACTCCGACACGCTCCCCGCGATCGAGGCGGGCGCGACCGGCTACCTGCTGAAGGACGCCCCCCGCGACGAGCTGTTCGCCGCGGTCCGCGCGGCCGCCGAGGGCCGTACGGTCCTCTCCCCGGCCGTCGCCTCCCGCCTGGTCCACGCGGTCCGCGCGCCGCGCACCCCGGCGGGCGAACCCCTCTCGGCCCGCGAACGCGAGGTCCTGGTCCTGGTGGCCAGGGGCACGTCGAACCGCGAGATCGCCCGCGAGCTGTTCATCAGCGAGGCGACGGTGAAGACCCACCTCACCCACCTGTACGCCAAGCTCGGCGTCAACGACCGGGCGGCGGCGGTGGCGGTGGGGTACGACCGGGGGATCCTGGGCTGAGCCGTCGGCCCGCGCGCCGGTTATTCGTTGGAGCCGGTGTCCGCGCCCCCGATAGGTTCGACGTCTGGCGGCGGGGCCGACGCGAGCGGGGTGCGGATGATCGACGCGTACGAGGAACCGGGTGTGCCCGATACCCGTGGCGGATGGCGGTTCCTGTGGTGGCTGGTGTGGCGGCAGCGGGGGCGGTCGGCGGCCGGGGCCGCGCTGGGCAGTGTGTGGATGGTGCTGCTGGCCGCGCAGCCGTACATGATGGCGCGGGCGGTGGACGACGGGCTGGTGCCGGGGCGGCTCGGGGTGCTGGCCGCGTGGACGGCGGCGATGTTCCTGCTCGGGGCGCTGAACGCCTGGCTGAGCATCATGCGGCACCGGACCATGACGCGGGTGCGGATGGACGCCAACTTCCGCACGATGAAGGTCGTCGTGGGGCATGTGGTGCGTCTCGGGGCCGCGCTGCCGCGCCGGACCGGGGCCGGTGAGGTGGTGACGATCGGCGTCGGCGACGTGCTGGTCCTCGCGCAGGCGCTCACCGCCGTCGGGCCGGGCGTCGGCTCGGTCGTGGTGTACGCCGTGGTCGCCGGTCTGCTGTTCACCGTCTCCGCGCCGCTGGCCGCCGTCGTCCTGCTCGGGCTGCCGGTGCTCGCGCTGGTCACCGGGCCGCTGACGCTGCGGTTGCAGCACGCGGAGAGCGAGTACCGGGAGCGCCAGGGGGTGCTCACCGCCCGCATCGGGGACCTCGCGGGCGGCCTGCGCGTCCTCAACGGGCTCGGCGGGAAGGGGCTGTTCGCCGAGGGCTTCCGCACGGACTCGCGGGCACTGCGCGCGCAGGGGTACCGGGTGGGCGCGGTGGCCAGCTGGGTGCAGGCGCTCGGCGTGGGCCTGCCCACGCTGTTCCTGGCCGTCGTCACCTGGCTGGCCGCCCGGCTCGCGGCCCGGGCGGACATCAGCATCGGCCAGTTGGTGTCGGTCTACGGCTATGTGGCGGTGCTGATCGGGCCGGTGGCGTTCATGGTGGAGATGGCCTACGAGCTGAACCGCGGTGTGGTGGCCGCCCGCCGGGTCGTACGGCTGCTGGGTCTCGCGCCGGAGCCGGACGAGGGCACGCGGCCCGCGCCCGAGGGGCCGGCCGAGCTGCACGATCCGGTCTCGGGGGTGCGGGTCGCGCCGGGCCGGCTGACCGCGCTGGCCGCCGTCCGGCCCGCCGAGGCCGCCGCCGTCGTCGACCGGCTCGGCCGCTTCGGCCCGACCGACGCCACCTGGGGCGGGGTACGGCTGGACGCGATCGCGCCGGCGGAGGTCCGCGCGCGCGTGCTGGTCGCGGACCACGAGGCCGACCTGTTCGCGGGGCCGCTGCGCGAGGTGGTGGCCGCCGAGGGCCCGGTCGAGGAGGGGGCGCTCACGCGGGCGCTGTATGCCGCGGCCGCCGAGGACATCGTGCGCGGGCTGCCGGACGGGGCCGACTCGGCCGTCGCCGGCCAGGGCCGCAGTCTGTCGGGCGGCCAGCGGCAACGGGTGCGGCTGGCCCGTGCGTTGCTCGCCGACCCGGAGGTACTGCTCGCCGTGGAGCCGACCTCGGCACTGGACGCGCACACGGAGGCGACGGTCGCCGGACGACTGCGCGCCGCGCGCGAGGGCCGCACGACGCTGGTCACCTCCACCTCACCGCTCGTACTCGACCGCGCCGACACCGTCCTCTTCCTCGCCGACGGCAAGGTCACCGCCCACGGCCCGCACCGGCGGCTCCTCGCCGAAGAGCCCGCATACCGGGCACTGGTGGCCCGCGACACCGAGGCCGAGGACACGGAAGGGGCCGTACGGTGACGGCGGGCGGGACGGGTGAGGGGCTGCTGCCGGTCGCGGACCGGGGGCAGGTGCGGCGGGCCACGGTGCGGCTGGTGCGGGCCGACGGGCGGGCGTTCGCCGCGGCGCTGCTGCTCAACGCGCTGGCGGCGGGGGCGGGCCTGGTCGGCCCGTGGCTGGTCGGGCGCATCGTGGACGAGGTGCGCGCCGGGCACGGCGCCGGGCCCGTGGACCGGCTGGCGCTGTGGATCCTGCTGTGCTCGCTGGCGCAGATGCTGCTGGCCCGCTGGGCGCGGTACGTGGGCTACCGGTTCGGCGAGCGGACGCTGGCCCGGGTGCGCGAGGAGTACGTCGAGCGGGTGCTGGCCCTGCCCGCGTCGGTGGTGGAGCGGGCCGGCACCGGCGATCTGACGGCGCGCGGCACGGCGGACGTGGCGACCGTCGGCAGCACGCTGCGGGACGCCGGCCCGGACCTGCTGGTCAACTCCGTGCAGGCGCTGTTCGTACTGGGCGCGGTGTTCGCGCTGAACCCGCTGCTCGGGGCGTTCGGGCTGCTCGGGCTGACCCCGGTCTGGCTGAGCTTGCGCTGGTATCTGCGCCGGGCCCGGGACGGCTATCTCGCCGAGGGCGCGGCCACGTCCGAGGTCGCCGAGATCGTCGCCTCGACGGCGGCCGGGGCCCGCACCGTCGAGGCGTTCCGGCTGCGCCGGCGGCGGATCACGGCGAGCCGGGACGCGCTGGAGGCGTCCCGCCGTACCCGCTTCTACACGCTGTTCCTGCGGACGGTGTTCTTCCCGGCCGTCGAGATCACGTACACCGTGCCGGTGGCGGGCGTGCTGCTGCTCGGCGGCTGGCTGCACGCGCGCGGCGCGGTCGGCGTGGGCGCGGTGGTGGCCGCCGCGCTGTATCTGCGGCAGTTCACCGAGCCGCTGGACCAGATCCTGATGCGGGTGGAGCAACTCCAGAACAGCGGCGCCTCGTTCGCCCGCGTGGAGGGGCTGGCACAGGCGCCCCGCGCGGGCGGCGCGGCGGGCTCGCCGGCGCCGGCGCCGGCGGACGACCGGATCGACGTGCGCGGCGTGCGGTACGCCTACGAGCGCGGCGGCGAGGTGCTGCGCGGGGTGGACCTGACGGTACGGCCCGGGGAGCGGCTCGCGGTGGTGGGCCCGTCCGGCGCCGGCAAGACGACGCTGAGCCGGCTGCTCGCGGGCATCGACCGGCCCGGCTCCGGCGCGGTGACGGTGGGCGGGGTGCCGGTCGCCGATCTGGCGCCGGAGCAGCTGCGCCGCCAGGTGGTGCTGGTCACGCAGGAGCACCACGTGTTCCTCGGCACGGTCCGCGACAACCTGCTGATCGCCGAGCCGGAGGCCACGGACGGCGCGCTGTGGGCGGCGCTCGCGGCGGTGGGCGCCGACGAGTGGGTGCGGGAGCTGCCGGCCGGGCTGGACACCCGGCTCGGCACGGACGGCACGGCGACCGACGGCTCGCAGGCACAGCAACTCGCCCTGGCGCGCGTGGTGCTGGCCGACCCGCACACGCTCATCCTCGACGAGGCGACCGCCCTGCTGGACCCCACCACGGCCCGCCACACCGAACGCGCCCTGGCCGCGGTCCTGGAAGGCCGCACGGTCATCGCCATCGCGCACCGACTCCACACGGCGCACGACGCCGACCGCGTGGCGGTCATGGAGGACGGCCGCCTGACGGAGCTGGGCACGCACGAGGAGCTGGTGACGGCGGACGGCGCCTACGCGGCGCTGTGGCGGACCTGGCACGGGGACAACCGGTAGTCCGCATACCGAACATGAACATCCGGTCAACGACCGCTTTCCGGCCAAGTTTGTGACGCGGTCCTGACAGGCCCACTGATCCCCTGCCACTCTTCCCTGGCCGACTCACAGCAACCCCACCACCGCACGCGCACGTGCACGAGTCGGCCCGCACCTGGTTCCGCGCACGTCCTGTTCTGCCCGGACGCCCCACCTCACCGTCCGGTCTCCCCTGGCCGCGCGACCCGCGGCCACGCAGAAGGAGTCAGTGTTGAGACGCAATTCCTCTCGCGGACGCACCTCCCACACCCCGCAGTCCGGCACCCCCCGGTCCCGCACCGCGCACCGCCGTACGGCCGGCGTCGCCCTGGCCGGGGTCGCCGCGCTGCTCGCCGTCGCCTTCCAGGCGGGCGCCGCAGGCGCCGCACCGCGGACCACACCGCGGCCGGACCACACGAACCCGGCGCACCTGGCGCTCAGGCTCTCCCCCTCCCAGCGCGCCGAGCTGCTGCGCGGCGCCGACGGCCGGCTGGCGGCCACGGCGCGCTCCATCGGCCTCGGCAGCCGGGAGAAGCTGGTCGTCAAGGACGTGGTGAAGGACGCCGACGGCACGCTGCACACCCGCTACGAGCGGACGTACGCCGGTCTGCCCGTGCTCGGCGGCGACCTGGTCGTGGACACGAACACGGCCGGCAAGACCATGGACGTCATACGGGCCACCGGCGCCTCGGTCAAGGTCTCGGATCTCACCCCGAAGGTGTCGAAGGCCGCCGCCGAGAAGCAGGCGGTGCGGCGGGCGAAGGCACGCGGCGCCGGCAGGCCGGCCGCCTCCGGCGTCCGCACGGTCGTCTGGGCCGCCACGGGCAGGCCCGTCCTCGCCTACGAGACGGTCGTCGGCGGCCTCCAGGACGACGGCACCCCCAACCAGCTGCACGTCATCACCGACGCCACGACCGGCAGGAAGCTCTACGAGCACCAGGGCATCGAGACCGGCGTCGGCAACACCCGGTACAGCGGACAGGTCTCGCTGACCACGGACCGGTCGGGTTCGGCGTACACGCTGACCGACAACACGCGCGGCGGCCACAAGACGTACGACCTGGGCCACGGCACCGACGGCACCGGCACGCTGTTCTCGCAGGACAACGACACCTGGGGCGACGGCACGGCGTCCGACGCGGCCACCGCGGGAGCCGACGCCGCCTACGGCGCCCAGGAGACCTGGGACTTCTACAAGGACACCTTCGGCCGCAGCGGCATCAAGAACGACGGCGTCGGCGCCTACTCCCGCGTGCACTACGGCGATTCGTACGTGAACGCGTTCTGGGACGACAGCTGCTTCTGCATGACCTACGGCGACGGCGCGAACAACGCGAAGCCGCTGACCGCGCTGGACGTCGCCGGGCACGAGATGAGCCACGGCGTCACCGCCAACACCGCGGGCCTCGACTACAGCGACGAGTCCGGCGGCCTGAACGAGGCCACCAGCGACATCATGGGCACCGGCGTGGAGTTCTACGCCAACAACCCCACCCACCCCGGCAACTACCTCATCGGCGAGCAGATCGACATCAACGGCGACGGCACCCCGCTGCGCTACATGGACAAGCCCAGCAAGGACGGCAGCTCCGCCGACTCCTGGTACTCGGGCGTCGGCGGCCTCGACGTGCACTACTCCTCCGGCGTCGCCAACCACTTCTTCTACCTGCTGAGCGAGGGCAGCGGCGCCAAGACGATCAACGGCGTGAGCTACGACTCGCCCACCTCGGACGGACTGCCCGTGACCGGCATCGGCCGGGACAAGGCGCTGCAGATCTGGTACCGCGCGCTGACCACGAAGTTCACCTCCACCACGAACTACGCCGACGCCCGCACCGGCACCCTCGCGGCGGCGGGCGAGCTGTACGGCACCTCGAGCGCCGAGTACGCGGCGGTGCAGGACGCCTGGGCGGCCGTCAACGTCGGCTCGCGCTCGGGCGGTAACTGAAAGGCGAGGGGCACGATCAGGCCAGGCAGGACAGGGCGCGCGCAACGACTGGAAGCCGACCTTCCCACAAGCGGCACGCCACGGGCCCTGCGATACGGCGCCGTCCGGGGGTTCGACACTCCCGGGCGAGCCGGGTTCACACGCCCGAAATGTTTCAGCGGTGATCGTTTTTCAGTCAACATCACTTCAGGGTCCTGACATGTACGCGCCCTTGATGTCACTCTCTCTCCACCCGCCGCAGCAGCACAGCAACTTCACAACCCCACACCTCCGGGTCAGTAACCCCACGTGGCCCGGACTCCCCACCCGAAGGAGCTTCGAGTGAGCCCCCGCTACGCGCGTCACAAGCGCACCACTCTGGCCATCGCCACCGCTGTCGCCGCCGGAGCCCTGCTCTCCACCGGGCTGACCACCAGCGCCTCCGCCGAGCCCACCGCCAAGACCCTGGCCGCCGCTCCCGCCGCGCTGTCCGCCACGACCCACGCCTCGCTGATGCAGAAGGCGCAGGACAACGCCGCCGAGACCGCCCAGCGCATAGGCCTCGGCGCCAAGGAGAAGCTGATCGTCAAGGACGTCGTCAAGGACGTCGACGGCACCGTCCACACCCGCTACGAGCGCACCTACGCCGGACTCCCCGTCCTCGGCGGCGACCTCGTCGTCCACACCGCCAGGTCGGGCAGGACGGAGGGCGTCACCAAGGCGACCAAGGCAGCCATCAAGGTGGCCTCGCTCACGCCGCAGATCACCCCCGCCACGGCGGAGAAGCAGGCGGTGTCCGCCGCCAGAACGCTCGGCTCCGCCCAGAGCACGGCCAACGGCGCGCGCAAGGTGATCTGGGCCGCCTCCGGCAAGCCCGTCCTCGCCTACGAGACGATCGTCGGCGGCCTGCAGGACGACGGCACCCCGAACCAGCTGCACGTCATCACCGACGCCGCGACGGGCAAGAAGCTCTTCGAGTACCAGGGCATCGAGAACGCGAACGGCACCGGCAAGACGCTGTACTCGGGCACGGTCAGCCTCAACGTCAACCTGTCGGGCTCGACGTACCAGCTGTACGACACCTCGCGCGGCGGCCACAAGACCTACAACCTGGCCCGCAAGACGTCCGGCACCGGCACCCTGGTCACCAACTCGACCAGCACCTTCGGCACCGGCACCGCCTCCACCTCCTCCAGCAACCAGACGGCCGCCGCCGACGCCGCCTACGGCGCGCAGGAGACCTGGGACTACTACAAGAACACCTTCGGCCGCAGCGGCATCAAGAACGACGGCAAGGCCGCCTACTCCCGCGTCCACTACGGCAGCTCGTACGTGAACGCCTTCTGGGACGACAGCTGCTTCTGCATGACCTACGGCGACGGCAGCGGCAACGCCGACCCGCTGACCTCGCTCGACGTGGCCGGCCACGAGATGACCCACGGCGTCACCGCCAACACCGCGGGCCTCGACTACAGCGGCGAGTCCGGCGGCCTGAACGAGGCGACCAGCGACATCCTCGGCGGCGTCGGCGTGGAGTTCTACGCCAACAACCCCTCCGACCCCGGTGACTACCTCATCGGCGAGAAGATCAACATCAACGGCGACGGCACCCCGCTGCGCTACATGGACAAGCCCAGCAAGGACGGCGGCAGCGCCGACTACTGGTCCTCGTCGGTCGGCAACCTGGACGTCCACTACTCCTCGGGCGTCGCGAACCACTTCTTCTACCTGCTGTCGGAGGGCAGCGGCGCGAAGACGGTCAACGGCGTCTCGTACAACTCCCCGACGTCGAACGGCTCCACGGTCACCGGCATCGGCCGGGACAAGGCGCTGCAGATCTGGTACAAGGCGCTGACCACGTACTTCACGTCGACCACCGACTACTCGGGCGCCCGCGCGGGCACCCTGTCGGCGGCGGCGGACCTGTACGGCTCCGGCAGCACCGAGTACAAGGCGGTGGCCGCGGCCTGGTCGGCGGTCAACGTCAACTAGTGCCCGGGCAGGCGACGTTCGCCCCGTGGCGACGCCCGGCACGCTTCCCCGCTGCGCGGGAGGCGCCCCCACTCGCCGCACCGGCCGAAAGCCCACGTACGCCCAGTACGAGGACTTCCGGCCGGCACGCCGACAGCACGCACCGGACGCCGCTCCCTGACGGGCAAACGTCGCCTGCCGGGGCACCAGCGTCGGCCAGCGCCTAGTCGATCCTGAGGCGGCACCCGGTGGGAGGAACACCCGGGTGCCGCCTACCCTTGTGACCCATGTCCTCGGCGCCCTTCACCTACGAGCCCGTCGGCGCGACCCGCGACGACCTGACGTACTGCCCGCCCGGCTTCCACCCCCTCTTCGTCCGCACCCGGCTCGGCGAGGGCGAGAAGCTCTTCCAGCGGGCGGCCGAGGCGGTCCTCACCTGGGAGATGCACCGCGCGATGGGCGTGGGCATCGACGCGACGGCCGACCGCGCCGCCCCCGGCGTCGACGTCACCGTCACCCTGGCGGGCCTGCTCAAGGCCCCCTGCCGCATCATCTGGACCACCGAACAGCCCCGCCGCGCCGGCTGGGCCTACGGCACCCTCGAAGGCCACCCCGAACGCGGCGAGGAGGCCTTCCTCGTCGACCGCACGGGCGACGGCACCGTCTGGCTGACGGTGGCCGCCTTCAGCCGGCCCGCCAAGTGGTACACAAGGGCCGGCGGCCCGGCGGCCCGCGGCTTTCAGCACGCGTACGCGCGGCGATGCGGAGCGGTGCTGAAGAGGCTGTGCGCGGGGCTGTCGGAGGAGTGAGCGTCCCCTACCGCAGCAACACCCCCGCCCCCTCCACCACATCGCCCGCCGGCACCGCCACCAGCCCCATCTCGGCGGACGAGGCGAGCAGCCGGTGGGCCGGCAGGATGCGGACCGTGTATCCGTAGGGGCCCGTGCGGTCCAGGGCCAGCGGGCCCTCGTACACGAGGCGGCCCTCCAGGTCCGGCGCGCCGGTGGGCTTCAGCGGGACCACCGTCGCGTCCGTGATGCGGTCCTCCGCGTCCACCCGGCCGGAGACCGCCTGGACCTCCACGTCGTCGGGGGTCAGCTCGCCGAGGCCGACGCGGACCCGCAGACCCACCGTCGTGCCCAGCTCCGCCGTCGCCGTCGTCGCCGTCGTCTCCACGTGGTCCACGCTCACCCCGCGCCAAGCCGCGCGCACCCGGGACTTCCAGGCCGCCAGGTCCGTCGCCGTGTCCGGGGTCAGCGCGCGGTGGGCCTGCGCTGCGGGGGCGTAGAGGCGCTCGACGTACTCGCGGACCATGCGCCCGGCCAGCACCTTCGGGCCCAGCAGGGTCAGGGTCTGGCGGACCATCTGGATCCAGCGGTCGGGCAGACCGGCGCGGCCGCGTTCGTAGAAGCGCGGGGTCACCCGCTGCTCCAGCAGGTCGTACAGCGCCGCCGCCTCGATGTCGTCGCGGCGGTCGGCGTCCGTGCCCACGCCGTCCGCCGTCGGGATGGCCCAGCCGAAGTCCGGCTGGAACCACTCGTCCCACCAGCCGTCCAGCACGGAGAGGTTCAGGCAGCCGTTCAGGGCCGCCTTCATGCCCGACGTGCCGCACGCCTCCAGGGGGCGCAGGGGGTTGTTCAGCCAGATGTCGCAGCCGGGGTAGAGCTTCTGCGCCATCGCCATGCCGTAGTCGGGCAGGAAGACGATGCGGTGGCGCACCCTCGGGTCGTCGGCGAAGCGGACCAGTTCCTGGACGAGGCGCTTGCCGCTGTCGTCCGCGGGGTGCGCCTTGCCCGCCACCACGATCTGCACCGGGTGGTCGGGGTGGAGCAGGAGTTCCATGAGGCGGTCCGGGTCGCGCAGCATCAGCGTCAGCCGCTTGTACGACGGCACCCGGCGCGCGAAGCCGATCGTCAGCACGTCCGGGTCCAGCACCCCGTCGATCCAGCCCAACTCGGCGTCGCCCGCGCCCCGTTGCCGCCACGACGCGCGCAGCCGCTCCCGCACCTCCAGCACCAGCTGTTCGCGCAGGGTGCGGCGCAGCTCCCAGACCTCCTCGTCCGGGATGCGGGCGACGGAGTCCCAGCGGTCCGAGCCGCCGAGCGTCAGCGCGTCCTCCGCCCGCTGGGCGCCGACCTCCCGGGCCGCCAACCGCAGCACCTCGGGGGCCACCCAGGTCGGCGCGTGCACCCCGTTGGTCACGGAGGTGATCGGCACCTCCTCGGCGTCGAATCCCGGCCACAGTCCCGCGAACATCTCCCGGCTGACCTGTCCGTGCAGCAGCGACACCCCGTTGGCCCGCTGCGCCAGCCGCAGTCCCATCACGGCCATGTTGAACAGGTTGGGCTCACCGCCCGGGTACGTCTCCATGCCGAGGCGCAGCACCCGGTCGACGTCGATGCCGGGCAGCTCGGCGTCCGGTCCGAAGTGCCGGGCGAGCAGTTCCCGGTCGAAGCGGTCGATGCCGGCCGGGACCGGCGTGTGGGTGGTGAAGACCGTCCCGCCGCGCACGGCTTCGAGAGCCGCGTCGAAGTCCAGCCCGCCCGCGCAGAGTTCGGCGATCCGCTCCAGTCCGAGGAAGCCCGCGTGCCCCTCGTTGGTGTGGAACACCTCCGGCCCGGGGTGCCCGGTGAGCCGGCAGTACGCCCGCACCGCCCGCACCCCTCCTATGCCGAGCAGCATCTCCTGCAGAAGGCGGTGCTCGCTGCCGCCGCCGTAGAGCCGGTCGGTCACGCCGCGTTCGCCGAGGTCGTTGTCCTCCACGTCCGAGTCGAGCATCAGCAGCGGCACCCGGCCCACCTGGGCCACCCAGATCCGGGCGTGCAGCGCCTTGCCGCCGGGCAGCGCGAGGGAGACCTGCGCGGGCGTGCCGTCGGGCTCCTTCAGCCGGGTGAGGGGCAGTTCGTTGGGGTCGAGCACCGGGTAGTGCTCCTGCTGCCAGCCGTCCCGGGACAGGGTCTGGCGGAAGTAGCCGTGCCGGTACAGCAGCCCCACCCCGATCAGCGGTACGCCGAGGTCGCTGGCCGCCTTCAGATGGTCGCCGGCGAGGATGCCGAGGCCGCCGGAGTACTGGGGCAGCGCCGCCGTGAGGCCGAACTCCGGCGAGAAGTAGGCGACGGCGGCGGGCAGTCCGCCGGCCTGGGCCTGGTACCAGCGCTCGCCGGTCAGATAGTCGTCGAGGTCGTCGGCCACGGCGCCGAGCCGGCGCAGGAACCGGCGGTCCCCGGCGAGCTGGGCGAGCCGCGCCGGCCGCACCCGGCCCAGCAGCCGCACCGGGTCCTGCTGGGCACCGGCCCATGCCTCCGGGTCGACGGACCGGAACAGATCGCGCGTCTCCGCATGCCAGGACCAGCGCAGGTTCCGCGCCAGGTCGCTCAGTGGCCGGAGGGGTTCGGGGAGCACGGGACGGACGGTGAACCGACGGATCGCCTTCACACTGCCACCTCGGACGCGTCGCGGGAAGAGACGTACGGCGCTGTACGTCTCGTCGTCACTGTCGACGGTAGTGGTTACCGGGGGGTCGGTGGGGACCTGTCAGGCGGGGTGTCGGGGCGTGCGGGGGCGGTTGCGGGGTAGCCGGGAAAAGGGGGCCGGTCCGACGGGTGGACATACGCGCGAGTAGTTAACAAAGTGCCGGATTGCCCACCCGAACCGGGTGGGAAGGCTCCTGCACGTACCCACCCCACAGGCGCACCACAGCACCTCGCAGGACCCACCTCCCCACATCGATCCGCCCACACCCACGTTGACGCGGACAGGAGCGGTCATGCCCGCCACGCACCACTCGTCAGGACCACCGCCGGGCAGCAAGGCCACGGCGGCGAAGAAGAAGACAAAGGGCAAGAACGTCGTAAAGCCCGTCGCCGGCCCACCCGGTCCGCCCGGCGCCGCCGACGCCGGTTCCGCCCCCGCGGGGACGACCCTCGGCCGTATCCCCGTCCTCGACGTACGCCCCGTGGTCCAGCACGGGCGCAGGCCGGCCAAGGCGGTGACCGGTGAGTCGTTCGAGGTGTCGGCCACCGTCTTCCGGGAGGGCCACGACGCCGTCGCGGCGAACGTGGTGCTGCGTGACCCGGCCGGCCGGCCGGGGCCCTGGACGCCGATGCGCGAACTCGCCCCGGGGACCGACCGTTGGGGCGCCGTCGTCACCGCCGGTGAGCCGGGCCGCTGGACGTACGCCGTGGAGGCCTGGTCGGATCCGCTGGCCACCTGGCGGCACCACGCGAGCGTGAAGATCCCGGCCGGTATCGACACCGCGCTGGTGCTGGAGGAGGGCGCCCGGCTGTACGAGCGTGCCGCCGAGGGCGTCCCGAAGGCCCACCGCCCGCTCGTACGGGACGCGGTGGCGGCCCTGCGCGATGACTCCCGCTCGGTGCGGGAGCGGCTCGCGCCGGCCCTGTCGGCGCGGGTGCGGGCCGTGTTGGAGCGCCATCCGCTACGGGAGCTGGTCACGGCCTCGGACCCGATGCCGTTGCTGGTGGAGCGGGAGCGGGCGCTGTTCGGGTCCTGGTACGAGTTCTTCCCGCGCTCGGA